>DEIL01000291.1:5949-22810 GCA_002352445.1 Desulfobulbaceae bacterium UBA2775
CAGAGTTTATGCTCTGTTCGTCCCGATTAATTAGGGTGAAAAGGCTATTTATGGACAGGCGCTAGTCAAAGAAAGAGTGTGAAACCACTCGTTCCGGTCTTAAAAAGCTTGACAGTCTGTGAGTGAGTACGTATAAGGGATATTGTAAAATAAAATTCAATTCTTGTCTTTATCGAATCAAATTTTGAATCCTGTATAAAATATCCTGTCTGTAATAATTACATCCATTTTGATGTCTTCTGAAAATACAAAAGGTCTAGTTTTTTACATACACCACAATAGTTATCCTGTTTCTACCTAACCCCGATAAAGAGGACAGCTGGGTTACAAAATTATTTATCTAGGCACCACAAGCATCTTACCCGGGACGCACATTCTTTGCAATTTACCGAGCTGAACTGTCAAATCCTGTTATGGCCAGTGGAATCAAAATCACTCTTCTATTTCACTGTGTTGTCTGATCTGAATGATAAATAAGAGATGCAAATAATGGAATGTCTTTATCCTGCCAATAACCCCCTAAAGGAGAAGTAGATTAATGAATCTGGCGGAATTGAAACTGATGAAAATCGGTGAACTTGTAAAGCGTGGTAGAGATTTAAAAGTAGAAGGTTACAGTTCACTGCGGAAACAGGAGCTCATTTTTGCAATAATCAAAGCCCAGTCCGATAAAGATGGAAAGATGCGAGGGAGTGGTGTTTTGGAAATTCTGCCCGATGGTTTCGGGTTCCTCCGGGCTCCCGATTACAATTATCTGCCGGGTCCTGATGATATTTATGTATCACCATCCCAAATTCGCCGGCTCAATCTTCGTACGGGTGATACGATTGACGGTCTTGTAAGGGCACCAAAAGATGGGGAAAGATATTTTGCTCTTCTCAAAGTTGAGAGTGTTAATTATGATCCACCTGAGGCTGCCAAGCAGAAGACACTCTTTGGGAACCTGACCCCGCTTCATCCTAATGAAGCGTTTTCTCTTGAGTGGCAGCCTGACAATTATGCCATGCGCATTATGGACATGTTTGCTCCTATGGGAAAAGGACAACGCGGGCTTATTGTGGCGCCTCCCAGAACCGGGAAGACCGTCCTGATGCAGAAGATTGCCAATTCGATAGTGAGAAATCATAAGGAAGTGTATCTTATAGTACTGCTTATAGATGAACGTCCCGAAGAAGTTACAGAGATGGCCAGAACTGTTAAGGCGGCAGAGGTTGTCAGTTCCACCTTTGATGAACCTCCCCAGCGGCATATCCAAGTTGCCGAGATGGTTATTGAGAAAGCAAAGAGACTGGTTGAACATAAGAAAGATGTGGTCATACTTCTTGACAGTATAACTCGTCTGGCTCGTGCATATAACACTGTAACCCCTGCCAGTGGCAAGATTCTTTCCGGAGGTGTTGAGGCAAATGCACTGCATCGGCCGAAACGATTCTTTGGCGCCGCACGCAACATAGAGGAAGGAGGGAGCCTGACCATTATGGCCACTGCATTAATCGAAACAGGCAGCCGTATGGATGAGGTCATCTTTGAGGAGTTTAAGGGTACTGGTAATGCAGAACTGATTTTGGATCGTAAAATGGCTGATAAGCGGATTTTTCCTGCCATTGATATCAAACGATCCGGAACCAGAAAAGAGGACCTGTTGATTAAGAAAGACGCACTCAATAGAATCTGGATCTTGAGAAAACTGCTCAACACCATGAATCCTGCTGACTGTATGGACTTCCTCCGCGATAAGTTGAAACATCAGAAGACCAATGCAGATTTTCTTGATTCAATGAATGGTTAACAACGATGACACCTCTTCGACGCCCTCTTCTTCAGCGGCGCAGGTGTCTTGCGGATAAACATCAAATATGTTTGTCTGATTTTTATTGAAAAAAAATGGTTGTTGGTTATTATGTTCTCTTTGTTTTTTATTACAGTTTTTATGGAGTAATGCACTGACGCCCATGAAATGAATTTCACAACAAAGCATGAAAGTTATCTAGCCGGGATTCGGAGGAGTGTTGNNTGTTGCCAAACGTCCTCGCAGGCTGTGGATCGGAGATTTGCAGGCTCGCTTACCTGTTATGTCAACACTCCTCCGAATCCCACCTTGTCCTGGGAGCGACATGACTTTCATATAAACCAAATAGAAACTTGAAGAATGCAATTCTAAGTTCAATACCGCATTAAAGATATGTGGGAGGAAAAAAGATATGAAAAGTGGCATACATCCGGAATATCATAAAATATTGGCAACGTGCGCCTGTGGCAACGAGGTCGAGCTGGGTTCTGTTATAGATGAGATGAAAGTTGAAATTTGTTCAGCCTGTCATCCCTTCTTTACCGGCAAACAAAAGCTAGTGGATACTGCGGGGCGCATTGAAAAATTCCAAAAACGTTACGCAAAACATTTTGCTGATAAAGATAAAAGTTAGTCCCGATAATTCAGTATCTTAGAATTCTTTTTTTAAAAAATAGAATTTCGTCAAGGTGCCTATCCTGTTTATCGGAGCTAATACTGGCTTTATCCGAATCCTTTCGACATAAAAGTTGAGTTTTCTTCTGTCCACAACGGTGGTTTTCATGGTTGTGGACTTTTTTTTCGAGGTTCTTATTCCTGGTTGAATTCCTATGTTTGATAAATTTGCAGATCTGGAAGATAAGATCTCTCAACTTGAAGGCAGACTGTCTGACCCCGAACTGGTAACTAATCAAAAAGAGTTTCGGAAAGTAGTCAAGGAACACGCCCATCTGACAAAACTGAACACTGTGTATTCGAGCTTCAGGCAGGTGCAGCAGGAGATTGAAGAGAGCAAAGCTTTACTCCATGACGATGATGAGGATCCGGAATTCAAAGAACTTGCCAGGGTGGAGATTGAGGAGTTGGAGACAAAGGAGAAGAAACTGGATGAGGAAATCAAGTTCATCCTCCTTCCCCGGGATCCCAATGATGATAAGAACACTTTTCTGGAAATCCGTGCAGGGACGGGCGGAGATGAAGCTGCCCTCTTTGTCGGCGACCTTTTTCGGATGTACAGTCGTTTTGCTGAGAGTATGGGATGGCGTGTTGAAACGATAAGTTCCAGTCCTCTTGGAATCGGAGGATTTAAGGAAATTATTGCCCTGATCAGTGGCGACAAGGTATATTCCAAGCTCAAATTTGAAAGTGGGGTTCATCGGGTACAGAGAGTACCGGAGACTGAAACCCAGGGACGGATACATACCTCTGCTGTAACAGTTGCCATTTTGCCTGAGGCAGATGAGGTTGAGCTGAATATCGATATGAACGACTTGAAAATCGATGTCTTCAGGTCATCGGGGCCGGGTGGGCAATCAGTTAACACAACGGACTCTGCTATTCGAATAACCCATTTGCCAACCGGACTGGTGGTCATATGTCAGGATGAAAAATCCCAGCATAAGAATAAGGCAAAGGCTTTAACTGTTCTCCGGGCACGATTGCTCGACCAGATGGAAAAGGAACACCATGACAAAATATCCCAGGATAGAAAGAGTCAGGTTGGAAGTGGCGATCGGAGTGAGAGGATACGTACCTATAATTTTCCCCAGGGGCGTATGACAGACCATAGAATAAATCTTACCCTCTATAAGCTGGAAGCAATTGTCAGTGGCAAGCTTGAAGAGGTTATTTTCCCTCTCATTGCCCATGATCAGGCTGAGAAATTAAAAGAAATTCAATAATTTTCTTAGTACTTTCAAAACAGCGATGGGGTGTCATCGTTTTGAAAGCATTCTAAAAAATCCGATTTGTTCGGGTTATATTTGATGCGTGTAAAAGAACTGTTGAAGTTCGGCATAATGGAACTCGAACAATCGGGTGTGGTGGAGGCTTCCACTGATGCACGCCTGCTTCTTGAAAACTGCCTGGGCAAGAGCAGAACCGAAGTCTTTCTTCTGGCGGAATCCGAGGTAGATGCAACCAGGCAGGAGCAGTATCGGCAATGCATTGATCGGCGTCAGAAAAGAGAGCCTGTTGGTTATATTCTAGGGCAGTGTGAATTCTGGTCCCTGCAATTTTATGTTACTCCCGATGTTCTTATCCCCCGTCCCGAGACTGAGTTTTTGATCGACAGGGCACTCTCTCTAGCTAAAAAAAATAATCTCAGTTCCGGAAATATTTTAGATCTTTGTTCCGGCAGCGGCGTGATTGCAGTTGTTCTTGCTAAAGAGACAGGAGAAAGAGTCACCGCTATCGATATTTCTGCGAGTGCGCTCCGTGTAGCTCAATTAAACGGCCGTCGACATGGTGTTCTGTCCGGGGTTGATTTTATTCAGGGCGATCTGTTTTCCTGTCTATTGCAGAATAAGATATTTTCACTCATTGTTTCCAATCCTCCCTATGTGAGTCGGTTCGATGTGGATAACAGTCTGGAACCGGAAGTGGCCCGTTTTGAACCGCGTCTTGCCCTGGATGGAGGAGAGAGAGGTTTGGATCTGATTTTGAAAATACGCAAGATACTTCCCTCAATGCTTAAACCGGGAGGTGAGATTTTTATCGAAATAGGTGCAGATCAAGGGCGGGAGGTACGCCGCCTTTTTGAAAAGAGTGTTACAGGTCTTCCTGATTTTAGTCTGGTTGAAATACTGATTGATTATGCTGGCCGTGATCGGGTACTACATGCCATGCTGGTAGAATGAAATATATTAAAGGAGATATGGTATGGAAAAACTGATTGTTGAAGGAGGTAGACCGCTCTCGGGTGAAGTGAGAATCAGCGGCGCCAAAAATGCCGCCTTACCGCTAATTGCAGCAACTCTTCTGGCTCCCGGCAAACATACTCTTCGCAATGTACCCGATCTCAGAGATACCCGCACTTTTATCAGACTGATGGGTGAACTTGGGGTCACCAGTGAACGAAAGGGAGATGTTGTTACTCTGGATAGTACTAATCTGATCCATGCCGAGGCTTCATATGATCTTGTAAAGACTATGAGGGCTTCTGTTCTGGTGCTTGGGCCACTGGTCGCCCGCCTTGGCAGGGCAAAAGTATCTCTGCCCGGAGGGTGTGCAATTGGTGCCAGACCAATTAATTTTCATATCATGGGATTGAAGGCTCTTGGAGTTTCCTGCAAGCTTGAAAATGGTTATGTGGATGCAGAAAGAAACACCCCTCTTCAAGGCAATGTGATCTACTTTGATATTCCTTCAGTAACAGCTACAGAAAATATTCTGATGGCTGCTGTCCTTGCGGAGGGAACTACAGTATTAAAAAACGCTGCCCGTGAACCGGAGATCGGTAATCTTGTGGATATGCTCAACGGGATGGGGGCAATAATCGAAGGGAAGGAGAGTGACAAACTTACAATTCAAGGGGTGAAAACACTTCATCCTGCAGATTGTAAAATTATCCCCGATCGTATTGAGGCTGGCACCTACCTTATTGCAATTGCAGCCACAGGAGGCAGCGGAACAGTGACGCACTGTATTCCAGGCCATCTTCCTTCTCTTCTTGAAAAGTTGCGTGCTACCGGATTGGCGGTGACGGAAACTGAGGACACAGTTACTGTCGGCTGGCCGGAACGTATCAATTCTGTTACTAAAAGGTTACAAAGTGTCGATATAAAAACTATGCCTTACCCGGGGTATCCTACGGATCTTCAGGCCCAGTTTATGGCGCTTATGGCTATTGGGTCGGGTATCAGTATGATCAACGAAACCATTTTTGAAAATCGTTTCATGCATGTGGCTGAGCTAAAAAGAATGGGTGCAGACATTAAAGTTGATGGTCACAATGCTGTTGTGACTGGTAAAGGGATGCAAGGTTTAAGCGGTGCGCCTGTTATGGCAACTGATTTAAGAGCCAGTTCTTCACTCGTTATTGCCGGTCTTGCTGCATCCGGCAGAACCGAAATCACCCGTATTTACCATCTGGAACGGGGGTACGATGATCTTGTCGGGAAACTGACGGGACTTGGTGCCAGGGTCTGGAAAGAGCAGGAATAGAAGGTTGTCAGGTAGAAGTGAAATTTATCACTGTTTTGGTGGAATAGTGACGATTTATTCCGGTTGGTTTGGGAGGGGCAGGGTGAGAATAAAAAGTGCGCCGCCTGTTTCTGCGTCTTCAACCCTTATCGATCCCTGATGTGCACTGACAGTCTGCTTAACTATAGCCAATCCTAACCCTGTACCATCGGCTCTGGATGTAAAGAATGGTTCAAAGATCTGTTCCTCACGTTCGCTTTTCGGGATCCCTGGTCCATTGTCAGTTATTAATATTTTCACCACCTCACCGTCTGCATCAGTCTCTATCTCATAAGCCGTTATTGCGATCTGTTCTTCGCCTTTTGGACAAAAGGCGAGACCATTGTGAATGAGATGAATGAAGGCAGTAAACATCAGTTTCTCATCTGCCCAGATGTCTAATGTTTTCTCTATGGTTACTCTGATTTCGCAGGTTGGCGGCCAGGTTGGATCTGCCTGGCATACCTGCAGTACTTCATCAAGACAGTTTTGAAGGGAAAACCATTTTCTGTTTGCATGTTCCGGTCGTGAGAATTTTAAAAAATCACCAATTGTGTCAATGAGTCTGGTCGACTCCCTGAGAATAATATTGGTAAGCTTATAACTGGTGTTATTGCCTGGATCAACAGCTTTGAAGTCGTTTGCCAAAAGCTGAGCGGAGCCTGATATTGCAGCGAGAGGATTGCGAAAGTCGTGGGAAATGGAAGCACTCATCATACCGATGGCGGCCAGTTTTTCTGTTTGCCGCACCTGTTTTTCCAGTTTCTCAATGTCGCTGATATCACGTAGAGTGATTATTTTTTGCAGTGAATCCTTCGAAGAGACGGTTTCGGCTGTATGCTCAACGGCTATATGAGCATAGCCTATGCGAATTGCCTCCCCGTCAGCTTTGGTGAAATTGGTTGTCAGCCTGAGGTTGGGTCTGGAAAGATCTAAATGCGGGAAGAGAGAGCTGAGTTCTTCTCCTATCATGGTAATAGCGGGACGTCCTGTTATTGTCTCAATGGCATTATTTGCTGAGGTAATGATATGGTGCTTGTCAATCGTCAGTATGCCAGTGGTGATATTATCGAAGATCTGTTTGTAAAGTGTGGTCAGGTGGTCAAATTTTTTTATCGAGACGTTTAGTGCGTGCTCTGTGGTGCTGAGCCGTGTCCCAAAAATTGTGCTTAATGCTGCAGCTAGAAAAAAGGTTAAACCATGTATAGCAAAATGATTGATAATCACTGCGGTGGATCTTGGTGCGAAAAAGATAAATTCCAGTACATAGCTGGGATAGAAGCCATACAGCTCCAGTGCCAGCAGGAAACCATACTGCAGGCTTGATGCAGCTGCAGCAAGCAGCCCCCCTTTTTTTGGAAGAATCAGTCCTCCGGCAATGATAGGAAAAAAATAGACAGAAGTAAAAATTGAGTTGGATGACCCTGAAAAAAAGACCAGAGCTGTGACAAAGAAGGTATCAAGCAGTATTTGAATAAACCCGAACTTTCGCAAATTACCTAAGAAAATAAGAAGGAAAAATGCGAAAAAAATGGTGATCAGATAGATGGAGAAAAGAAGCAGAACCAGAAGGTTCGAAGGCAGCACTATGATATCAAACTGTTCTCCCTGAAAAATAAAACTGATGCCCAGTAAAAGTGTGTAGAGGATGACACGCAGGAGCAGCATCCAGAGTAGGCGGGCTCGCAGATTCTGTTCTATATTGATCGTCTGCTGTGCACGGTCAGTCAATGATTTCAGATCCATTGGCACTAATTTATATCATATTTTTTAATTTTATAACGAAGGGAGCGGAAGCTGATCTGCAGAAGTTCTGCTGCGCGCATTTTTGAATTATCAGTTTTTTCCAGGGTGTGCATGATAAGACGTTTTTCCAGGTTGGTCAGAATATGTTCGATTCCCAGATCGTACAGTTCCTCCTCGCTGACTACAGTCTGAAAAAGAGGCTGGGCCTGGGTGGTCAATTGATCTGCTCCATGGTCTTCCTTGTTAGCTCCATAGAGGGTCAGGCTCTCCGGCAGGATAATATTGGAATTTTCCAAGGCGACACCACGTTCAATGATATTCTCAAGTTCGCGGACGTTTCCCGGAAAGTCATAATTCATCAGAACTTCGAGTGCATATGAAGATATCTCCTGTATTTCTTTATCCAGCAGCTTGGAGTATTTCTTTAAAAAATGGTCAACCAGGAGGGGGACATCACCCTTTCTTTCACGTAAGGGAGGAACCCGGAGAGGAACAACTGCTAATCGATAAAAGAGATCTTCTCTGAACCTCCCAGCGGCTATTTCTTCTTCGAGAATTTTGTTGGTTGCTGCAATAATTCGAATTCTTATGTGCTGTATACGAGTGCCGCCCACCGGTTTTATTTCTCGTTCCTGAAGCACTCGCAGGAGTTTTGTCTGTATAATTGGTGTGAGTTCACCAATTTCATCGAGAAAGACTGTCCCGTTGTCCGCCTCATTAAACAGTCCGGGTTTATCATGAATGGCGCCTGTAAAAGAGCCTTTGACATGACCGAACAATTCACTTTCCATCAGGTCTTCCGGGATGGCACTGCAGGTGATTGGGACAAAGGCTTCATCGGCTACCCTGCTATGATCGTGAATAGCCCTGGCTACCAGTTCCTTGCCTGTGCCGGATTCACCATAGATGAGTACATTAGCCGGGGTTGGCGCAACCCGTTTTACCATGTCGAAGATTCTGAGCATCTCTCTACTTTGTCCGATAATTCCAGGAAATGATTCGGACGGTTGCACTGTTTGCGGTGTTTTTCGGCTTTTACTGGTGGCGGATTCGATGACTGATTTTATTTCGTCAACATTGAATGGTTTGCTGATGTAATCAAATGCATCATTTTTCATTGCCAGAACGGCATCATCAGGAGAAGCAAAGGCTGTAATCATGATGACCGGCAGATCGGGTAGATCTCCTTTTATTTTTTCAAGGAGTTCAATGCCGGTCATTCCAGGCATGCGGATGTCAGTGACAACAGCATCAAACGCGTATTTCTTGATCGCATCAAGTGCAGCTTTGCCGTTTTCTGCAGTAACAACATCATTCCCTTCTTTTTCCAGAAGAATTTTCAGGAAGTCTCTCATGCTGCGTTCATCATCAACTACGAGTATCGATGCCATAGCCACCTGGTTTGAGTTAAAATAGAGAAGAATGGATCCTGGGAGCTTGTCCGAGAATGCATTTCACCCCAACTCTTCGTTATTATCATAAAATTAATGCTCGCAATATCAACCGTATAGCTGTGCTTATTTTTCTGACAAACCTCGATTTGAGAAAAAATGATTATTCTTGGACAGCCTTCTGGGTGAAAGAGTGAAGAGCTGGTCGCACTCTTTTTCTCTGGTCTGTATTTGCTTGATTTTATAATAAATTGGGGGAAGAGACAAGGAATGAAGGAGAAAAGAAAGAGAAAATAAGCGGGGTTGCTCTGAAGGGGGACTGGGAGGGGATTATCCCCTCCAGTAAAAATGATTATTCATATGGCAGTTATCAGGCAAATTCTGCAACCAAATTTCTGGCAGATGAGGTAAAGAGTTGCTCTGCAGATACGATATCTTTTTCCTTTGTCTTCTCTGGATTGTTTTCTTGAATATCCTGGAGGAGAACAGCGTCGTGGATGATTTTTGATTCAACGGAAGAAGGCGTTTCACTTTTTTCGTGTTGGGCAAGTAATTCACATACTTCACTTATCATTGTCTCATCGGCCGATAATTTTTTTAGAATAGTTTCAGCCGTTGAGATTCCGATTCCGTTAAGGTATGCAGCGCAGAGGATTGCTGCCAGATTTCCACCCTCGGACTTGCCTATATTTTCGGCATGCCGCGCAATTTTCATAGCTCGACTTATACGTTTGAAATCAGTTTTATAGTGTCGTTTCATCTCTACCGCAACCTTATCTTTGAGCAAACTATCCTGCACTCCCTGAAATTCCTCGGGTAACGTTCCGAGACATTGTTCAGCAAATTGACAATACGCGGCACAGCCAAAATCCATCTTGGGATTTACAAAACGATGGTCACAGTGACTACATTTTCTGCTGGTGTCATCCTTGTAGAATTCAACTAACTGACCGCACTTTGGACAGTCAACATTAAATATCGCATTATCTGTCCAGTATTGCATATCCTGGCCCGGGCATTTCATGGAAATTCTCCCTTATATTAATTGATGGCGTCGTAAAAAGTCTGATCTACGGTGCTGATAAAAACACCGCGCCTCGGAGTCTACGCTTACCTGTATATCAAACTTTTTACGACGCCATCTTAATTATGATGTGTCTTCGTTTCTTCGATACACGGTAATGATGATCTTATTAAAAGTATACTCTTTGAGTGAATGTTGATCCTTGATATAGGTCAAAAAAGGAAAAGCTTTACAGGAAGGAACAGACTTTAACGGCGGGGGGAAGGAGGTACTGAAAGACAATAGCTGCAAGAGAAACGGGAAGAATGATTCTTCCCGTTCTTTTCTTTATCGAACTAACACCCATGAAATAAATTTCACAACGAAGCATGAAAGTGATGTAGTCGGGATTCGAAGGGGTATTGTCAAACGTCCTCGCCAGCTGTGGATTTTTTTACAGCCCCTAAGCAGGGCAGTGTGTATCCATCAGCTTCTCAACCGCAAGAACCGATGAGGAAGAATCCGGTAGATCAAGGAGTGATTTTCTTTCCATGTCGAATTCGAGCAGTGCGGGATCATCGGGAATGGTGCCAACGATTGGTACACCAATTTCTTCAACTTCATTTAGAAAGGCGTCACTCAGTTTTTCAGGGGCGCGTGTAACAACAATCCCCAGTTCTTTGACATCGAGATTCAGTCCTTCAAGCATAGCGTGAATTCTACGCAGGGCTCTTAAACCTCTGAGAGAATAGTCGGTTACCAGAAAAAGTATGTCCACCTTGCCACTTGTACGTCGGCTCAGGTGTTCCATGCCGGCTTCGTTATCGACCACCATGTATTTGTAATGACCGCCAAGTTTTTCTGTAAATTTATTGAGGATATTGTTGACCATACAGTAACATCCCTGTCCCTCCTGTCTGCCCATCACCAGGAGGTCAAATTCCGGTTTTTCGATAAGAGCCTGCTCCACAAGTGTTTCGAGATAGTTGATTTTGTCCATTCCGGAAGGAATGCCTTGAGGATCTTTCATATAGTTTTCTCGGATATCGCCAATGGTGCTGGGGACTTCAAGTCCCATTGTTTCTCCAAGATTACTGTTTGGGTCGGCATCAACCGCAAGTATTGGTCCTTTATTTGACGCTGCCATATTTCGAATGACAAGGGTCGCGACAGTAGTTTTACCGACCCCGCCTTTTCCTGCAAATGCTATAACTTTACTCATAAATTTCTCCGAATGATGTTCATTTATAGGGAATAGTCCTCAGGTTCATGAATAGTAAGCATCCTCTGGAGAATGGAAAGAAAAAACCACCTCATCCTATCAAAGTTGAGGTGGTTCTGTAGTCGACGTACAACAGGCGAACAATTTTTTATGCAGCTACCTTTTTCTTCTTTCGTCTCTTTTTTTCTTCAACAGGAGGGCCGAGTAGTGATTTAAGGCGCTCAATATCATCAGATTCGATAGTACTGTTCTGCACAATTCCAAGTGTTTTCTCGTCTATTCCAAGACATAGGCCTAGAAGTTGGGGGTAGAGAAGAACCGGAAGAAGCTTGTTTGTCTCGTTGCCCTGAGGAAGATTTTTTTGGGCGGTATCAAACTGAAGATGACAGTAGGAGCATATAGGAGTGATATACTCGGCACCGGCACTGAGTGCTCCCCTAATCTTATCTTTCAACAGGATCTGAGAGAGTTCATCGTTGATACCTGCCAATGCAGCACCACAGCATTCCAGCTTTCCCTGCCAGTCAAGACTGGTGGCCCCGGCTGTCTGCATGAGTTCTTCTGTTATGGCAGGAACAAACGAGTCATCAAATTTAGTGATTTCACGTGGACGAAGTATATGACATCCGTGTATTACCGAGATCTTAAGGTCTTTAAATTTATTGACCAGTTTGGATTTGATTTGCTCGGTGCCAATATCTTCGTGTAATACTGTCAAATAGTGCTTTATCTGTACTGTTCCTTTGTATTGCAGGTTCTCGCTTGCCAGGACAGCATTAAGCTCGTCCTTGAGCTCTTTATCACTGTCCAGCACATGTCGGGCTTTTTGAAGGCTGGCAAAACAGCAATTACAGATGACCAGTATATCAAGCCCTGCTCTCTCTGCGATAGCCATGTTTCTGACGGAAGGCAGGATATAAGCTTTTTCATCAACATTGCGGACAGGATAGCCACAGCAGTTAAATTCCGGTATCACTTGCAGCTCAACTCCAAATTTATTGAGTACTGCCTCGGTTGCATTGGCGTATTGCTCTATACGGATAGGGATATTGCAGCCCTGGAAAAATGCGTATTTCATGCGTTAGCTCCTGCCTCTATTTTATTAATGGCATCATTTTTCAAACTATAGAAAATGTCACATAATTCAACTTCATTAGGACAGTGTTCCTGGCATAAATAACAGGTTGAACAGCTCCAGATCATTTTGGAACCCATGGCAAGTTCTGTATTGCCGATTCCCAGACTGAACATAATTTGATGTGGGAGTAGGCCCAGCGATTCTGTCGGATTATCGAAACTGCGCACAACAGGACAGATATTTGTACAGCGTTGACAGGAGAAACAGCCTTTGAAACTGTTATTGTCTACACCCTGCTTTCTAGAGAGAGTCATCGGCAGACTGACATCCGAGAGCTGTTTAAAGCTCTTCTTGAAAAGGTCAGTAACTGTTTTAAGTGCCTTAAGATGATCTCCGGCAAAATTCTGAGCAAGCGCAAGAGGAAAAGAAAAGTGACTCAGCATCGAGGTTTCGGGGATGCCCTTCTCAAGAAGACTGTACCTGGCGGCGACAAATATATCTTTAAGGTTAATTCCGGACGGGCATACGCTTGTACACCGGTCACAACTTGTACATACATAGAGCCCTTCCTGCAGACGTTTCAAGTCGGCTTCGTCGGTTACCTTGCCTGCAGCAAAATCTCTCAGATACTGAACCTTTTCAGAGGGCAGAATAAAATCATTCTGGAAAGATTCAAAAAACATGTTTGAAGAGCATTCAAGAGAGCAGGAGCCGCAATGGGTGCAGGCAGACAACCCTATCATCTGATGGGTAAGCTGGTTTGCCGGTGCTTGTTTGTTGTCTTCTCCAATAACCCCTTTGATGAGAAGGCTGACAGGGGCTGACACCATGTGAAACATTTTACTGAACGGCAGCCAGGCGAGAAAAGAAAAACATGCAGCTATATGCAGAAACCAGAACAGGTTTACTGCAGTGGCATCTCCAAATATTGCAGATATAGGGCGTGTTACACCTTTTACTGCAAAGCTGGCAAAAGCGGAGCTGTTTGGGGCATGGCATTCCATACAGCTGTCGCTGTTGACTTCCATTCCTGAAGCAACCAGTTCACTCGGTTGTGGTTTCTTCATACGGGGGGAAACCAGACCATTTTCCTGTACCCAGTATGCCTCAAGAGCCTTTGTCTCCTCTTCATCAAAGGAGCCGTACTCCTCAATCATGTTCTGATAGGTGGTATAAGAAGATATCTTGGAACCTTCCAGCAGCATGCCGGAGAAGATGATTACTGCAATAAAAATCAGTGCCGCCCAGTCAGCGGGGTTGGTTTTTAATCTTTGCGGTTTAAGCGTAATTCTTCTGAAAACAGCAATACCTAGTCCTGCAAGAACCATCACCCCGAACAGATTCCGTAAAAAGAGATAGGGGTTGAGGGTGGGCTCGTAATCGCTGAAAAAGTTTGCAGTGACGACGGAATCCAGGGCATGCATAAGAAAAAGCATGATAAATCCGAAAAAAATAAGGGTATGGGCAGTCCAGCGGAGGTAGCTTTTATCAAATATTCGCTTCTGGAAGAGCAGGTCGACAAAAAAGGATTTAACAATAAGAACAGCTTTGGAACTGAATAAAGCTGCCAGAACGGCTCCGATCGCAGTTGAAAATCTCTGGCCGGCAGTTACCGGCGCCGGGGATGGTTGTAATCCTTGAGAAAACCAGATTGAAAAACGAAAAAATAAACCAACAAGGCAGATAATAAGTGCCAAACCTAACAGTATATTGATAGTCATAATTTAATCTTTATACCCTCAGTTCCTTTTTCCAAACAGTGGAATAATTTTTGAAATATCAATTCACGCCTGGCAAACTATAAATTTGAACAATAGCTCACAACCATGATCGATGCTTATTTCCTCTTTTACTCTAATACCTTCAGCTATTTAACAAGAACGGCGTTCACCCTATTGTACGACAGAAAGCTTTGGGCAAAACGTAGAAATTATCACAGCAGTGATTACCGCTCAACTATCGCATTTGTAGAGAAATCATCGGTGAATATACAGTTTTTTTTATTAGACGTCGAGTATCTATTTGAGAAAGATAGATTTTTGCTGATTAAACGAGATGAAATTTCTTTGTGATCTGCTGTTATGGTAATTTCAGGAGCAAGGTGGCCTTAGCTGCAGCAGTTTTTTTGTGCAATATTCTGTAAATACTTATATCTTGTCGGGATGTGGAGAGAATATTTTTTGTGCTTAGATGAATCATACCCTATGATATCTTGAGGAAAATTATGGAATCAAATCAGTTCGGCGGTGCTGCTGAATATGTTTTGGATCAGGAACTGGCCAAAATTGTAAATATATCGATAGCTCTAGAGATGCCTTTACTCCTTAAAGGAGAGCCGGGAACAGGAAAAACTATGCTGGCCCATGCGATTGCAGATACACTCCGGATGCCGCTTATAGTACTCAATGTCAAATCCAGTATGAAACTGGTTGAGGCACTCTATCAATATGATACCCTTACTCGCTTAAATGACAGCAGGTTTGGTGATTCAGGTCGTGATGTGAGTGATATCGACGCTTATATCAAGATGGGGAAAATAGGTCAGGCCTTTACCAGCGATAGTCGGGTTGTCCTCTTGATTGATGAGATTGATAAGGCCGAATCAGAATTCCAGGATGATATGCTTGATGTACTGGATCAGATGCAGTTTGATATCATTGAGACTGATGAGGTGGTGAACGCAAAACAGAGACCTGTGTTTATCATTACCTCAAATGCAAAAAAGGATCTGTCTGATCCTTTTCTTGGTCGGTGCAATTTTCACCATATTGCCTTCCCCGATCCTAAAATGATGCGGAATATTATTAATGTCCATTTTCCTGAATTAAACAGGAAGCTGGCAGAAAATGCGGTGAATACATTTTACGAATTGAGGAATATGGACGGTATTGAGAAAAAACCGGCAACAAGGGAACTGATAAATTGGATCAGAGCGCTTCTCGTGGACCCGGATTTTAAGCATGGCGATATGCTGCATAAAGAAATCCCTTATCTCGGAGTACTTTTTAAAAAGAGTGGGGATTACCAGAGAGCAACCAGTGTTGGGCTGAAAAAGCTTTTTTTCAAAGGATGAAGGGGTCGTCGGATAGATCATGTTTATTGATTTTTTTTATAAATTGAAAGAGGTTGGCATAGTTGTAAGTCCGACTTCTTTTCTCACTCTTCACAGGGCCATAAATGACGGGCTTGCTAATTCCCTGGATGATTTTTATATTGTTGCCCGTACAGTTCTGGTGAAAAGTGAACGATATTTTGATCTTTATGATCAGGTTTTTGCTCATGTTTTTCAAGGGATGAAATTACCTGAGGCTGATGACTTTGAGTTTGATTTCCTGGCCAACAGCATGTTGCAGGAGTGGCTTCAAAACCCGAAATCCATTGCTGACAGTCTGGGGGTCGATGAGAAAAAACTGAGTGCAATGTCCCCCGGGGAGTTGCTCGAGTATTTCAAAGAGCGACTGAAGGATCAACAGGGGAGGCATGATGGCGGTTCGAAGTGGATTGGTACAGGCGGGACTTCTCCTGTGGGTCATTCGGGTTATCATCCCGGCGGCATGCGTGTCGGAGGGAAATCACGCAACCAGAGTGCTGTCCAGGTGGCTGCTGAGCGTAGATATAAGGACTATTCAACAGAGGGGCCTCTCACACAGAATTCTATCGGGGAAGCGCTGAAGAGACTGCGGAATCTTGTACCAAAAGGGGCAAGAGATCAGATCAATGTCGATGCCTCTATATATCAGACTATGAAAAACGGTGGTGAAATTGAGCTGGTTTTTGAAAGGGGAATTGTTGATCGGCTGAAAATTATTTTGGCCATAGATAATGGCGGTTGGTCGATGGAACCTTATGTTCATATTGTGCAGACTCTATTCAACTATTCAAAATCACAGTTTAAAGATCTTAAAACCTATTTTTTTCATAACACTATTTATGACTATCTCTGGGAGGATCCTGCCCGATACAGCAAACCGGTAAAAATAGATCAATTTATACGACTTGATCCTGAAACCCGTCTGATTATAGTCGGTGATGCCTCGATGGCACCCTATGAATTGATGGCAGCGGATGGCTCGATTTATGCGATGGAAAGAAGCGGGAAACCGAGCATTGAAAGGCTGAAATATCTCGCGGATACATTTAATCACGGGATATGGCTGAATCCCATTCCAGAAAGAAACTGGGGTTATACCCGTACCATTGATGTAATTCAAAATATTTTCCCCATGTTTGAACTCTCCCTGGACGGTTTAGAGAAGGGTGTTGGGCAATTAATGAGTCGATAGTAATAAGAGTGACAATATCAGTTTTGATATTACTCTCTCTACTTTGTTATGGTTATTAATGTTGATGGCGTCGTAAAAAATCCGATCTCCTTCGTTGTAAGTTTTTGAAAGACATTTGGCATACCACATGTATAGCCAAGTGTCTGTCAAAAACACTACACCTCGGA
>DEIL01000291.1:22841-31276 GCA_002352445.1 Desulfobulbaceae bacterium UBA2775
TCCGATAAGCGTAGACATCGAGTGATCTTTTAACGAGACCATCAATGATTTAACAATTCAACAAATTTTAAAGGTGATTAGAGTGTTTCCATTCAAGCCAAACTGCCTGCCTTTGCTTATTGGCAGTCTACCTTCCGACAACCACCGGGAAGCAGCTGAGTTAATATTTGACTACACGCCTCAGATCCCTATCTGGCCCCAACTACCCGTATTGAAGGAGGAGGGGATGATTCGACAGTTTATTCCGGGGCTTCCCGGAGTTACTGAGAGTGATGGGAAATTATTTATCGATACAGAGAAGGAAGGGTTTGATGAGGAGCTCCTTGCCTTTTATGAAGAGTATATAATGGTGTCCGAAGGTGGAGCTGAAATTGACCAGTCTAGATTTGTCCTTTCCCGGGATGTGGCTAACGGGTTTTACGAATTCTTACAACTTGCCGAAGAGAAAAAGGGTGATCTTGTTGCATTAAAAGGGCAGATTACAGGTCCGGTCACATTTTGTACCGGACTTGTCGACCAGGCCGGCAGAGCGATATTTTATAATGATCAGTTGCGTGATACTGCAATTAAACACCTGGCGATGAAGGCAAAATGGCAGATCAGCAAAATGGCTGCTCATTGTGATCGGACAATTATGTTTTTTGATGAACCCGGACTTGCCGGGGTGGGTTCTTCAGCGTTTATTACAATTACCGATGATGATATCATCTCCTGTTTATCTGAAGTGTTTGAGGCAGTTCGTTCAGAAAACGGTCTTAACGGTGTTCATGTATGCGCCAATACCGAGTGGTCCGTTATTTTTGAATCAGGCGTGGATATAGTCAGTTACGATGCCTATTCCTACTTTGATAAGCTCATTCTTTATGGGGAGCATTTGAAATCATTTTTTCGAAAAGGCGGGATACTGGCAACCGGAATTATTCCGACAGCACCCGAATTTGTCGATTCTGAAACGGTTGAATCTCTTACAGAGAAATGGCAGAGCCAGACGAAGCAACTTGTTGCTCTGGGTATTCCTGAAGAAAGTGTCTATGAACAGACATTAATCACCCCAAGTTGCGGAACCGGAACAATTTCTGCCAGTCAGGCTCGACGAGTGCTCAAGTTGACAAAGGCGGTTTCTGAGAAAATCAGGGGGTAGCAGGTGTTTGGGCTAGAGATTCCTCTGGAAATGAGTTTGCTATGAGCTGTTTTTTTTTTCTGATGTGAGTTGTTTGATCTGGTATTCACGGCTGGCAGCTGCAGAACGAGATTGTGCAGCTTCGCGATAAACCAGTTCTACCGGTTGGCGGGGGCGGGTATATCGTGCCCCCTGCTTTGGGGAGTTATGTTCCTGCAGTCTCCTGCTGAGGTTTGTTGTGATACCTGTGTAAAGCGTGAAGTCTTTGCATTGCACGATATAAACATACCAGGGAGGCCGGGAGTTTGTGGTCTGGCTCATTGCAAAATAGTGTTGTAAGTGGTAATGAGTTTGTCTTTCATAAATTGAAACCCTAACTGATATATTAAATCATCTTCATGAGTACTATAAGCGGAAGTGAAAAATTTGAAAAGCAGGTTCTGACGGAACACCTAAGAGAGTTGCGTAGTTGCCTGATAATCTCTTTCGTAGCTGTCTTTATCGGGTTCTGCCTCTCCTATATGGTCATTCGTCCCATCGGAACATGGTTTTTCAAACCTCTTACTGAAGTGTTGCCGGATGGAACGTCTCTTATTTTCACTTCATATCAAGAGGGGTTTTTTTTTATCTAAAGTTGGCCCTGGTCTGTGGTCTTCTTCTGGCTTGCCCTGTGATCTTTGCACAGATATGGCGCTTTGTTGCACCTGGACTTTTCAAACATGAAAAGCAGATTCTGGTTCCTTTTTCTTTCCTTTCGACGTTTTGCTTTATAGGCGGGGCGGCTTTTGGATATTTCGTTGTGTTTCCTCCCGCGTTCC
Organism: Desulfobulbaceae bacterium UBA2775; assembly: GCA_002352445.1. Lineage (GTDB taxonomy): Bacteria > Desulfobacterota > Desulfobulbia > Desulfobulbales > Desulfocapsaceae > Desulfomarina. Next base: position 24,780 of record DEIL01000291.1, read on the forward strand.
GTTTTCTGGTTGGCTATAATAACGAGTTTTTGACTTCTCTGCCCGCTATAAGTGAATATTTTTCTCTGGCGACCCGGCTCCTTCTGGCCTTTGGTGTGATTTTTGAAATGCCGATTTTTATGGTGTTCTTAGCAAAGGTGGGAGTTGTCAATGTTGGATTTTTAAACCGTAATAGAAAATATGCCATTCTCGTTAATTTTGTTATTGCCGCCATCCTTACCCCCACTCCTGATATTGTGAATCAGATGATGATGGGTGTACCCTTGATGATACTCTATGAAATCAGTGTCGTTGCCGTATGGCTCTTTGGCCGAAAAGGATTTGGCGGCTTTGATGTCACCCCAAAGGAAGGTTGAAAAGTGTAGAAGAGAACCACTCCTGACTGGATTTCTTGTTGTTGTTGATGTATAAAGGAATGGAAATAAAATATTAATTCAACTGGATACATATGATTTTTTCCGGCAGAGGCCCTTGCATTCCAAGGGGAGTAAAAACTGGAAATATTTCTCCGAACCTGTAGCCCTGTGAGGCTATTTCGAAAATTGATTATGGAGGTGTTTTATGGGTATGAACACGGATTTTGAAAAATTGATCACTATTGGCAGGCCGCCGAACATCACCAGACTCTTTCCCCATTCCCGCGCATTGATTGTCAGTGGAAAGGTGGTTGATCAGGCAATGGTCGCTAAAGGCAAGGCAATGACGATAGCCGCCAACGGTCGGAACTCTTTTGTTATTCGAGGTGCCCTGCTGGCTGCCCAGCGAGCTGACGCAGTGTTGCTTATAGAAATTGCCAAATCGGAGTCAACTTACTGCCCAATTAATTTTTTCAATATTGCACTTTACGTGGACAGCATCTGCAATGAACTCGGGATCACAATTCCGGTGGCGATCCATGCGGATCATTACGGCATTAAAAGCGAAGAAGATATTTCCTATGCGAAAATGGAAATTCCTTCCATGTTTGACGCTGGTATAACTTCTATTGCGGTGGATGCATCCCATATGGAGGATGACAAAAACCTCTTGGCAAATATTGAATTGAATGAATTTATTCCCGGCTGGGCAGGATTGGAAACAGAGGTTGGAGAGATTAAAGGGAATCAGGGGCTTTCCACTGTCGATGATGCCTCTTTTTTGATAAAAGGTCTGAATGCTCATGGAATATTTGCTGACTGGATTGCCTTGAATAACGGATCATCTCATGGTCTGGAGGCAAGTGGTCAGGGCATTCAGGTTGAATTGACTGCCGAAATTCATAAAGCTATCGAACCATATGGTGTATCCGGGGCACAGCATGGTACATCAGGCAATAATTCAGATAAGCTGCGGGCAATTACCGGGACTACCAACACCACCAAGGCAAATGTTGCTACTGCTCTGCAGATGGTTTCCTGGGGGCTTGAGGTGAATGACTATGGCAATGCATTGCAGGATGTGAATGGTGATTTCATTAAGGCAGAAGGGCAGGGAATGTCCGATGAAATGTGGGAACGTATGACTGAATATGCGGATGAACACGGTATTAAAGGGGGCGATTACAAGAAATTGAATCTTCCCTTTGAGATCCATCTGTGTGCTCAGGATGAAAATATTCGTGGTCGCATGGTGAAAAGGGTAGATGAATTTGTTTATAATATGCTGGTGAATGTCTTCAATGCAGAGGGAACTGCCAGCCTGGCAAAAGAGGCTATTTTGAAAGCTGGCTCCTACGATCCCGGCCCAAAGGGCAGGAAGGTAGAGGATGTTGCCGACTGGACCAGAGAAAAGATCATTGCAAGAGCCAAAACCCTTGATGTAGACAAGGGACCGGACGGCGATTTTGACGATTGATCGGCAATTTATTTTATAATATCTGAGAGTGTAATGAAGAAAATTTTGATAACCGGTGCAGCCGGTTTTATCGGGGCTCATCTCTGCCATAAACTGATTGGTAGTGGGGCGGAAGTCGTTGGCCTGGATAATATGAATGACTACTACGATCCACAATTGAAATGGGATCGCATGGCTGATCTTACAGGCGGGAGTGACAGGTTTACCCATGTCAATATAGAATTATCCGACAGGGACGGCGTTAAAAATCTTTTTGAACAGCATAAGTTTGACGCTGTGGTTAATCTTGCTGCCCAAGCCGGGGTTCGTTATTCTCTTATCAACCCGCACTCCTATGTGGATACCAATATTGTAGGTTTTGTGAATCTCCTGGAAGGCTGCAGGCATAGCGGCGTTAAGCATTTTGTGTTTGCATCGTCCAGTTCTGTTTACGGAGCCAATACCAAAATGCCGTTTTCTGTTCATGACAATGTGGATCATCCGGTATCACTCTATGCTGCGAGCAAAAAATCAAATGAGCTTATGGCACATACCTACAGTCATCTTTTTGGCCTGCCCACAACCGGCTTGAGGTTCTTTACAGTTTATGGGCCCTGGGGACGGCCTGACATGGCCCTGTTTCTCTTTACCAGGGCGATTCTGGAAGACCGTCCCATCGATGTTTTTAATAACGGAAATATGGAGCGTGACTTTACTTATATCGATGATATTGTTGAAGGCGTTTACAGGGTTATCCATAAAATTCCTCAGGGGGATGCAGCCTGGAATGGAGACAGTCCGGATCCGGCTACCTCCTATTGCCCATATCGGGTATACAATATTGGTAACAACAGCAAAGAGAAACTGCTGCGTTATATAGAGGTACTTGAGACCTGTCTCGGCAAAAAAGCGGAAATGAATTTTATGGAGATGCAGCCCGGAGATGTACCTGCAACCTACGCCAACGTAGATGATCTGGTGGCTGATTTTAATTACAAACCGGATACAACGCTTGAGTACGGTATCAGTAAGTTTGTTGACTGGTATAAAAGCTATTATCAGGTNNTAAAAAGTCCGATCTCCTGCGTTGTAGGTTTATGACAGACACTACGCCTTGTATATCAAACTTTTTGACTTAGCCATCTGTAACTTCCGATAAGCGTAGACTTCGAGTGACCTTTTTACGAGTTTATCAGGTTTGATAGTCTTGTAAAAACTTCACCTACTCTTCTTCTCGCATTAGTTTTATAGCGGCACGGATAATTGAGGGGGGATCGATATGGCTGTTCTTCCATAGCGTTCTCTGCGTACCATGCTCGACAAACGTATCCGGATGGCCAAGAGTGCAGGTTTTTAGCCCATACTGTTTCCGTCTGCTGAACAGTTCGAGTATTGCACTGCCGAATCCACCCTGTCGAGCATTATCTTCAATAGTAACAACCCTGCCGCATTTTTTTGCCCAGCTGCAAATCAAATCCGCATCAAGAGGCTTGATAAACCTTGGATTAATAACGGCTGCGTTGATGCCGACTTTTTTCAGACCTCCAGCTGCTTCAAGGGCAGGATAAACCCTGTTTCCGATCGGCAGCAGCAGTACGTCTTCCCCCTCGAGCATGAGTTCTCCACGACCGATCTCCAGTTTTTTAAACTGGCATGCCAGGGCCACCCCGCAGCCGGAACCCCGCGGATACCTGACTGCCGCCGGACCGTTGTGGTGAATCGCAGTAAAGAGCATATGCTGCAGCTCCTCCTCATCTTTCGGTGCCATGATTATTAAGTTGGGAATGAAACGGAGATATGAGAGATCAAACACACCGTGGTGACTTGGACCGTCATCGCCAACTACACCGCCTCTGTCAATAGCCAGGGTCACCGGCAGGTTGGGAAGGCATATGTCATGGATTATCTGGTCGAGCGCTCGTTGAAAAAAAGTGGAGTAGACAGCCACAACAGGGCGCATACCCTCTGTTGCCAGCCCAGCCGCAAAGGTTACGGCATGCTGTTCAGAGATGCCCACATCAAACAAACGGTCGGGAAATTCCTCTGCAAATTTTTTTAATCCTGTTCCTGAGACCATGGCTGCGGAAATGGCGACTATTCTGTCGTCTTTCTCAGCCATTTTTGCCATTGTATTACCAAAGACTTCGGTATAACTGGGGGGAACGCCTTTTGTTTTGTGAGGCTTGCCGCTGACTATATCAAAAGGACCTAAACCGTGAAAGATATCTGGGTTCTGTTCTGCGGGTTTATATCCTTTCCCCTTTTTCGTGAGGACATGTATGAGAACAGGACCCTGGGCGTTATCTCTTACAGTCTCAAATGATTCCAGTAAATCCTCAAGGCTGTGGCCATCGATCGGCCCAATGTAGTCAAAATTGAATGCTTCATAAAGCATGCCGGGGGTAAAAAAGCTTTTGAAACTTTCTTCACTTTTTCTGAGGATATGCAGGATGTTTTCTCCCACGTCTGAAACATGAAGCTTCTCCACGAGGTGGTTTTTCACCCGGCGCATGGTTTTGCCTGAGAGTTTGCGGCTCAAAAAGCTTGAAACTGCTCCCACGTTGGGTGAAATTGACATTTCATTATCATTGAGAACAACGATAAGATTTTTATCCAGGTGTCCTGCCTGATTGAGGCCCTCAAATGCCATACCGGCGGTCATAGAACCGTCTCCTATCACAGCAATGGCTCTGTTGTCATCATCCTTAAGGTGTTTAGCCAGGGTTATGCCAAGAGCTGCAGAGATAGAGGTGGAGCTGTGTCCCGTTTCAAAGGCATCATATTTGCTCTCCTTGAATTTAGGAAAACCACTTAATCCTTTATATTGTCTCAAGGTTGCAAATTGTTCCCTTCTACCGGTAATGATTTTATGGGCATAAGCCTGGTGTCCTACATCCCAGATAAGCTTGTCGTTGGGTGTATCAAATATAGAGTGCAGGGCAAGGGTCAGTTCGACAACACCAAGGCTGGGGGCGAGGTGGCCTCCTGTCCTGGAAACTGTCTGCACAATTGTATCCCTGATTTCTCCGGCAAGTGTTTCTAGTTCTGTCAGGGACAGGTTTCGAATGTCTTCTGGTGAGTCTATGTTATCCAGAAGAGAGGAGAGAACAACGGGTTGTATTTTCGACATAATAGTGTGAATTTAAGATCAAAAAGAAATGAATGGTTACCTTTTTTACCCCTCGGGGAGGGTTAAGTTCCGATTTGTTCGGGTAAGATCTCTAAGGTTTAGGCTCAGGGTTAGTTGCTCCTGGTATAAATATAATCCGCCAGGGCGCGAAGTGGATCAGCTCTATGATCAAAATCTTCCAGGGAATTCTTGGCAGCCTCTACAGCGTGTCTTGCCTGCCTGTGGGTTTCCTCAATACCGAAAAAAGCTGGATAGGTAGCCTTTCCTCTGTCTACATCGCTTCCAGCGGCTTTTCCTAGCTGTTCTGTTGTTGCAGTAGCATTAAGCAGGTCATCAACTATCTGAAAAGAGAGCCCGATTTTATTACCATAAACCGTAAGTTTGTCAACTTTATCTGCTGTTGCTCCGGCACCGACAGCCCCAGCCTGGATCGAGCTTGTAATCAGTGCACCGGTTTTTTTTCTATGGATGGTGCGCAGAGTGTCAAAGGGAAACTGCTTGTTTTCATTGGCGATGTCCAGAGCCTGACCACCGACCATTCCAAGTGGCCCGGCTGCACGGGCAATAATATTGGTTATTGTGATCTGTTTTTCCGGGGATAAAGAGGTGATTTCAGATTGACTGAGCAAATCAAAGGCCCAGGTCAACAGGCTGTCCCCAGCCAGAATAGCTCCAGCTTCACCAAAAAGTGTGTGGTTCGTTGGTTTTCCACGGCGTAATTTATCATCATCCATTGCCGGTAAATCATCATGAATCAAGGAATAGTTATGAATACACTCAAGAGCACAGGCTGCGGGTAACAGACAAGCTTCAACTTTCGGGCTGTCGTCTATGGCAGCCGCCGCGGCTAGACACAGAATAGGTCTAATTCGTTTTCCTCCGGCAAAAAGGGAGTATCGCATCGCTTCAATATGCTCCTTAAAGGGATCGGAGGTTTGAAGCATGTATTTTTGCAAGGCTGTCTCTACTTTCTGCCGCTTACTATTCAGATAATTCTTGATTTCCACTTTCGGACCCGTCAAAAGGAATTGCTTCAAGCTTACCGTCTTTTTCAAGCAACAGTTCAACTTTTGCCTTTGCTTTTGTCAGTTGATCACTGCAATAGCCCGCAAGTTTTATTCCTTCATCGAATTTCTTCAAACTGCTGTCTAGATTGAGATCACCATCTTCCAGTTCTTCGGTGATCTGCTCAAGTCGTTCCAGTGCTGATTCAAATGTTTTTTTTGCCATATCAGGTTGTGTTCGTTAAAAGAGAGTTGATTCGTTCATACTTTCCGGCTAGAACTACTCGCAATCAAAATGTCGGTGATTCCACCAAATCATACTCGGGATAAAAAATCATCGCTTATCTTTTTTAAAAACCATAACTCGAGTAGATGGGCTCTCATTGTTAATATGAGTCTCTTCAACTGGTTTAGATTGTATGGTTGACACGCGTAAGAATTTGAGAGTCTGCCAACCACAAAATCTTACGGTTAACACAATTTCCGAGGTATAATGATATCAGGGTGTTACATGTGTTAACCATATCAGTACCTTACTCCAGAATTTCTGT
>DEIL01000287.1:0-1925 GCA_002352445.1 Desulfobulbaceae bacterium UBA2775
TAGCAGCTGGTACGCCAGTTACCCAATACGTTGATATTACCACATTGAAGCGAGGGAAGTTGAAGCCGAAGTCAACAGGGCGATTTCAGCGAACCTGGTTGTAACTGAAGAAGTGATTTCCCTTGAGGAAGCTGATCAAAAATTCAACATCACCCGTCTTCCGGACGAAGTCAAAACCGTACGCATAGTGCACATCGACAACTATGACTCCTGCCCCTGCATCGGAGAACATGTTGACAATACCAAGGAAATAGGTGAATTCAGAATGGTTTCCCAAGATTTCAATGATGGAGTTCTTCGGGTACGCTACAAACTCGATCACCCGAACTAGGGTCCTGGAGCAACCCTGTTAGATAACCAATAACTCAGGAGGTGACGTATTCATGGAAGATTCTTTCAGTTGAGTTATACGCGAGTTGCGGCAATGGTGGGTGGGGCGATGATGCTATTATCCCAGACGGCTTATTCAGCCGCGATCCTTGAAGGCCAGCGAATGCACCCGGTGGAAGGCAAGGAGGGTATGGTTGTCACCAGTCATTTTCTTGCCACCCAGTCCGCTCAGGAAGTGTTGAAAAATGGGGGGGGGACGCTGACAAAGAAGTTTCGTGGTATTCCCATCTGGCAGCAGGTGTCCCAGGGACTGTTGCCGGTCTAGCTATGGCACTTGAACAATACGGTACCATCAGTCTCAAAGAAGCAATGGCCCCGGCGATTAAGTTGGCTGAGGAGGGTTTTACCGTCACTCCGCGTTTCAGTAACGGTCTCAAGAAAAAAGAGAAGATGCTCAAAAAATGGGATTCTTCAAAGAAAACTTTCCCAAGTTTTTTGCAGTTTAACTCCACGTTAATATAGCCAGTTCGAAGGTACTAATTTCCTACTAATTTCCAAATGAAACACTACCACTATATCCTTCAATTCTACATGGTCCTGCCGAATCTGTTCAATTTCGTTCTGCGAAACAAGACACTCACACCTACGATGGTTTTCTTGAAGCTATCTGGATTAAAAAACTAATTCTTTAAAAATTCAGCCAGCCCCTCACTGCCATAGAAGGCTTTCACCAAAAACACGCACAGCACCCTTCAATACATCCCCCTGCACAGTCCGGGCATCCACTTGTTTCTGCCAGCCGCTGAAATTGGTCCCGTCATACTCAAGTGTAAGTCTATAGTGGCGTCGTTTGTCTTTTCTATTCATAGTTACTCGTACGTTTCCTTACATGATGAATAACATGTCCGAGTGGTCTGATTTTTTTACCCTGAATGTTCATCCATTCTCCCTCTATTCTTTTCTCATCTGACAAATTCATCAGGTGTCAGCTTTTTTCATTCTGTGCCCTGGCTTTACTTGAATTTCAATACAAAATGACTCAACCTGCTGCTCTTTGGCTTGATCAATATACGTATTAATCTCGGCAAGGTGAATCTCCTGCAACGCTTCAACAGTATTGCCGAATTTGCAGTCAAAATCCCAATAATCGACGCCCTCCGGCAGCGCTTTTTTACGCTCTCGTTTAACGTACTTTTTAACATCATGTCTTACACCTTCCACCAGTCTATCGACTTTAATTTTCGGGTGGGTCAATTTGTAAATTTTCCTCATTTTTATCCTTTTTAAAATATGAAAAAATCTTTCAAGTGCCATTCACTTAAAAACCCCTTTTCAGCCACGTTAGTTTTAGTACCTTACTCCAGAAAGCCTGTCATAAAAAACAAGAAACTGAGGAATGTATTTTGGAATTAAGTGGTTAAATATACAGCCAAGGTACTTATCCCCTTCATTCTGGTGGGTGTAGATGCTCTGCTTTTTTTCCCGTTAATCGGGGTTAGTATCTTAGAAATTATTTTCTTTGTTTTTATGGCAGAAAATAATTTCGTGAAGGTACTTAGGGGCTGTAAAAAATATTTAGTCTGAGATCCGAAAAT
>DEIL01000287.1:2017-7734 GCA_002352445.1 Desulfobulbaceae bacterium UBA2775
CAACACTCCTCCGAATCCCGGCTACATAACTTTCATGCTTTGTTGTGAAATGCATTTCATGGGTGTTAGGTATGAATTCTTTTGACCCTACCGACAAGACCATTATCCAGACGAACCTTTATACCGTAAGGATGAGTTGCCGATTTTGTCAGAATATTTTTAACTGTACCTTCGGTAAGCTTTCCGGATCGCTGGTCCTGCTTCAATACAATGGAAACTTTATTGCCAGCTTGAACATCGGCTCTTTCTGTTCCGTCAATCATTACTTAATACCTCTTTTATACTTTCTTAACTTTGAGATTGGGTTCTTCTCTTTAAACCTCAGGGTTTGTTCAGGATTTTGTCGCAAGCCAGATTGTGTGTCTGGCACCTTTTCCATGTTTACGAGCCCGTACAGTTACAATTTCTGTCTGGAAATGGCACTGCTTCAGGCGATGGGTGAATTGTTCGTCTACCCCTGATGACCATATGGACAGCATCCCTCCAGTGCGAAGAGCAAAAAATGCATTTTTCAGACCGTTTATACCATAAATACGGTCATTTGCCTTTCGAGTAAGCCCATCAGGGCCGTTGTCAACATCAAGAAGTATGGCATCCCAAGTAGATTTTTTCCTGCGGATAGTTTCCGCCACATCTTCTTGCTGGATTGAGACCCGGCCATCATCCAAGGGTTTTCCCGCCAGGTGCCCAAAATGTTCCCGGTTCCATCTGATTACAGCCGGAATCAATTCGGCTACGGTGATAAGAGAATCAGCCCCCGAATGTTGTAGTGCTGCTGCCAGGGTGTAGCCCATCCCCAGGCCACCAATAAGAATCCTTTGATCAGATTTTCGTTTAATCCGGCTACAGCTCAGCTCAGCCAGGGCATCTTCAGACCCATGGAGACGGCTNNCGGCTCGGATCGAAAATTCTGTCCCGCGCTTTCGCAGAATGATTTCTCCCTCACCTCCCGGGACTTCCGCCCGATCAATTTCTTCCCAGGGAATCACTTTCTGTTCTCCAAAGGCCTGATGTACAGGATAATTATCATGTTCCTTTTTTACCTACACGACGAAAGCAAAAAAGAAGGTCATCTCTTTCTCCGTACCATGGAGGCATTATTCCCCAACGTACCGTGATCAACTCTTTTTGTTTTTATGCAATCTGCCTACTTTAGCCGATATAGCCCGACTTGAACGGTTCTGCTGCTCTTGCTTTGGCTTTTTTGGCTTCTTAGGTTTCTTCGGGCGTACCTTCATCAGGCGGGTTAATGGAACGCTATGTTTCGGAATATAACCATTTTCAACTTCTCGTACCAAATTCTGCCGTATCAGGTTCTCAATCGCAGAAAGAAGTGTAACCTCATCAGCACTCACCAGTGATATCGCCACCCCTACTGAACCAGCTCGACCGGTACGACCAATTCGATGAATATAGTCTTCTGCAACTTTAGGCAAATCAAAATTGACTACATGAGACAGTTCATTGATATCAAGACCTCTTGCAGCGATATCAGTTGCGACCAGGATACGGATGGTGTTCGCCTTGAATTCTGCAAGAGTACGGGTTCGCACACCCTGACTCTTGTCTCCGTGAATCGCAGCACTTGAGATACCGTCACTCGCCAGTTGTTGAACCAGACGGTTTGCTCCCTTCTTGGTGCGGGTGAAGACCAACACCTGCTCCCAATTATTATTGTGCAGCAGGTGACAGAGTAAAGCCGGTTTCCTGCTTTTATCAACCTCATATGCCCATTGCTTGACACTCTTGGCAGCAGAGTTACGAGGATTGACTTCTATAACCACAGGATTTTGAAATAAATCTCTGGTAAGTGTTCTGATTTCAGTTGGAAAGGTGGCCGAAAAGAGGAGGTTTTGTCGACTTTTTGGCAACAGATCAAGAATTTTTCGAATATCTCCAAGAAATCCCATATCAAGCATCCGGTCAGCTTCATCAAGGACCAGCGTCTCTACCTGCCCAAACTTCAATGCATTCTTACGAAAAAGATCCAGTAATCGACCCGGGGTTGCAACCAAAGTATCAACACCACTACGCAGTTTCATCATCTGCGGATTGATCTTCACCCCACCATAAACAACTCCGGACTTAAGATTCAGGTATTTGCCGTAGGTTTCAATGCTGTCGGTAACCTGAACCGCCAGTTCGCGTGTTGGTGCGAGCACAAGGGCACGAACATGGTTTGACTTCACTCGTGGACCGTGAGCAAGTCTCTGCAGCATTGGCAGGGTAAATCCCGCGGTTTTTCCTGTACCGGTTTGGGCTGCAGCCATCACATCCTTTCCAGAAAGAATAGCGGGGATCGCCTTTGTCTGAATCGGAAACGGGGTGATATACCCCTTTTCATCTATAGCGCGAAGGATGGGTGCGGAAAGTCCGAGGGAAGGAAATGGCATAGAATGATTAATTGGTAAAAGGTTGATGATTTCCTTTGGTTTTTATGACACCTCGTCGTCACGCGCTTTTTTTGAAATCGTATTAGAAAGCGGCAGACCATATTCTCGTTGTTTTTGTGGATACCTTTGATTCGTATTATCAGGAAGAAGGTCAACTTCAGCAATCATGCCTGATGCTGTAACCTCACAGTAGTTATGGGTTAAGTTGGAGCGTCAATAGAATACTCGTACTTTCGACCTGGCAATATTAACTCTGCAACCCATCTTATAGATTTCTATTCCGGCATGTTTGGCCATTTTGTTGTGACACCTTTATAATTCTCAAGGGTGTACTCTTTCTCATCTTTTCCTTTGATGTAATAATCAGGCATCAACGGAATTTTACCTATACTCGTAGCGATCACGTACATAGGTTGAGCAAGACCCGTTGTATGTCCACGGATGGCATCCCGGATGAGTTCCGCACCTTTTTCTACAGTTGTTCTGAAATGATCGATACCCGGCGCCGGTTCACAGTAAAATACATAGTAGGGGCGAATTCGTACCCGGAGTAATTTCTGATGCAACTCGCGGAAAGTTTCTACATCATCATTAATCCCTTTTAGCAGTACCGCCTGATTACCGACATTGACACCACAGGTAAGCAGATCAAATACAGCTTCAGCTGTTTTTTCTGTGATTTCATTGGGATGATTGCACTGGGTGTTAATCCAGATTGGGATTTTGTGATATGGACTCAGTATCTTTTTTAAGCCAGGGGTAATCCTGTGGGGCAAGACGATGGGGGCCCGCGTTCCAAATCGAATCATTTGGAGATGGGGAATTTCCCGTAATTTTTTAATAATATATTCTATTTTTTGATCAGAAAGAACAAACGGGTCCCCGCCGGTCACCAAAACATCCCGAATCTCTTTATGCTCCCGAATCCATTCTAATCCTTCCTCTACATCCATGCGGAGCTGAAGGTCTCTGTTGACCACGAGTTCGTTTCTGAAGCAGTGACGGCAGTAGTTGACACAGACATCTGTCACAGTAAAGGCAACCCTGTCGTGGTATTGTCGTGCGATACTGTCAGGTCGAACTTCGTCCGTATCTCTATTTTCCTTCCATATGAGGTAGTTTTTTATTCCGTATTTATTAACAGTCTCCTCTAAGGAGGGGAGCACCTGCCTACGAATCGGGCATTTGGGGTCATCCCGATCCATCAGAGAGGCAAAATACGGCGATGTTCCCCATTTGGTATTCAACGTATCGATAGCCTGCTTTTCTTCAGGAGTAATGTTGATGAACTCTGACAATCTTTCCAGAGTATTGACACTGTTTTGGAGTTGTTCAATCCATTCTTCCATCTGTCTTTTCCTCTCTGTTAATGGGATGTTATAAATATTATCTATCGAGGTACATTGACAATTCACGAGGAGTAACATGGGTTCGATGCCCTTCCCACTCCTGAGTCTTTAATGCCATGAAGTTTTGGTAGGTTTCATCCCCGAGAGCCTGTTTTAGAAATGAGCTCTCTTCAGCCTCCGCCAATGCTTCAAACATGCTCTTGGGCAGAAAACGTTTATCCCATATTTTTGTTGATAGATCCTTACTGGAGATATCACTTGTGGATTGTTCTCCGCAGGTGATATTGTTTCTAATTCCTTCCAAGCCCATTGCTATTAAAATAGCCACCTGAAAGTATACATTCCCCGCCGGATCCGGGTTTCTGAGCTCAATCCTGGTGCTCTGTGGATTTGGACAGTAAGGGATCCTGACCATAGAACTTCGGTTCTTAAAGCCCCAGTTGCAGATAATGGGTGCTTCCCGTTCTATCACATATGCCTTGTATGAGTTGAAGGTGGAGGCCATAATAATTGATGTTTCTCTGGCATATTTCAGGATACCTCCGATAAACTGTCTGGCGATGGTTCCTATGTTGTGAGCAGCATCTTCATCATAGAAAACATTGTTGCCTTCGAGATCCTGAATAGAAAGATGCAGGTGGAAAGCATTCCGATTATAGCCATCAAAGGGTTTGGGCATGAAGGTGGCTCGATATCCGAATTCTGCAGCGAGTTGCTGGGTGACATAATTAAAAAGGACAGTACGATCGGCACCGTTCAGGGGATCGGTGGGTTCGAGGTTTATTTCATGCTGGGATGGGGTAACTTCGTGGTGAGATTTTTCGAATGCAATTCCACAGTCTTTGAGGATGCTGATTATTCTGTTTCTGACAACTTCCCCTTTATCATGAGGACTTGCTTGAAAGTAGAGGCCTCGATCCGTATGCAGGTTTTTCTTATTTTTGCCATTTTTGAGAAGAAAGAACTCATGTTCTGGGCCTAAGAGGAATTTAAAACTGAACTCACGTTCCGCTTCAGCCAAAATATTTTTCAGTATGGTTCTCGGGTCTGTTTGGGCTGGTTTATCTTTTTCATCGTAAATACTTGCAATGAAAAATCCAACAGTTTCATCTGAAAATTTTAAAACTTTGAAACTATCAGGATCTGGAAACAAGAGACGATCACTGCTATTGACAGTGCCGTAGCCTGCAATAGAACTGCCGTCGAATCCGATTCCATTTTCGAGGATGGATTCAATGTTATCCGGGTTAACAGGCAGACTCATGATTCTACCGTTAAAGTCCAAAAAAAATATCTTTGTGCTATCGACAGTCTCAAGTGTTTTTTAATCTCTTTCAATTTAGCCATTGCGCAGGTTTCCTTCTTTGGATTGTAGCTACTACCGGGGATTTAATCTTATATGGTTATATATAACTTGTCGCAAACCAACAAAATATATACTCTTTTGTACTAATAAATTCATTCCTGCAAAGTAGTCAAGAAATAATCGACAAGGCAGTAAAACCTCGTTTTTATGTCTAAACGAAGACTACTCACCAGCACTTCCTTCTACAGCTTTTTCGCCAAAAACAGGTGCTCTAAAACATCCTTATGTCAAGCAAAATCCGGGATGATCTAGTTAAGAACTCTCCTGTTTTTATTATTCAAAACAGCCGTAACGTATGACTTCAATTAAACAATTACAGGTAGAGTTCAAATTAGTATACTTTCAATTGGTCGAACATTGTATAAAACGTAACGGTATGATCACGATTTGTTCTCTTTTTGTAATCACAGGTAGCATGTCAATTCTGATGGCGTCGTAAAAAGTCTTCATCTTGTTCGTTGTTACAATTTTTCTATTGTTACGACGTACCGTATGTACGCCGTAACAATAGAAAAATTGCACGCCTCCAATATGAAGTTTTTTACTTATCCATCGAAACTGAGGTTTTTACGAACTTGTCAATTCTGATAAACTCGTAAAAAGGTCGAT
>DEIL01000059.1:0-14776 GCA_002352445.1 Desulfobulbaceae bacterium UBA2775
GATGTTCGTTATGAACACAACCTGCTTATCAGGCGGTGGAGTCTGGTTGTCCCACTTTTTGACAACCACTGCATTGAGAGGGATAGGTTCATAATCTTTTTTAGCGGTATTGGCTTTGGAACCTTTCGGGTTGAACCAGTCGCATGTCAGAATATCCGGTACGGCTACCAAAGTAGTGGACACTTTTTCGATATATCGTTTTTTGCCGTAACCACGAGGAACTAAAACCTCACGTGTTACAGGGGGAAGGTTTGCATGATCTAAAGCCAACTGCCGAGCATCTTTTGTGGCTTCCATATTTCTTTTCAAAGGAACAACAAATTCAATCCCTTGCAGGTCAATATCGTAAAGTACTTTTCCGTCGAGGAATCCACGATCAAGCACCAGAGAGTCAATGGTGCTGAAGGGTTTTACATTTGCTTTGGCCTGTTCCAACACCGCCAGGATATGGAGATTGTCCGGTTTTTCAATGGTATCGACTTTGATGGCCAACGGTATGCCCGTTTCGATTTCATAGATGGCCCATACCTTCCAGCCATAAAGAGTGACTTTGACCTCTTTGAGTTCACCGTTTTTTCGACGGCCGCGTGCTTTGACCCTGCGTTTATGGGTGACAGTGCCGCATCCCGTGAATTTTGCTGTGGTCTCATACAAAGTGCAATCACCCGCGGCCTTTATGGTTTTCGGGAAAAGCCCCTCTTTGGCCAAATTTTGAATGGCTCGATTGAAAAAGTTTTCAATTTTCCTGCGAGAAATGGTAACGATGTGCTTGGCAACCGTATCGACACACAAAGCGCCCCTGAATTCCGGTACGTATGTTTTGCGGAGTTTTTCGCCTCGCTTGCAGGTGCCGTTTTTGACCTGATAAGCATTGAAGCCACACATACTCATGAGCAGTTCGTCGGTGAGCAACAAGTCGGTCATCTGATCCATTTTTTTGATGGACCCGATGACTTTCATTAAAAAAACGAGGAGTATCTGAGCAAAAGGGACATTTTTTCTTTGTTGTTTTTCAGGGTCAAGATTTTCAAACAAATGGAAAACTTCAATGTCTCGGAGATAATTGAAGAAGGAATCAAACAAGGTGGCCTCATTCATGGCATAGACCACGTCCATCTCGTGGCGATGGAAAAGGTATTCTGCAACCTTGCCATCATCCCGCTCGGCGGTGTGCCAAAAAAGTCTCTTGCAGAGGGTATCTTGTAATTGTTTCCGCGAAGCCATGCGAGAGATTAACCATAAACCGAAACAGATGTCAAGCCAGGGGTGTGGTTTTTCTCCAATGATTTCAATAGGTTAGGTCGACATTTTTTATAGGCCTGGAGGCGGTTTCGTGCCCTTGCGCATCCCCCCTCCCACGTTTGCATATTATCGTGCGACCTGGTGCGCCTCCGCACCTCAGAAGTGCATTCTCGTGGAAAAATGAAATTAGAGAATGAAATCAACGTATTGCATTTTTTTTAAAAAAAATGCATTTTTTTCGATCCTTATATCGGAGTTTTAGTTTACCTTGGCTCGGTTGCAAAATTACGAAAATTGGATATGCTTCTCCATGCAATCCGTGCTGCGCGTGATAGATTAAATTCTACTAACCCGTTTTATATAGATTTTATCGGTGATGGCGATGCATTAGAAGAACTTAAACAGTTAGCAACCCAATTGGAGTTAGAAGACATTCTCGCATTTAAGGGTTTAATGGCTCAAGATTATGTATTCCAAAAATTACATGAATATGATGTCGGCATTGGATACGTTCCCTATGAGCAATATATGGGATCATCTGCCCTTAAAGTGGTAGAATATATGGCCGCGCCAGCATAGGTATTATCGCGAGTGATACAGATGGCGTTAAAATTCATGTCAGAGACAGGCAAAATGGAATACTGTTTAAAAACACTATTGATTCTATTGCCGGCGCTATAATTGATATCGTTCGCAATGGTTATCCAACCGCACTTATCTCAGAGGGATTATGTACGGCACGGGAATGTTCCTGGCAAAATATTGTCAAAAACAATCTAATACCAGTTTATAAAAAAATGCTTCATAGGTAGCCAAAGATACGAGTATGAAAAAAATAGCCGCTCTATCCCGGCGCTGAACCAGGCAGGTGTTTTAGATATCCTAATCAAACATGGCGAAAAGCAAGTTGGAGATGTGATGGGGAACTATTCTGATACATCCAAAGCAAAAAAAAGCTGGGCTGGGAATGCAAATGGCCGTTGCCTGTCGGGATTGATAAAACCATTAAATGGTTTACTCACAACTAACTGGTATTTTTCTAATGTCTATGCTCACTCGGTTAAAAAACCTATATATTAAAAGCAATTCAGATCGTTTCATCAAACATCTTCGATCCAAAGGGGTTGTTATAGGTAATAATGTTCGTTTTATTTCTCCCCGTTCAAATGTGATTGACCTTACTCGCCCTCATCTCCTCACCATTGGGGACAACGTGAGGATAACGCCTGGTGTTGTCCTGCTGACTCATGGTTATGAATGGTTTGTTTTACAGAATTTTTACGGGCGGAAATACGGTTCAGCTAGTGAACTTAAGATAGGAAATAATGTTTTTATCGGGATGAACGCCTATCCTTTTAAAAGGTGTAACGGTCGGCTCTAATGTTATTATTGGTGTCGGTGCAATTGTAACAAAAGACATTCCTGACAATAGTGTGGTTGCAGGGTATCCAGCGCGGGTTATCTGCTCTCTTCATGAATTTTCTGAAAAATATTCAAAAAGACAGCTTTGTGAAGCAAAAATCGACATAAAGGCATTTTGTCAGAGGTATGGACGTTATCCTGAAAAACAGGAGATAAAAGAATTCTCTTTTTTGTATGACAATATCAAAGAAGACCCTGAATTTCTGAATTCTGTCAAAAAATATACTTTGAATTTCAAACCATAAATTTATTAAAATTCATCTCAAAAATAAGGAATCAAAAACATTTTGCGAATTTATTGGTACACAACAGATAGAACTAAGGACATTTTTCTTAAAAGGCTTAAGGAAACCCTAACCATTATAGAACATTCCGAAATAAAAGAAAAATATAGTAACAATAAAATCATTAAATTAATTCAAATGGGTAATTTTTTTAAAAAAAAATGTATTACACATATTATTGTTGATGGTTTTAGCATTGAAGTTTTACTCGTCTCTATTATTGCAAGATATTTGAATATATGTGTCGTAGTTAGAGTTAGAGGTGGAATGAATAATGAATTTTTAGACGATTTCCGTGATCTCAACCCGATCACAAGAAATATTAAAAATATCTATTTTTCCCAAGTTAGAAATTTTATTCTGAGAAAAGCAAATAAAATAATCACAGTATCTGTTTTTGGAAAAGCTCAAATATTATATGAACTACCTTTTATTCCCTCAGAAAAAATAGATAGTGTTACCGAACCAACAATTAAACGACAAATAAAAGGCATCGACAAAGCAAAAATAACCAAATTACTTGAACATAATAAAATTATTACAACAGTAACCTCTTTTCGATATTTCAGAAAGTATGATGCTGTAATCCATTACCACAAATCCGTTTTAAAAGTATTGCATGATAACCCTCAATGGAGTTGGATTATTGCAGGAGATGGTAAAGGCTTAAGGCAGGTTAAAAAAGTGTTATTTGATTCAGCCCATGCTTTTGGGGTTGAAAAACAAATAAAGTTCCTTGGATTTGTAGAAGATATACCATTGTTACTTTCCCAAACAGATATTTTTTTTTACCCCACATTTCGTGATACAGCAGCTCAAGCTCTTAAAGAAGGAGAGATTTTCGGTTTACCTGTTCTAATCAACCGATCAAGTTGTGGGCCATTGGAATTTATCCCCCCTTGTGCAGACTGTCAGAAAGAAATTTTTGAGGAATCCTATGAATTGGAAGCGGCAATGCAGAAGCTTATAGACTCAGAAATATACAGAAAAAAACTTGGGAAATTAAATCAAGATTTTGCATTTAAAAACTATAACATAGAAACTATCTCTAATAAATTTATCCGATTATTAAAGCAATCACAATAATGCAATTATCAAATACGAATAGTCAACTTACAAATATCGCATTTTGGGGAATTATCTGCCGCGTTACCGGCCTTGCAATAGGCCTTGCCACCAGTATTATTCTGGCACGGACCCTGGGGCCTGAATTATTTGGACAATATGCTTTTTTACTTACTGCGGCTGAGTTGCTGACTATTCTTGTCCTGTTTGGTACTCCAGCCCTAATCTTGCGGGAAGTGGCGACCGGAACCAGCACAGGATCATTTGGAAAAGTGCGTGGTCTGCTTTCCTGGACCTGCAAAAGCACATGTCTCTTAAGTATTCCAGTCCTGATTGGGGCAATGGTTCTCCTTTTCTTCTGGCAGAAAGGTCAGACACCTTCTGTTGCTTTTTCAGTATTGTTTGTCTCGGTAAGTTTTATTTTAATTGATGCTCGTATCCGACAAGGGGTTAATGTCATACAAGGGCTCAATAAAGTCCTGGCCTCCCAAGTGCTGAGTATACTCACCAGCCCTCCTTTCTTTTTAGCAGTTCTTGTTGGGCTTTATTTTTTTTCGCCGGGCAGTATTTCACTTCTCCTTATTCTTTCTTTGCTGCTTTTCAGCCGGATTTTTGCACTTCTGATAATAGAACGGAAAAAAAAACAATACCTTCCCTGGGAAGTGTTATTGTCCAAACCGGAATACCATACCAGCCAATGGTTGCATTCTGCGCTGCCATTATTGCTGGTCGGGTCATTACTTATTATCAATACCAGAATTGATATCATCATGCTCGGTTACCTGCGTGAGGCAGGAGACGTCGGCCTTTACAGAGTGGCGCAACGGGGTGGGCAATATATGCTTTTCGGTATCATGTCAATTGACTCAATCATCAACCCGTTGGCAGCCAGGGCCATGGCCCTAAACCAAAAGGAGCATCTACAAAAGGTAGTTAGCAAGAGTATCTGGTTGGCTCTGATTTTCACACTCCCTTTGCTTGGAGTGTATATTTTTTTCGGGCAAGATCTGATAAACTTTGTCTACGGTCAGGACTTTAACGCATCCTGGCAACCTTTGATTATTTTGTCCTGTGGTTATTTATCTTTGATCATCCTGGGTCGAGGCGGGGTTATTTTAACCATGAGTCATTTCGAACGTGATACAGCAAAAGCTATCGGAATCGGAGCTGGCGCTAATATTATTCTCAATCTATTGTTAATACCGCATTTTGGAATAAATGGTGCTGCAATGGGAACAGCTCTGGCCGTTACCATCCGCATGGTTATGGAAGCCTTGTTCGCCTATCAAAAGACAGGGATCAACACCACCATACTGCCTCTAATTTTTAACAGGAAAAAAACTTAGTTATTTTCTATGCCATTTAACAATAAAGTACACATAAAACAATTTGTATGTCTGAGTGCTTTTGCGCTCCTATATGGTTATCTTTCCTATAAAGCAATTACCTCCGAATCTATTTTGTTAATGCTTGGTCTCCCTGGCCTGATTCTAATATATTATTTTTACGACAACCCTGTTGTCTGTTTCTGGACTATATTGTATAGCGCAATGCTGGCAGGTGTTGCGGTTTCGTATGTTCCCGGCATGTTCAACTTCCGCTGGGGGATTAATTTACTGGCTCTCCTGCTTGGAATCAGCATGATGCTTAAGATTTTCCTTCGTCATCCCCGTGTACGATTCCGCTCAGATCCTGTCTTTTTTTTCTATACTGTTCTTTTGCTATATGCTGTTTTATTCAGTCTAATAAATGGTATTCCGACAAAACAAATTATTATTGCTTTAAAAAATAATTTCCAATTCTATCCGGTACTGCTCTTTTTCCTCATTTATCCTCTGCATTGTAAATTCCCTTCACAACTTGTTAAAGCAATTTCAATTATTGCCTTGATCCAACCGCCAATAGTACTTTTTCAGTATTTTTTTATTGTACCCAAACTCAAATATACTACAGGCGTAAGCAGTTCATCGGTTCTTGATGCAGTGTGCGGCTCATTTGGCACCAGTCTTTCAGGAGGGGGAACCGGTACGTACACCTTGTTTACATGTGCAATCCTATGCGGCCTTATGACTGCTTACAACAAAAAAATGATCTCAACAAAAAAATGGATTTTGCTTTCAATCTATTTCTTATTTCCGATGTTCCTTAATGAAACAAAGGCGGCCTTTTTATTCCTTTTATTGGGAAGTTTTGTTGCCATCGGCCTTGATCGAAGTATGTTTGCCATGAAAAAAATCCTGATGGTTTTTTTTGCCGTTTTACTCGGGTCTTCAATGATCTGGGCTACAATACAGATGTCCATCCATTACAACGTCAGCCCTCAAAAACTTATCAAACAAACGCTTGCATATACTTCGGGAGACGTAGGGTACGGCAAATACCGCTTGAACCGCATGTCATGCCTTACCTTTTGGTGGCAGAAAAACAAACAGAATCCAGTACAATTATTCATTGGTCATGGTCTTGATAGCACTATTGAATCTGATGTCGTCAGCTTAAGTACAGCAGGAAGCGTGGCACGACGGTATCCCCAATATGGAACAGGGTTGACAACCGCTTCGCAAATGTTATGGGAAACAGGTCTCGCTGGTTTTCTAATTTTTATGGCCATCTTTTTCTCGAGCTTCAGAGAATGTATCAAGTTGGCTCGTTCAACTATTTTATCAGCCAAGGAACAATTAATTGCTATTTGGACCGCAACAGGGCTTAGCTTAACTATCATGATATTTTTTTACAATTCTTCTTTTCGCAACTCTCAACCTGCAAATATGTTCATAATTCTCCTGCTTAGTCTTACGATCTTGTTAAAATTACGGTACCAGGAGAAAACCTCATGAGTTCAATGATGAAACGCACACTTGTTATTATAAACTCAGAACAATTTGGCTATAATCCAGCTACTTATTATTATTGCAAGTATTTACGCAACAGGTATAAAGTCACCTATATTGGATGGGATCATGGCTTAAAAAAAATCAATATGCCCGGAGTGCGAATCGAATATGCAAGAAGGTCTGGAGGTCTTGCGATAAGGGTTGTCAGATTTTTAAAAAAAATACTTGTTTTAACGTCTTCAACTAATTCGATAATTTTTATTAAACATTTTAAGGGTATCAGTACCATTATTCGATTGGCGCGGAGACATAATCCTCTTGTCCTTGACATACGCACAGGATCAATAGAATCAAATAGATTAAAAAGATTTATTGCCGATTGTATTATAAAATTTGAAAGCAAATTGTTTAAAAACGTAACAGTGATTTCTCAAAGCCTTGCTTCCCGCCTGGGTCTTATACGTCGAGCAACTCTTTTGCCACTTGGCGCTGATATAATTTCAGAGACCAATAAGAGTTTTACCGATCTGAATCTTTTATATGTTGGCACTCTCTACAACCGCAATATCGATCAGGCAGTCAAAGGATTTGCAGGTTTTTATCAAAACCACAGAAAAGATATCTCAACTCAATTCACTATTATCGGAGCAGGTTTGGGGAGTGAAGTTGAATTTCTTAAATCACTGGTCAAAAAACTCCATATTGATGATGTCGTACATATTATCGGCAGGGTCCCGCACGATCAACTTCAAAAATATTTTGACAGTCACAATGTCGGTGTTTCTTATATCCCCATAACTGACTATTATGATGTCCAGCCTGCAACCAAGACTTTCGAATATCTTTTGTCCGGCATGCCGGTTATTGCCACTGCAAATTATGAAAACAAATTAGCTATTAATGAGTCAAATGGAATTGTTACTGGTGATACAGCAGAAGAATTTTCCCAGGGAATTGTAGATTTATACAATAAACGTTCTTTATATAATTCATCCCGCATAAGAAATGATGCTTATGGATATAAATGGGAAAATATAGTTGCTGATTTATCTATATATTTAGAATCAATCTCGGAGAAAATATGATTACCGTTGCTGTGGTTGTCCCTGAATTACTACCTGAGTAATAGGGGACGTGCTTCCGATTATAAGTTTATATCCTACGCAAAACTCATGCAAAGTTGTATAGAGGATGGCTCAATTGTAGGGAAAGAAACGAAAGACTTTGAGTAACTTATAATCTGACGAACGTCCCATCCCCCACAAACGGAAGAAGCTTTTTCTAGATCATAGTATGAAAATTCTCCTCGCAAATAAATTCTTCTTCCTAAATGGCGGTTCTGAAACCGTTTTTTTCCAGGAACGTGATTATCTCCTAAATCAAGGCATACCTGTCATTGACTTTGCCATGAACCACCCTAATAACTTCACTTCTAAATATTCCGATTCGTTTATAGCTACTGTTGATTACCAAACTGATAAGAAAAATAGTGTATGGAGTAGCATGGCCGAAGCCATGGCGTTTGTCCATAACCGTGACGCAAGCAAATCCCTGGAACAGTTGATCCAGAAAGAAAAACCGAACATTGCTCACTTGCACAATATTTATCATCAAATAACCCCGGCCATCATCCCGCTTTTGAAAAAGCACGGGATCAAAGTGATCATGACGCTCCATGATTACAAACTCCTATGCCCCAGCTATTCAATGATCGATAACGACGGAATAATCTGTGACAAATGTTCAGGGAAATCCTTCTGGCACTCTGCCGTAAACAAGTGTCAATCGGGTGCGGGCTTTAAAAGCCTTCTGCTCGCAATTGAAGGTTACTGGCATAAATGGGCTCGAAGCTATGACATGGTTGACCTTTTCCTGTCACCGAGCACATTCCTGGCTGAGTTGATGGTAAAGTACCGAATAGATCAGGAAAAAATTCTGGTTTTACATAACGGAATCGATACCAATAAATTCAGTCATTCAGAAGAAGATGCAGGATATGCGGTTTATTTTGGGCGGATTTCAAGGGAAAAAGGCGTTCAAACACTTTTGAAGGCCCATCAGTCTTCAAAAACCAAATTACCCCTGAAGATTGTAGGGACCGGTCCCCTGCTGCATGAAATGCAGGAAAAATATCCCCAGGCTGAATATACGGGCTACAAGATCGGAGATGAATTGTACAAACTTATCAGCGAATCTTCGTTTGTTGTGGTCCCTTCTGAATGGTATGAGAATTGTTCCATGGTTGTTTTGGAGGCCATGGCAATGGGTAAGCCTGTTATCGGGTCAAAGACCGGAGGTATCCCGGAGCAGGTTGAGGATGGGAAAACAGGTTTTCTTTTTGAGATGGGTAATGTTGAAGAGTTGGTAGCAAAAATGAGTCTTTTGGCAGGAAACGCACAATTGAGAAGGAAGATGGGGAAAGCTGCTAGAAAGAAGCTTGAGCTTGACTACTCTTTAAATGCACATTGCAGAAAGCTATTTTCAATTTACGAGGACCTCTCCGGAGGGGGCTAAACAAGGGAGCTTTATTACCATGCGTAACATTGTTCAAGGCAGTATAATAACAACATTTAGGTGTAACGCCAAATGCCACATGTGTGACTTCTATAAACATCCTACGAAGGCCTCAGAGGAAATTTCACCAAAACTTCTAGAAAAATTACCAGAGGGCCTCCGCATCAATATCACGGGTGGGGAACCGACGATTAGAAAGGATATTGATGATATATTTGAAGTTCTTTATGACAAATCCCATCTCTTAGAGTTAAGCACAAATGGTTATTTCACGGATAGCAATAGGGGACGTACTTCCGATTATAAGTTTATATCCTACGCAAAACTCATACAAAGTTGCATAGAGAATGGCTCAATTGTAGGGAAAGAAACGAAAGACTTTGAGTAACTTATAATCTGACGAACGACCCATCCCCCATCCCCTTGTTAGAAATGCGGAAAATGACGAATGATAGGTGGCGTTTTGATTTCCTGGAAGCGGAGTGTTTTAGGATATGGAAGCTTGTTTAATAGTCACGTACCGGTGCAATGCCAAATGTTATATGTGCAACACCTGGCAGCACCCCTCAACAAAAGAAAAGGAATTTGCACCAGAGTTGGTGAATAAAATCCCTTCCGAACTCAAATTCATAAACATCACCGGGGGGGAACCCTTTCTAAGGAATGATCTTGACGAGATTGTTGGAATTGCTCTCAACAAAACAAAGAGATTGGTCATCAGCACAAACGGATATTTCACGGAAAAAATAACAAACCTGGCCGAAAAGTACGGAAACCGAATCGGCTTCCGTATTTCCATTGAAGGGCTCCCCGCCGCAAATGATGAATTGCGGGGGATTAAAAACGGCTTTGATCATGGACTCAGAACCCTGGTCACCCTGCATGGCATGGGGATTAAGGATATCGGTTTCGGCATGACCGTTTCGGATAGAAACGCCAAAGACATGATAGAACTCTACCGCCTGGCAAATGCCATGGGCCTGGAGTTCGCGACCGCCACAACCCACAACTCATACTATTTTCACAAGGACGACAACGCACTTGAAAACCCCGAAATGGTTGCTGGTGAGTTCGAGAGAATTGCAGGAGAACTGCTCCGAACAAACAAACCCAAAAACTGGTTCAGGGCCTACTTCAATATGGGACTTGCCAACAAAGTCAGGGGCGGAAAAAGACCCCTGCCATGCGAGGTGGGAACGGATGTTTTCTTTCTCGATCCTTATGCCAATATCATGCCCTGCAACGGGTCTGATGAACCGATGATCATGGGCAATCTGAAAGAACAATCTTTTGATGAAATATGGCAGGGGGAAAAGGCGGAAGAGATTCGAAAACAGGTAAGGGCCTGCGGCAAAGAATGCTGGATGATCGGGTCGGCATCTCCGGCCATGAAAAAGAAAATTGCCGTTCCTTTGAAATGGGTTTTGAGGAATAAGATAAGAATGATCAAACAAAAAGATAAGGGTGTGGGTTTAGATCCCATCATTGTTAGGCCATGATATGAGAACCGTAAAGCATTCTCTAATGAAAAAGAGCCGGGAAAAAAAGTATCAGCAGTTCATTTCCTTGACTAAACCTTCTAAGCAATCAAGGATATTGGATGTTGGCGTAGCGGATCAAGAATATTCGCCCTTTGACAATTATCTTGAGAAGAAATACCCATATCCTCATAACATCACAGCTCTTTCAATCCATCCATTAACTGCATTTAAAAAAAGGTACCCTGATATAAAACCAATGACTTATGATGGGGGTAAATTCCCTTTCAATAACAAAGAGTTTCAATTTGTATATTCAAACGCTGTTATTGAGCATGTTGGCGGATTCGAAAAACAATTATTATTTATCAATGAAATGCTCAGAGTGGGAGATGCGTTTTATTTTACAACCCCAGCAAAAGAATTTCCATTGGAGATACACACCAACTATCCAATCTTACATTGGTTTCCCGATAAAGTATTTGACAAGATAATTACACGCTTAGGAAAGGGATGGGCTTCGGGTGATTATATGAATTTACTAAATAAAAAGCGCATCAAAGCCCTCTTGGAAGCAGCCAGCATCAAGGAATTTAGAATTCTGACGCACAGGCTTGGTCCGTTTCCACTTCATTACGATGTTTATGGTAGGTGACAGAGATAACAATATTCGTTTGAAAACCTCCCCGCTGCAAATTATGAATTGCGGGGGATCAAGAACGGTTTTGATCATGGACTCAGGACCCTGCTCACCCTACATGGCATAGGGATGAAGGATATCGGTTTCGGCATGACCGTTTCGGATAGGGAATTAGCCACAGACCCACACGGACTGACACAGACCTTTATCCGGCCAACCTTGCCGGAGGAAACAGTCTTCATTATCACCAAATGAAACTAAACGATATTACATACGCAATCAATGGGGCTGTTTTTGAAGTAAACCGCGTTCTTGGTGCTGGTTTTCTCGAAAAAGTGTACGAAAAAGCCCTGATTATTGAGCTGCGAGAACGTGGGTTGAAGGCTGAAAGTCAGACACCTATCGAGGTTCGGTATAAGGATGAAGTCGTGGGTAAATATTATGCTGATGTCCTGGTGGAAGGACAAGTCATCTTGGAACTGAAAGCAGTTGATCACCTTCAAAGGGTTCATGAAGCCCAGCTTTTGAATTATCTGAAGGCAACGGGATACAAAACCGGATTATTGATAAATTTCAATCATCCGAAAGCTGAAATAAAGAGGTTTGTAATGTAGCCACAGATTTACACAGTCGTTTAAATTTGTGAGGTCATCGTCTGTGTTAGTCCGTGTGGGTCTGTGGCAAAATAATCATGAAAATATTCGTTACCGGCACCAGAGGCATTCCCGATATCCCCGGCGGCGTTGAAAAACACTGCCAGGAACTCTATCCGCTGATTGCCGCCCAGGGGCAGGAAATCTTCCTTGCCACACGAAAGTCCTATGTGAACGGAAACCGGCAAGCATCGTGGCAAGGGGTGCAATTGGTCCACACCTTTGCTCCCCATAAAAAGAGTCTGGAAGCCATTGTCCACACCTTTCTGGCAATCATCAAAGCGCGTCTCGTAAACCCGGACATCGTCCACATCCATGCTGTGGGGCCGGGACTTATGGCCCCCTTTGCACGCCTGCTGGGATTGAAAGTTGTCGTTACAAACCATGGGCCGGACTACGACCGCCGGAAGTGGGGAAAGACGGCCAGGATTATGCTGCGCCTGGGGGAATACTGCGGCGGTCGTTTTGGAAATGAAGTTATCGTAATTTCGCAGGTTATCGCGGATATCGTCCGTGAACGATGCAGTCGTGAATCTAATCTTGTTTACAACGGCGTGCCCCTGGCCGAAAAGAGCAAAAGTGCATCTTTCTTGGAAGAGATAGGTGTTGCGCCCGGAAAATACGTCCTGGCGGTGTCCCGGTTTGTTCCTGAAAAAGGGCTGGATATGCTTGTGAGGGCCTTTCAGGGTATTAAAGGAGATCAAAAACTGCTTATTGCGGGAGATGCCGACCACGAAACAGAATACAGCAAAAAACTGAAAAGACTGATTGCTCAAAATGACCGGGTCGTCAGCACCGGTTACATCACCGGCGAACCCCTGAACCAGGTATTTTCACACGCCCGTCTCTTTGTACTCCCTTCCTTTCATGAGGGGCTGCCTATAGCGCTTCTTGAAGCCATGAGCTATGGTCTTTCGGTTCTGGTTTCCGATATTCCTGCAAACCTGGAGGTGGATCTGGCGCCTGAAAGATATTTCAGATGCGGTGATGAAACCGATTTGAAAATCAAAATGGAAGCCCTGCTCAAACAGGACCTGACGGAAAGGGAAAAGCGGGACATGCGCCTTCAGATCGCCGAGAAGTACACCTGGTTGAAGATTGCGGAGCAAACGGTTGAGGTGTATCGCAAGGCGATGAAAAGATGAACATCGAACGTCCAAGGTTGAATGCTCAATGGGAGAGAGTCGGATGTCAGAGGTCGGACGTCGGACGTCGGACGTCAGGGGGCAGAGGCGCTGTTGAAGCTGATTATAGTTCGCTGAGGGGAATAGAGACCTTATTGGGTCTGCGTAGTAACGGTGCCGGCAAGCCTTTCTTTCACCCACATCCGGACCAGGGTGGACATCCCAAGGCCCTTGCTACTCGCAACTGCTTTCAGTTCATCAAGGGTTGGTGTGTCCAGGCGCAACGTCAAAACCCGTTCCTTTCGGAACACCAGATCGTCAGGCTTGGGCAAGAAGTCCTTTACTATTTTCCCCGTCTGCATGGGCTGATCGGTGTATTTGATTTTCTTGGTCATATATCTTTCTCCTTTTTCTCCAGTACCCTGCTCCGATGATCCGGATTCTCCCCTGCCTTTCGGTAAAACGTACGGTCATGATGCCATCTTTGACTTTGCCAAAACAAAAGAACCGATCTTCGTTAGCACTATGGCCCAAATCCTCAATAATCACTCGATCGGGATCTGCAAAGGCGTATTGGGCATTCAGAAACGAAACCCCATGCTTCTCCTCGTTTTGCTGGTTTTTCACATCGTCCCACTCAAAGCTTGATCTCATATGACGGATGTAATACAAACGGAAGGCATTGTCAAGAAGTGAATTGGAGAGTTGGTTTAAGGCGTTAAGAGTTAAGGGGGACGTCCTTAAATAGGGAATATCAGTCGTATGTTGAAAAGGGAATTTCCATGGGAAGGCGTCCTGAGCTGCTAGGCGGCGGCTTGATCAGGAGCCTTGGGGGATGGGATGAAGTCAAAAGGATGAAGCTTGCGGCGGTGAGCTACGCAGTAAAAAGAGGAGAGAAGATAGAGAAAGAAGCAGGCTTTCATTTGGACGATTGAGTTATTTGATTATTTAAGGCCGCCCCCCCCGATGTCAGAGGTCGGAGGTCTGAGACCGGAGGTCGAATATGAAAACGGTGCGGATAAATTCTGCGACGGACTTGCGGGTGTACAAACAGGCTTATGCGCTTGCTATGGAGATATTCAATATCAGTAAGCAGTGGCCGTCAGAAGAAAAGTTTTCTCTGACAGATCAGATCAGGCGGTCATCGCGGTCTGTTTGTGCGAATTTGAGGGAAGCCTGGGCAAAAAGAAGGTATCGAGCTCATTTTGTCAGCAAGTTGACCGATTCCGATGGAGAAAACAGTGAAACGGACACCTGGCTTGATTTTGCGAAAGATTGTGGATACATCTCCGGTAAAGATCATGGACAACTCGCTACTGATTGTAAAAAAATAGGCGCAATGCTGGGAGCTATGCTGAACAACCCTGGGCCGTTTCTGTTCAAGAAAACGTGACCCCCGATATCAGACATCAGACATCAGATATCAGATATCAGACATCAGATATCAGACATTCGACCTCCGACCTCCGACCTCCGACATCTGACATCCGACCTCCGACCTCTGACATCCGACCTCTGAC
>DEIL01000059.1:14781-15063 GCA_002352445.1 Desulfobulbaceae bacterium UBA2775
AAACAGAATGCGTCAATACCGAACAAAAATTTTACTTTTCATATTCCTGGGGCTGCTTACGGCCGGTTCGGCGCATGTAGTGGACCGCTATGAGGACTGCGGCCCGGAATTACTGAAAGATCCCGGGTTCAACCAACATGACGGTTCGTGGAAAGTAAATCAGTCCGGGAGCGGACGGGTTGAGATCGCCGACGGCATGGTGGCGCTTTATTCTGCGGATGCCGGGCAAAGCGTGCGGGTGTCGCAAACGGTGTATCCTCACCCGAAAAATCGGCTAAAGGT
>DEIL01000183.1:0-228 GCA_002352445.1 Desulfobulbaceae bacterium UBA2775
GGACAAACCGACCTTTTGAAGCAATTTGCGAACTTGTATCCGTTGGGCAGTGGTTACAGTGGTGGACTCCACCTTAAACATCGTCTTGCCGATGGACTTACGTTCCAATGATTTAAAATCAATTGTTTTCCCGTGGTCATCCTGAGCTCGAATCAAACCGGCAACCAAAAGCACTTGCAAGGCTCCATCCACGGCATCTCGGGACCAGCCAAAAAGAGACGCTTCGAA
>DEIL01000183.1:355-5296 GCA_002352445.1 Desulfobulbaceae bacterium UBA2775
GGGTACAGACGCTTTAATGCATTGTCTGCAGCCTCTGTCACCATTTCCTGCAAGTCGTTTCCTAAGATTTCATTTCCGCCGCTCTGGAATACCCGGGCACCTGAGAATGCCTCCTCCAGCAACTCATTGATTTTGCCTTCTGCGGTCTGCTTGGTGGTCTCCATGGCAGCACGAGCTTCCGTACCCTCCGGGGTATTCGGCACGCCCCGCTTGTCCAATGTTGCACTGGCGGCTTTGTATTCAATGAGGTAATGACGTAGGTCGTCGGCTGAGCGCTTGGGGATGAAGGCATATACCGTCGGGGATTGATTCCCAGCTTGAAGCGCATCTGCCTTGACCGATTTTTCGTCGATGCTCCAACCATCGCGCACCCATATACATATTTTCTTGTCGAAATCGGAAGGGAGTTGGGAATTAAATACAGGGTTGAAATCACGCGTTACCTTGGAATTTCCCTGAGTCAGCGTAAGTTTTTTTACCATACTGCCGAACTTATGGCGTATCCGGTCATCGCGTTCCGCTTCGACACGATAAGCCTCATTGGCCAATTGGCTGCGCTGATTTAAAAACTCGTCGTTCCACGCAGCACTTTCTTCGGTTTGGATGCGATACTCATCCCCGACTTTCATCAACAGTTCGCATTTGTCCATCAGGGCAGGGAGCTTGCCTCGCAATGCACTACTGCCTTCGGGGAGTTTCTGGATCATCAGATCCGCAACGGTATCAATGGTTGCCTTGATACCGATCTCTTCGTTGCTGCTGGCCAGTTTGTTTATTAAAAAAATCAGGCCACATGCCCTCGCCATCAAACGTTGATTTTCAGATCTATTAACCCAACTCATGGTCTTCTCGTGAACTTTGCGGGGTAAAATGCGAGTTTGGAGAAGTTTGTCAGCGGAATCGAAATAAATATAGTCCCCCTCGATAACGGTTCCTAAATCAGCGTCCAAATTGGTTTGGATGGCCTTATGGATCATGCTGAGCTGGTTTCGAAGTTGGCTGTCGGTGCCCGTTGGATCCAGCACTCGCAAGGTGTTCTCCCAGAAACGGCGTCGCACGGGCAAAATCGGGTAGTCCTGAGCGAAATGTCTGACATCGTCTTGGTTATGACCAATTGTGGTGCCGGATAGATGCCTGGAAATTTCTCCTATATTGACCTGCATGTCTTTTTCGAGAGGTTTAATGGCATTCGCATTTTTCGCCAGGATTACCTTACGAATGACGGCGTCAACATCAGCATCAGACAATTCGACCCGAATCGTAAACCGTCCTTCAAGTTTTTTTAAATTGGATGTTCCAGTAACGGCCGTTTGACCTGTACCAATGAATAACAGTTTGCCTCCAAAGTTCTTACAACATGCCTCTACGGCTTCTTGAACATCCATTGAGCGCTGACTGTCCATGCTGATATATTGCTGAACCTCATCAAGGACAATAACCGTCAAAGGAAATTTGCCATCCCTGCCGAGTGCTTGCTTGATTGCCTTCAGCATTTCATCACTGCTGATATCCTGGACATAAGGATATAGATTATTTAGCGTCTCAAGGCAGACAGAGGGAGAGGAAAATAGCTTTGGCTTGGCATTGACCAAAGCCTCATGAAGCCCTTCGGCCACATAAAAATTGTCCAGCTCTTCTTCCCAATTATGCCCGTTTTGCTTGACATCCGTTTTCACCTCATTATAAATGCCCTCGTTTTTCAGCCACATTACAAATCGTGCTACAGGGTATTGTTCGGGAAGGCCGATCGATTTAAAAATGATCCGCAACAACGCCAACCGGACGCTGCCACTTGCGCTCGAACCCAAAGTGCCCGAGGCGGCATGCAGGCCGCCATAGCGTCTCCCACTGTTGTTGAGTTCTATGAGCAATTCATTGATGCTCTGGGGGAGGGAGGCCATGCCACGAGCTGTTGCGCCATCCTCAAAGGTCGTATCTACCCAAAGTGCCCGGAGCATCTTAACCAAGTGAGATTTTCCTGAGCCATAAAACCCACTGATCCAAACCGCCGGTTGGTATGCCTGATCGATGTTTTTCAGGTACGTTTCAAGGACATGTTCCATGCCTTTTTCATATTGGCCGTCGCATACGAAGGTTTCGAGCTCATAGCGAAGGACCGCAAGAGCCTCACTGGTCATGTCGTCATTAACATTGGCAACACCTTCGTTCACCAATTTTTGAACGGATGGGTCCTTCAAATAGATGTCTCTGTTTTTCATCTGCATCCCCTTGATTAGAAAACCTTGTCCGCCGTTATGGGCACAGCCAGGTACCCCCAGCCGTCATAACTATCCAGCAAGCGGTAGTTGTTGTCTTCATAACTTCCTGGAAAGAAAATCAGCAATCGTCCCGAGACATTCGGCGCGAGCTTTTCAACGACCTCTTTCACTTTTAAGATACCGAACAGCGACCCCACCCCTTTAATAGCAATCACATAGGATTCATCCGCATGGCTTTCTTCCAAAAACTGTGTGAATCTTGCGATGATATATTCGAGATATTTATGATAAACGGTTGGGAGCAAGTTCGGTTTTTCGAAATAGCGTTGGGCATATTTATGACTACAGAGCCACTGTGCAAACGAATCAGTCAAATCAAAAATCACCCAATTATGACCGCTCTGCTTTGTCACAATTTCAAATTCATCGATTCTGGCTCGAAGGCGAAGCTCATCGGATTCATCATACACACAGAAAATGACCCTTTGCGCAGCCGCGGCATCAGACCTCCAAGGGATGGCAATATAATTACCATAGGATACGACCAAGCGTTTAACTTTGCTCACGGACCCACTCCATTTCTTGTTGCGATAGCATGTTGGGAAACAACACCTCGATTACCGATCCCAAACGTTTCAATACTATCCAGCCCTTTCGCGACGCCATGACAGATAATTCAATCGCTTCTTCCATCGAGCAATCCAGTAGTTTTGCATATTCCGTTTGATAAAGCGATTCGCCCCTCATTCCTGAGAGATAGCCAAGCAGCAATGCAAAAGAGGCTGCGCCGGGTGTTGCCTTGGCCTCTGTGCGGACTTTTTTTACCTTGCCCCGGAGATGACCAGCTTGCGTCCAGCTTGAATTGATATTTTGCGCAGTTGATTTCAGGGTAGCTGGGCTGAAGCGGTCAGTTTCAAGGTTATCGATGAATTCCTCAAGGGCCTCTCGGGTCACACGCTGGCCCACTGCATAGTTTTGAATAAAGGGGACACTGGATTTAAGTATTGCATCTCTAGCAATGGCGATAAGCACAGCCAACAGAGGCTGGCCTTCTTTGTCCCGCTCCCAGAAATATCGAAAGCAACGAAATAGTGTGATGTTGGGATCTAAGCCGTAGAGATTTACAAGATGGCGTGCAGTGAGATTTCTGGTCCTATCCGACCGTTTATTGAGGCAGTTTTCTTGAACAATTGACCGCAAGTACAGATCCTTGTCTGCATCAGGATCATCAACAAATGAAAAAAGCAACTTCAGTTCCTCTAACATGATAGTTCTTGCCAAATGAGGCCCGCCTCGTTCCTGGCGAAAGCCAAACCGGCTAATGGGATCATTCCGCAACTGGAGCACCTCCGCTTTTTTCCTCACTTGCTCCGCCTTCGCGGACCCATTCATCAACGTCATCTTTTTTAAACTTCCAAAGGCGACCCATCCTATGCGCAGGCATCTGTTTTTCGGTAATCCACCGATAAACTGTATCCCGTTTGATACCAAGGTAGGCTGCAATCTCCTCTACCGAGAGCCATCGATCTTCCATTTTAACTCCACATTCTATGGAGCCTTAGGCATTTGAGACCCCAATACAAATTAAAAAAAGTTTGTTGGTAGACTATTTCCAGAATGACATTGGACTGATATCCGAACAAACCGGAAGAGACTGGCAAAGAATAGAGGAAAACAAGCATAAATGTCAATTTTTTTAAATCAATCAACTTAGATCCTGATGGTTATGGCGCATCGTGATCGTCCCCAATCCAACTCCCCCGCCATATATTATTTCCTTTTTTTGTTGGTTTGCGTTGGGGAACGTCTGCCATCATGTTGCTAATGTTCAAATCGGCCAGATTTATCGCCTGTAGCACCTGTATAATGAGATAGAGGGTTAATTCGCCTGTTATATTTTATAGCCCCCACCCCGTGCCTTCCGCCCAACCTGTCTGGATCGTCCCATTGTTCCAATGAGCAAGTTTCGCGGCCGGCCAGAAATCCCACCTCCATCCCTGATCCAATAAAAACCATCTTGACAATCCCACACGTATATTCAGATTATCCTATTTTAAACCCGATGAGACATAAAACCCATTACATTTAAAGCCACCGATCCATGACAATATGAGGATAGACTATGTCGTTGATCAGCTATTTTTCCAAAGAATCTCTGAAGGAATTCCTACGACGTTCAAACTATTGGGCTAAAACGAACAGGAATGCATACCCTGTTAAAATCTACAGGGCTATATCTGAACTTTATGAATGGGTGGATTGTCCTTGCGATGATGACTGTAACTGCAAGAGATATCAATGTGAAAAGCATCTTATAAGAAAGCCGGGCGTATCATTCAATAAATGCTACGAGCACTTCCTGAAATGCTATGTGGACACCAAGGCCCACGAGGCTGTTCGCGATGGCAGGGAAACTGGTAGGGGGAAGAATGCTGTCTTAGCAACCGAAAGAATTCGCAGTGACTGGGCCAGAATCTCAGCGGTTTCAAACAAAAGGCACCTGCTCTGTACCAATTGGTGTGACCCATTACATGAATCGATGGCCAAAGAATTCCGCCCAGGTTCTGACACGATATACCACGCAAAGTGGCTGTCAATCTTGTGTTTCGATGCATTCAACGCTTGCGACAATGCCAGCGTTGCCCTATTCAGACGCGATTTTCACAAACCACCTTCCTATTTTGTAATGATGAATCGCGTTATAGTGTTCCAACTTAGGTTT
>DEIL01000254.1 GCA_002352445.1 Desulfobulbaceae bacterium UBA2775
CAATTATATAAACCCGGCCATTAAATAGTGTCCATCCATAAATGGTCTTTTCGGAGTCTCGCAGGCTCGCTTACTTGTTGTGTCAACACT
This sequence comes from Desulfobulbaceae bacterium UBA2775, assembly GCA_002352445.1. Lineage (GTDB taxonomy): Bacteria > Desulfobacterota > Desulfobulbia > Desulfobulbales > Desulfocapsaceae > Desulfomarina. The sequence continues at coordinate 91 of DEIL01000254.1, forward strand.
CCTCTGAACCCCTTTTTCTTCCAGACAGCACATGACTTTCATATAAATGAAGAGGGGACTGATTTGATTTTTCTTTTTTCATGCTGAGGATAGATGAATTTCACAAAAAAACTCGAAAAATTTAATCTGTCTCCCTAAATACCTGGCTGTTATATATCTGTTTCTCAAGGAATCTTCAAGAGCTTATAGCCGGAATTTGAGGAGGGAGAGAGCAGGTGGTAGATAATAATTACGGAATGAGCAATTTTGCTGGAGAGGCTATTCGTTTTTTGTTGTTCTCCATAAGTGAAGCTTGTATAGTTTTTCACTCAATATCCGCACGTTGGTTTTTTCTGCAAAGACCACTGACAACAGTTATAGTGATACGTATATAATTTAATGGTTTGTAGCTAAAGACTGCAGACCGGATTAACGAATTGATTCCCAGGAAAGAGAGATGAAAGTATTGATCAGTGACAATTTATCGCAGGCTGGAGTAGATGTTCTTGAAAAAGCTGGACTTGAAGTTGATATTAATACTGGTCTGTCTCCAGATGAATTAAAAGAAATTATAGGGAATTACGAAGGGCTGGTAATTCGCAGTGCAACCCAGGTTACCGCCGATCTGTTGGAAGCGGCACATAAACTTGAAGTGGTCGGTCGTGCCGGTATTGGTCTGGATAATGTTGATATCCTGGCCGCAAGCCAGAAGGGCATTGTGGTGATGAATGCTCCCGATGGGAACGCTACTACCGCTGCCGAGCACGCCATTGCCATGATGATGGCTTTATCCCGCAATATACCCCGAGCCTGCCAGAGTATGAAGGAAGGAAAGTGGGAAAAGAAAAAATTTATGGGAAGAGAAGTTACAGGGAAGATCTTTGGTGTGCTTGGAATAGGGCGAATTGGCGGTATTGCTGCCAGCCGGGCTCAAGGTCTGAAGATGAAAACAATCGCTTACGATCCCCATATGCCTAAAGAGATGGCCGAAAAAATCGGTGTGGAGATTGTCAGCCTTGAAGAGTTGGCTCAGAGGTCAGATTATATTTCAGTACATGTTCCGCTCACAACTGAAACGAAAAACCTTGTCTCTACTGAATTTTTCGGGAATATGAAAAGTGATGGAATGTTTATCGATTGTGCCAGAGGTGGGGTGTGTGACGAGGCGGCGCTCTATGAGGCACTGCTGAATAATAAAATTGGTGGAGCAGCTCTGGATGTCTTCGGGACCGAACCGACCTCCTTGGAAAATTGCCCTCTGCTCAGTTTGGACAATTTTATCTGCACCCCTCATCTGGGAGCATCAACGAGTGAGGCGCAGGAAAGTGTGGCTCTGATAATAGCAGAACAGCTATCAGACTACTTGTTGAAAGGCGCAGTGACAAATGCGGTCAATGTTCCCTCAGTGAGCGATGATGTTCTTGCTCAGGTCGGACCATATCTGACTCTTGGAGAAATGCTTGGTTCGTTTCATATGCAGATTGCAAAAGGTGGTGTGGAAGAGGTAAATATTGAATACAGCGGGGAACTTGCGGAATTGAATACCAGTCCTGTTACGGTAGCATTTTTAAAGGGACTTTTTACGCCTATTTTAAAAGATGCAGTGAATTTTGTTAATGCACCTATTATTGCAAAAGATAGAGGGATCAGGGTGGTCGAGTCCAAGAGTGATCAGGCCGATGATTTTATCAATACCCTTTCTGTGAAAGTGACCACCAGCGAGGGCGAAGATGTGCTGGTCGGGACAGTTTTTGGACACAATGAGCCCCGCCTCGTTCGTATAAATGATTTTAGGCTGGAGGCGTTGCCTTCAGGATCCATGCTGCTGGTATATAATAAGGATGTTCCCGGGGTAATCGGTGCCCTCGGTACGACTCTGGGTCATGCGGGAGTCAATATTTCCAGAATGACCGTCGGACGTGAAGAGGAAAGTAACCAGAATGTTATCCTTTTGAGTACTGATGAACTGACTTCAAAGGAGTTGCTTGAAAAAGTACTGGGCCTGAAAAATGTAGCTGGCGCACAGATTCTGGATCTTCCAGGTCTGTAGATTTTGTTGAGGAGATGGGGAGGAGAAAAAGAGAGATGAGTGATCAGGAAACAAAAATAGATAGTGATTGTGGTTGTGATGAGGGGAAGGTGCCGAATAAGGAAGGTAAGTGTGTTATGCCTGAAGTGACATTTTCCGCTTTTGTCATGTCTTTGAATACATCAGTTCTTTATCATCTTGGCGAGATTGTCGACCCCGTATCCGGGCAGAAAACTGTAAACCTGGATGCGGCAAGACACGGTATTGATACCCTGGTGGTTATTCAAAATAAAACAAAGGGGAATTTAGCAGCGGATGAGGAGGAAATGTTAAAAAATATCCTTTACGATGTTAAGTTAAGGTTTGTTAAAGAAGTTAAAAAGTGATGGCTACGTAAAAATTCCACCGCTCCGTCATTCCCGCGCAGGCGGGAGATAGCGTAGACTTCGATCCAGTCATCTCAATACCTTCTGGATTCCCGCCTGCGCGGGAATGACGAAGGTCTGGTAAAATATAGTTTTTACGACGCTATCAAAAAGTGGTGGGGTGCTAAATAAAGGTAGCAATGAGAAACAGAAAAATTCGGCTTTATGCACCGGCAAAAATAAATCTGTTTCTCCGGGTTCTTGGTCGTCGCCCCGATGGATTCCATGATCTTGAAACGTGGATGCAGAAACTCGACCTGTACGATACACTCATC
>DEIL01000072.1:0-1888 GCA_002352445.1 Desulfobulbaceae bacterium UBA2775
CAGCAACCTCTCAAAGCCTATTGAAAAACTGCAGCTGATGGCCCCGATGCAGAAAATCAGCACCCCGGACAGATAGACATTTCCCTTGCCGTAACGATCTGAAATCTTACCCCAAAAGACCAGGGTGGCGGTAATGGTAAGGAGGTAGACGATAACAACCAGATTTGTCTCTGCCAAGCCGACAGAAAAACTCCGCATTATAGTAGGCAGAGCTATATTGACCATGCCGCTATCCATGGTTGAAAGGAAAACTCCTCCCATTACCATCAGCAGCACCAGCCAGCGGATTCTGTCCTGTTTTTCAGCCACGATTGCTTTCTTCAATGTCCTCCGTACAAAACAAGCAATTACATTCTTTCACCACAGAGGACACAGAGNNACAGAGAGCACAGAGAATTTGTTTTTTACAAACAGTTATCTCTGTGCTCTCTGTGTCCTCTGTGGTAAGTTTTTGTCTTCACAAAGTTTTTCTCGTATTTACAAAAAAAAGGCCCGGTGAAGATTACTCTCCACCGGGCCAAAACAACTTACATCAAAATGATGTTTATCAATCTCAACTTAGAACTTGAGAGAAAGACGTGCACCAATTTCAACCGGATCCTCATCACCAGTTGCATCACCTGCGAACAGGTAGGCACCAACAAGGTCAAGACTCATATTGTCAAACACCTTATAGGTTGCTTTAAGATCAATCTCAGTACCGAGCTCATCATTACCTAAGATATCGCTTTCGGCCAGAGAGGCATACCAGAGATCAGCACCGAGGGTCCATCTCTCTCCAAACGGAGCCTTTACACCAATATTAGCAGCCCAGATGTTACTGATTTTATTTCCAGGAGATCCGTTGGATGTCTGGTTATCAAAGGTACCCATACCTAAGATCTCAGCCCAGTAATAAGAACGACCCGGAACACCTGCGAACTGATCGTCTTCCCGATCAAAGGAGTCATCGTCACCAGAGGCATAGAAGAACTGACCGTGGACAATACTTGCCTTGGCACCAATCGCAAAAAGGTAACCGGCATTATCAAATTCGTCCTCAAAATCGAAGTCTCCAAGATCTATGTCTTCGCTCTTGGTGCCACCCTGATAGATAAAAGTACCCCATACTGATGCCACATCAAAATTCATATCAGCATCGATACCTATATAGTAATCCTCATTGGCTCTATCGGCGTTACGATAGATAAAATAGGGATTAAGGTTTGTCATCTCACCGATCTTGAAAGGAACGAGTACTGCAAAGATATCATCATCACTCTCACTTGGATGGACATACTCACCAGTTGCGCGTATCCACATGAAAGTTGGAGAAACAGCACCGAAATTCCCCTTCACGTTTATACCTGAGAAGTCATCGTCAAAGATAAAGCCACGTGCGAGAACAGCACCCTGGATACCAAGCTTGGTATTCACATTTCCAAGGGTGAAGTCAGCGTAGGAGTTTTTGATCCTGAAATTACCCGTACCATCAGCACCGATTCTTCCACCGTTAGTATCACCCCAATTACTATTAAATTCAAACTTGTTTACAAATTTAAAGTCTTCATTAAATATAGCGGTGTAGTAAAGACGGGTACGATTGTCTACACGAAAGTAGCTACTATCAACTCCGTTAAAGTCGCTCTGGCTAAAAAGACGAGTACGCCAGTATCCGCCAAACTTGCTCTCAAATGCATTGGCGGTGGTCACAGCAACACCACCCAACATCATGAGACCAACTGCTGAAGCAATGATTTTCTTCATTTCTCTCTCCTGATTTTTTTTTAAACTCCCCAAATGAGGAGCTCTCTGTTTCTCTCTTTACTCCGGCCACCGGATCTTCCGATTGCCGCCGTTTCTCCTATCATAAAGAAAACAGTAAAGAAACTGTTCTATGTCTGCATAA
>DEIL01000072.1:1949-9180 GCA_002352445.1 Desulfobulbaceae bacterium UBA2775
GAAAATCCAAGCTCATACATGCTGAGTTTAGTCTTATCCATACCAGGCAAAATGGATTCCATAGTACCGCTATTGGGGATCTGACCAATATAAAGGGTGGCAAGACCTTTTTCTCCTTTGGGGCCGGTAGTCATATCCTGCGTCAGGGAAAAGTCAAAATCCGCTACAAAACCGCTGTGCCTCCCAGTGCGCCATGTTTCCACCATTGCCGATCCGTTCCAGGTCAACCCCACAATTACCCCGCCATCATAGAGGCGCAGTCTGTTAAACCAGTTACTGGCTGATACATCAACATTACTCACCGCGACAATATCCTGCCTGCCGTTTTTATCCAGATCCACCACGGTAATCCTGCCCGGGACAAAGAAAAGATCCCGGTCGGAATCTTCATTTGCTGATAAACTGGTGTTCTTGTTGCGATCAACACCCACCCCCATGGTCGGACCAATATATGTTTTACTTCCTCCATACTGCTGACTGCTTACCCATATAAGACCATTTTCCTGATCATAAATTTTCAGTTTCTCATTCTGATCAATAACTATTTTTTCAAAAATCTTATCGCCATCTATATCGGCATAGGTGAAGTCAAAAAGATTAACCGAACCTGGCAGTGCGATCTCACCGGCTGCTGCGAAAGCGCCCTTGTCGTTTACTGCCAGTTGAAACACCCCTTTCTTAACAAAGTCAGTCCGTCCACTCCCCCGCCTTTGACCGGCGAGGATCAGCCCCCTGTCCGGATGGTCAACTGGTCGTATATACCAGGGAATATACTGCCTGGTCGTTGTAAAACCGGCTGTTTTATCCCACTCCATAATAAGTGAAGAGACATTGAGATCTTTAGTTGCACTTAAATAGATCTCCTTTTTGCCGTCATTATCGAGGTCGGCCATATTAATGGCATGCACCCTGATGGACCCTGTAAATTTTATTTTTGCTATCTCACTCGCCTTCCGGCCAATGAAGGCGTATACTCTCAGCCCGCTCTCAGTCAACAGGATAAGTTCCGTGGAGCCATCACCGTCAGCATCTCCCACCACCATAGCCAGCATCTTCAGTGGTATTTCCGTTGTTCTTCTTACTCCCTGGGCCGAAACCTGTATGGCACTGTCTCCGATATCAATAACTGAGCCTGAATAGAGCCCTTTCTTATAGGCAATTTCCGGATGAACAGTGACGAAGCCCTTGGTGCCAACTCGTTTTTCCTGCTCGCTCTTTATACCGGGTACTGCCCTTTCATGGCCAAACACTCTTACCGCAATATCCTGTGACAGTCCATCCAGGGTCGAAATAATTGCGGCATCATCTTCAGCAACGACGGAAAAGCGTTCAATTTCTACATCTGCCGAAAGCGGGTAAAAAACAACCTGAATATTCAATCCCTTGGTCAGGGCAAACAGTGCCCCGGTAACCAGGTAATCAGCTTCAATTTCAACAGGAATATCTTTGCCCTCTCCAGCTCCTTTTTTTAATCTGGCAAGCTCCCGGGCACTCACCCTTTCATCAAGCAGCTCCGCTCCTTCTATAGTGGACAGGCGACTGACGAGCATGCTCTGTACACCGTCTCGTAAATATGTATACTTCCCTGCAGAATTCACCTCGAAGGTTGACATTATAATCTTCTGAGAAGAGACACCTTCTGCCCCATACACCACTGCACTGGTCAAACAAACCAGGCTACTGATAAAAGCCAATATGATAAAACCGTATCGCATGAAACCTCCTTGAGAGTGCCTGTTTAAATCCTCATTATTAAGCCAAAACTATCTATATCTCATAACCAGTGACCTCGCAAGAAATCTGTGAACCATATCTATGAAATTTCCACCAACCTATCCTTCAAAACCCGGATTGTTTATATGAAAGTCATGTTGCTCCACGGACGAAGAGGGATTAGGAGGAGTTTTGACACAACAGGTAAGCGAGCTTGCGAGACTCCGATCCACAGCCTGCGAGGACGTTTGGCAACACTCCTCCTAATCCCGGTTACATTACTTTCATGCTTCGTTGTGAAATTCATTTCATGAGTGTTAGATTGCACGCTTTGAGGAACGAGTCTCAATCACAATTCTCCTTGACTTTTCCGGCAACAGGGTTAAAATTAAGGTACAGTTTTCTGTACTTGTTGCATTTATCTATAACAGCAGGTTAAAAGGAGTGGATCTATCCTGTTTGTGATGAAAATAAATTTTAAAATCACATATTTACTGGCCATTATGGTCGCAGTTTTCAGTTACAGTCATGTTGGGGCTGAAGATATGCAGACTCATAGCATTTATAAAGTCACGTCCTATAACCTTGGTGCAATTCTTAATGACCAGGGATCTTTCAAAAGCAGTTTCTCTCGTAATTTCAGCCCGTTGCTTATCACCAACACTACTGCAGATATCCTCAACAGTGAACATGAGGGAACCGTATCCTGGGTTGAAACTGACCCTCATACAGCAAACACCCGGGGTATTGCAATTGCCGGGCAATTCAATGCAACCGGTAAGATAGCACTCCAGGGAGCATTTGGTTTAACGAAAAACCTCTGGTCACCGGAATCGATCAATCACGAGAATGAATCCAGCTGGGAAGCCAATCTCGGAATAATTTACAAACTCATGAACAACCTGTCGTTTGAACTCCATTTTGCTTATATGGACACAGGAGATCTGTTCAACAAACGCAGCAGCTACAGTGATGTTGAGTCAATCATTATGGTGAGTAATAGACTTACCATGAGCTTTTAAATAATAAAGCATTTTATATATTGAGATAATAACCCCATAGGACAGTAGTTCTATGGGGTTTTTGTTTCAATCTCTCACATTTCCTGCCATGCCCACAATAAAAACTCCCCCCAACTTCAATATCCTGATGTATTCCCATGATACCTACGGATTAGGGCATATCCGCAGAACCATGGCCATTGCCAATCATTTAAGAGACAAAAATACAAATGTCCTTATCCTCACCGGCTCACCCATTGCCGGACGTTTCTCCTTTCCGCAACAGGTTGATTTTGTCCGGATTCCAGGGATGATAAAAAAGACAAATGATGAGTACCAGCCCCTCTCTATCCGCATTGACCCTGAACAGGCTCTTTCTATTCGAACCAATATCATCAAGGCAACAGCAGAAACTTTCCGCCCCAACCTCTTTATTGTCGATAAGGAACCGCTCGGTTTAAAACGTGAGGTTTTATCCACCCTGGAGTGGTTCAAAGAGTTCAGTCCTTCCACCAGATCTATTCTGGGACTGCGCGATATTCTGGATGATTCTGCAGTAATACGGAGAGACTGGCGGGCAAAAAATGTGTATTCCTATCTTGAGAAACTCTATGATGAGATCTGGATTTACGGAAACAAAGAGATCTACGATCCGATTGAGATGTACAGGATGCAGGAGTCGCTTCATGATAGAATAAAATTCACCGGGTATATTCCAAGAAAACAGCTTGGCCAGAAAAAAAAGGTCTCTGTGCGTAAACGGTATAGAATTCTCGATGATGACAAATTCATTCTTATCACTACAGGTGGCGGTGGAGACGGTGCAGAAGTTCTGGAACACTATATAGCAATGCATGACTATTACCCTACCTCTCTTCCGTTTAAATCAATTATCATCACCGGGCCTTTCATGCCCAAAAAAAAGAGAACACAGTTTAGAAAACGGGCACAGAGGTTCGGCATCAAAACACTCCCCTTCCATCCCAAGCTTGAAGAACTCATTTCAGCGGCCGATTTGGTTGTTTCCATGGGGGGCTATAATACAATATGCGAGATTTTGACCCAGCAGACTCCCTCCCTGATTATCCCCCGGCAGACACCACGCAAAGAACAGTTAATTCGAGCCCAGCGGTTAAAAAGTAAAGGGCTGCTCGACTTTATTCCCTGGAATGAAGTTACCCCTCAATTATTTAGAGAGAAGATTATTACCCTCCTGAATAATCAGAAACAGTACACCGACACCATTGCTGCATTCAAGCTCTCAGGCCTGGACATTATGATGAAACGATTGAAACACTTTAAAAATGAGCAAGCTCTAAATGATGATTGAAAAGGTGAGTAAAAGTCGGCCGGTACTTGGTTATATCCTGAAGGGCTACCCCAGAATATCTGAAACCTTTATTTCCAACGAAATTTTGCTGCTCGAAAGAATGGGATTCAAACTACGGCTGTTTCCAATGCGTCTGCCCAGGGAGAACTTCAGCCATGGTTCGGTAAAAGAGATTAAAGCCCAGGTTGACTATCTTCCCACGGAACTGTTTTTTGACTACTCACGCCTTATCACTCCAAATATTTTTCTCGCTGTCAAACACACTTCGGTTTACCTTAAAACTTTGAAATATGCCGCAGATGGTATCCATACAAAAAGAGGGCTGGCTACACTGAAACACCTGCTTCAGGCCGGATATCTCACGAACAATCTGCTGCTAAAAGACAGTAATGTCGTTCATCTCCATGGCCATTTTGCCCATTCACCAACTTCTGTAACGCTGTTTGCTTCACTTTTATCAGGAATACCATTCAGCTTCACCGCCCATGCCAAGGATATCTACACCACGGCAAAGGATAAACTGAAAAGAAAGATTGATCGTGCCCGATTTGTAACTACCTGCACCGCCCATAATGAAGAATACCTGAAAACTGTTGCCGGCAACAGTTCGACACCTATCTTCTGCATTTACCATGGTATCGATATCGACCTGTTTAAGCATCAACAATTTAATTTCAGCCCCGGTAATCCGTATCGGATTTTAACCGTTGCAAGGATGACCGAAAAAAAGGGGCTGCCGACATTATACAGAGCACTGAAAATCCTCCATGACAATGGCTTTGAGTTTCGTCATACCCTGATAGGCGATGGAGATGACAGGGAAAAGATTTTATACCTGATCTCATCTCTGGGACTCAGCAACAGTTGTGAGTGGGTCGGCACCCGAACACATGAAGAGGTATTACAACATTTCAGAGAAAGTGATCTTTTTGTTCTTGCATGTGAAATCGCCAGATCCGGCGATCGTGACGGCATTCCCAATGTACTTGTTGAAAGCCTGGCAATGGGCGTCCCTGCGCTGTCAACTGAGGTGTCAGCTATCCCGGAAATCCTGCTGAATGATAAAACCGGAATAACCGTGCCTCCATCCCGGCCGGACACAATGTCTGATGCAATTATCCGAATGTTGACGGATCACGATCTGCGACAAAGGCTTATCACCAATGGACGGCAATATGTGGAAGAAGAATTTGATAATAAAATCTGGGTCAAAAAGTTAGGCGAACTATTTCTGAGCCAGAACAGTTTGCTGCAGATCCACCCGACAAAACCGACGTAAAACTCGTTTCACCACAGAGGACACAGAGAGCACAGAGGTAACTGCTCACAAAACATCTTCTCTCTGTGATCTCTGTGGTAAAAAAGAAAAGGGACAGGTTACTTCTCGATGGGCATGACTAAAAATGACAGAAATGATTTAACCACTTTTGGCTTATTACGCCATGGCCAGACTGAATGGAATAAGCTGAAAAAAATTCAGGGCTCCAGTGATTCCCCGTTAACGTCCAAAGGAAAAGAGATGATAGCAGAGTGGTCTCTGAGCCTGAAGAAATATAACTGGCACAGAATCTTTGCCAGCGACATGGGACGAGTGAAAGAAACAGTGTCAATCCTCAACCGCGAACTCAATGTTCCTGTAGAATATGACAAACGGTTACGAGAACAGTTTTGGGGGGACTGGGAAGGGCTGACCCTCCCCTACGTAAAAGAAACCTTCCGGGAGGAACTTGAACAGAGGGTCAAACAGGGATGGCATTTCACCGCTCCTGGTGGTGAGACCAGACTGGCACTAAAAGAACGTACAATATCGGCGATGTCGGATGCAGGCAGGAAATGGCCCGGGCAAAACATCCTTACTGTCTGCCATCAGGGTGTTATCAAGAGTGTTCTCTATTCTATTGCCGAGCGAAAATTCCTCCCCGGAGACGAAAAAATGCTCAAGGCCAACAGTTTTCATTTGATAGGTCATAGACAGGACCAATTTTCCATTATTGAGTTAAATATCGGTCGTAGCAAGTAACCAGGAAAAATGAAAATTTCCTACTACTGTCAACACGTCCTCGGCATTGGCCACTTACACCGCAGCCTGGAAATTTGTAAAGCTATCGCTGACGAACACGAAATCAAACTGGTCCTTGGCGGCCCCAGAGCGGATATTGCCTGTTCCGGAATAAAACTCTTTCATCTTCCGGGCCTGAAAATGGATCAGGAGTTCCAAAACATGGTTCCATGTACCACGGGACAGCAACTGGAGGATGTGAAACGGGAGAGAAAGAGGCTGCTCATTGCCCATTTCATGGAATACCAACCTGATATTTTTATCACCGAACTCTATCCATTTGGCAGAAAGGCATTCAGGTTTGAACTGGACCCGATCCTTTCAGGCATACGGGATGGTTCTCTTCCCCCCTGTCGCTGCTACTGCAGTGTACGGGATATTCTGGTGGAAAAGCTGCATGGCAGGGAAAAATTCGAGCAGCGGGTGGTACAAACTCTCAATGATTATTTCAATGGAGTACTGATCCATAGCGACCCCACAGTTATAACACTGGACAAGACCTTCAGTCTGATGGCAGATATTCATATTCCTGTAAGCTATACCGGCTTTGTAAGCAAACCTCCACCCCCTGCTGTCTGTCAAATACGCCATAAATTAGGCATCACTGCTGACACTCGACTTATAGTTGCATCCATCGGCGGCGGGAATGTAGGCGCAGACCTGCTGCAGGCAGTCCTTGACGCATGCAGCAGGCTTAAAAGAGAATTTCTGTTCCACCTGCAGCTGTTCTGCGGGCCCTACTGCCCCCATGACCTGTATGAGAAGCTTAAAGGACAGAGTTCTGAAACCATCTCTGTTGACATTTTCACTGATAATTTCCCCGAATGGTTGTCGACAGCAGATCTTTCAATATCCATGGCAGGCTATAATACCTGCATGAACCTGCTGCAGGCAGGGATACCGGCTCTTGTCTACCCGTTCAGGCAAAACAGGGAACAGGAAATGCGTGCCCTGGCACTTGAAAAAAGAAGTGCTGTCCGGCTCCTGCCGGTGGCAGATCTCCCGCCCGACATTTTACAGGAAAAGATAAAAGAAATGTTATACTCTCCACATACTCCAGTTACAATAGACCTGGATGGTGCACGCCGGACGGTACAGCAGCTCAACAGCTGGCAGAAAGAGTAAACC
>DEIL01000249.1:0-14043 GCA_002352445.1 Desulfobulbaceae bacterium UBA2775
GATGGTTATATGGGCCATGATTCGTTCCACTGTTCCGATAGTAAGCTCGTAAGATCTTTTCCAGTTTATTTATCTATCGATAAAAATGTGATCCCTAGTGGTGGGACACGCAGGGTAACATACGGGCTATTCAAAGGTGAGGCTTCATGGCAACTCAGGATTATAGACTCAAAGAATACCAACTAACACCTATCCATTATAAATATTGAGATTTAGACAGTAGATGTTCATTCCCGCCTTAGTTGATTATTCAAGAGCAGCAATTCTATCCGCTATGATTGCTTTCCTTCCTTTGATCTCGACAGAATCAATGTTGATGAATTCTCCTTCAATTTCGAACCAAAGTCCGTTTAGTTTAGTTACCTTTTCTTGATCAGCTGTTTTTAAAATCAGTTCGTAAGAGTCGCCTTCTGAAGTTTTGATCGAAAAACCAGTAGTTTCTCCGCCTATCGCCATCATCCCAGCTGTAATAGCTCCTTGCACCGTAATCTGCTCGACATCATCGCCTTGAAGGCACAGGCCAGATCGTTCATCATAGATATTACAGGTGTCACAAGAGCATTGGCTCGCATGACCCCAAAAGTTAAGGTCACGAGTACACATCCCCTCTGGTCTTTGTCCAACCCGAGGCGAGGCCATTGCAAAGGAGACGGTGATTAATACGACACAAATGGCTATGCTTGGTGTTATCTTCATTTCATAATCCCTACTATCATGTGAGTAAAAACGGGAATCTGTCGTTCAATACATTATTTCAGGGTCGTATTTACAGTATCTTCTAGTTCCCTGCCAATTCTTAAAACCGAATTTAGTAGACCAGTTACCTGGGCTTGATTTGTCCGTGCTCCTATAAAACACGGGCGTAGTGCCAAGTCCCCATTAATCCTGGTAGTACTTGGCATATACTGATTTTCTCTAACAAGGCGTCGATGCAGAGTTTGATTAAACCGATCGAGATCTACCGAATTAGAAGTGACATAACGAAAACAACAAATAGAAAGAGTTGGCTCACTCAGGACTTCAAGATTGGGGTGCTCATTAGCAAATTTTGAAATATACCGAGCCATGTCATTGTGACGTCTCACTCTTTTGCGCATACCTTCAACACCTATCTCTTTAAGCAGTGCCCATACTACCACTCCTCTACAAGGTGAGCTCAATTCTACGCCGAAGTCGTAATAGGGGATACCGAAGTCATCCAGTGAGTGTTCAATGACAGATCTGGAATTATCTTCTTGCTCTACGGAGCCTTCCAGATAGTCTGCAGGTTCTTGTGTAAATGATCGGTATAGCAACTGCCTATCACGCACAAATGTTGCGGCAACACCAACCGATGCACCAAGCCATTTGTGAGGATCTATGATCACAGAATCCGCTAACTCTAGCCCCCGATATAGATGACTAACTTGTGAATCTAGAATGCCAGGTAATCCATATGCTCCATCAATGTGGAACCAAATAGAGTGCTCCTTTGCAATTTCGCCAATTCTCTGCAGCGGGTCAATTGCACCTGTGTTAGTTGTGCCAGCATTGGCAACGATAGCCATCGGTAGAATACCAGCAGCTTTATCTTCCAAAATTGCGTTTTGTAAAAGATCTACACGCATCCTGCCTTTATTGTCGCAATCAATTATCTTTATTGCTCGTCGACCAATTCCTAGTACGCCACCAGAACGTTGAATGGTATGATGGCATTCTTGACTAGCGTATACGCTTACCGGTCTATTAACTCCGTCGGCTGCTGGGTCATGACCAATTTTCTCAAAAGCTGACTGCCGAGCACCACCCAAAGCAACAAGGTTAGCCACTGAACCACCACTACTATATATGCCTCGCATATTCCCAAGACCACACATTTCAGCCAGCCATTGCAAAGAAAGTTCTTCCAGAAAGTTAAAGGCCGTATGCATGTACCGCTGAGGAGAAGCAATGCTAGCTGCGGTACTGGCTAGAGTTGCTACTGTGGTTGACCCAGTTGTAATAAACGAGGTAAAGCCTGGTTTTGGCACAGGAGAACCATTTGGGATTATCTGAGTAATCAGTTCTTGAGTTACTTCTTCAATGCCAACGCCATGCTGAGGTAGAGGTGTGTCGAGAACTTCTCGCCAGCTAGCACTGGGATGCAAGGCATCTGGATGATCAAAATTTAAAAATTGATCCAATCCAGCACCAATTTGTGACAATAAGGTCTGTAGATTACTATTTTCAGCATGTTCAGCTGGCATTAATTTCTCCTTGGAAACAACTGGAAAACTTGAGGCATATGTTAGGGGGGCTCTAACATACGTAAAGACAAAAAATATGCCAGTAAGGAAATATGTCAATACACTTAATACGCATTTAACAATATTCTAGGATTGGCAATTATAGATTGGCAGATTGAAGCTTCAGCCGACTTGAGTTAACCTCAAGTGTAACCTCTTCCTGTATCTCCGAACCGATCAGTGCTAAAAAAGATAGAGAGGAATTGGAGTTGAAATATCACTTTGATTGACAATATTGTCTCCGCCCTGGGTGCTGTGGCAGAAATACGAGATGTGTTTATGGATTTCCAAGCACACTAGAGAAAAAACAGACAGAAAAGAAATGTGATACTTTATGCATAGCTACTGATGGTAGTTAGCGCATTTATTACGACTAATCACACTGCTATATATCGTCTATTTGTCCGGTTTTATTGTTGTTGTAACAGGTGATGATATTGATGGCAGAAGAACAAGCGAATTTACAATCTGACATAAGCGGGTGTAATGGTGGAAGAGCCGGTAGGGACAATGCCATCACAATTTTTACAGGGTTGAGTTGACAACCTGGTAGCTTTGACTGTGAGATCGTCGGTGATGGGGGAGGGAGGTAAATAAATACACTCGGCCAATATATAAAATCCAACAACAACTGCGAAGTTTTGACAATAAAAAAGGGACCAGCCATTTACTCGACTGATCCTTGAAACTGTGCCCAAATTGTGCCTGCCAGAGTCAAATTGTTACAAACGAAACCAAATGAAACCAAAAGCAAAAATAAAAACTACTGTCATACTAACATGTTGCAAAGAATGGTTTTTTATGACCTTTCACTTTCCGGTTTCGAAGTCCGGTGCTCTATCCAGCTGAGCTACTGGTGCATGCTGAAGGGGCCCATTAATGGCACAGTCCCCTGTAAAAGCTAGTGTCGTACAATTACAGTTATTTGATTTGATGACTCTCCTTACCATTAGAAAGTTGCAGTGTCAAAGTTCCGGGAGCAACATAATTTTCATATAAACGCAGGAGTAAGCCATGCCACCAATTAAAAAGCATATGGCAGCAGGCTATGCAATCTGGGGATGGGAGGTCACTACTTCTGCTTAATACCGGCCTTAAGTGGACTGGGATCACTACTTTCTTCGTAACTATTCAGTTGTACTCGCAGTACGGAGCCGATTGTTTGACATGGTCAAAAGGGTGGAATGTTACCAAGTTTTTGGTACGGTACAGCCGATTGCCTTGGCCTGTGTGAGGAAATAATCGTCAGTCATACCGGCCATGAAATCCAGCACTTTTTGTTTTTTACTGTGTGGACCGTGGTAGAGGGATACCATATCGTTCATTAAATCCACCCCCTCAGGCAGCAGCTCCGGTTTGTTTGTCAGGCAATCAAGGTAAAAGCCAAAAAGTCTACGGTAACAGTCACGGACCAGCGGGATATTTTTTTTGGTTGCAGGTGCCAGGTATATTCTTTCATAGTTGAATTTCTTTAGTTCATGTAAAACACTGGACACCCGGTCGCTGAAACCGATTGTGATTTTTTCAGGAGCAGTGAGACTGCTGTTTTCAATAAGGTCGGTAACAAGATTAAATACTATTGTACCATTGGTTATACCCAATATTTTCTGGCAGGTTATTGGAATATCTTCACGCTTTATAAGCTTCAGAATGATCGCGTCCTCAATGTCTTTCCCTATGTATGCGATTGTGTCCGCAAGGCGAACTACACATCCCTCAGGTGTGGATGGCAGAATTGAGAGTTGAGGATTCTGTTCTTTTTCATTTAACCGCCGGTCAAAATCCTTGAAGCTGGATATCTTATGTGGCTGGAGTAAACGTGAATGCACTTCACCGTCATGACAGAGAATGCCGTCTAATACCTGCAGGGTTAGATTCCAGCCTTTTCCTTTTCGCTCGAGTTTATCGAGAAAACGCACGGATTGAATATTATGCTGAAAAGGCGGCAGATCGTGCTCTACACTCAATGCCGCAAGGAAGCTTTCGCCATCATGCCCGAATGGAGGGTGCCCAATATCATGGCCCAGAGCGATTGCCTCTATCAGGTCTTCATTAAGGCGCAGGAAACGGCCAATTGTTCTGGCAATGCGGGCGACAAGCTGAACATGGAGGACTCTATGGGTTATGTGATCATTATCGACGAGGCAAAATACTTGAGTCTTATCGATATATCGCATATAGGCACGGGAGTGGAGGATGCGATCAGCGTCCAGGGCAAATTGCTGGCGGTATCCTTTTTTTTCTTCAGGATGTCTCCTTATGCCTGAATCACTGCAGGTGGCATATGGAGAAAGGTAGATTTGTTCATTTCTGTTTAGTTCTTGCAGAATGGAGAAAAGTGTGGATTGGTCTTCTCTGGGTGACATTATATCCCTGTTTGTGATTGCGATGTCTCTTAAAAATGAATAGTGTGGGTTGCTAACGAGAGATGGAGTCTCCAGGCCACATCATAGTTAATAATAATTTTTAAATCAGGAAGATGCTATGGAAATTTCTATTGAATATTGCACTAAGTGAAATTATGAACCACGCGCCTCCAGTCTGGGGGAAGAACTGAAAAAGGATCTTGGTGCGGAAATTGGGCTGATAGCCTCATCGGGTGGTGTTTTTGAAGTAGTTGTCGACGGAGAATTACTCTTTTCAAAAAAGAAACTGAAGAGGTTTCCGGAGGATGGAGAGATTGAGCAGCTGATAAAAAAATCAGGTTCTTGATGGAATGCGGCGAGCTACTTTTCCTCGGTTGACGGTTCAAGGCAGCTGGACACGCAGCTGTCGCATTTTTCACCCTGCTTCCCTTTGGCACAATATTCGGCAAAGCCCTCAATCAAATCGTCTCCTCCTCTAGGGCATACCTTGATAAATTCAGTGAAACTGATCATTCTGGCAATGATTTCAGGTGGAGCGGAATGTTCGATCCTGCAGGCACCTTCTTCGGCAATATTGGTATCTATTGCCAGTACCTCAATGAAAAAACGTTTCAGGGCCTCATGACGAAAGATCACATCTTCAGCAACTATCTTTCCTTCGTCCGTCAAGGTAATCGCCTCATAGGGTGCATAATTGATGAGGCCTCTTTTGGATAGGGCACGAAGGGCTTCAGTCACAGAAGCCCGGCTGACACTGAGTTTTGCTGCTATTTCTTTACTCCTGGCGACAAGCTTTTCTTCAATTATGTGATAAATTGCCTCAATGTAATCTTCAAGGCTTGCACTGAGATCTGTTTTCTCTTTCATATTGATCTGTGGTCAAATAACGGGTATGGAGAGTGGATCGTTTTGTTGACCGGTTGGCCCGGAGTCTGTCTATCAACCGATATGTGTAACCTACTGTCCTTTATAAAGAGAGTCAAGTCGGGACATAAGAATTGCTTCCATACTGATTAAAACTGATGCTTTGTGAATTAAGAATAAAAAATCTCGCGCTGATTGAATCAATGAAGCTCAATTTTGATCGGAACAGTCACGATGGTCTGGTGGTTATGACCGGTGAAACCGGGGCGGGAAAGTCAATAATGTTAAGGGCTATCCATCTTTTAACCGGTGGAAGAGCGTCTCAGAACTGGCTGCGAAACGGCGCTGATCTCTGCGAAATTGAGGCTTTGTTCGAATTGAACCCGAAACATCACCACCTCCTGCAGAAGCTTGAAGAATGCGGGTTTGGTGATGATCCTGTTGTAGTGATTAAAAGAACGATTAACAGTGCGGGGAGATCCAGACTCTATGTAAACGGCTCGCTTGCTACGGCAAGATCTGTTTCAAACCTGGCCATGGATATGCTGAGTGTTGCCAGTCAGCACGATCATCAACAGTTACTGCAGCCGGCTCTCCATCTCGATTTTATCGATACTCTCGGGGAACATTGGGGCGATAGAATTGCACTTGGCAGACTGTACGAACAGTGGCAGCTGAAAAAAGAGCAGCTTGTGCAGTTGAGGCAGGAGGAACAGGAGAAAGAGCAGAGGCGTGATTTCCTGAAGTTCCAGGTGAGTGAAATAGAGCAGGCGGAACTGGTGGTGGGAGAGGATGAACTTCTTGCGGAAGAGAAAAAGAGGCTGAAGAATGGTGATACTCTGATAAAAGTGAGCCAGGAGAGCTACAGACTGCTGTCAGTAGAGATTATGGACGGCCTGGTTCGGCTGCGTCAGAACATGGATCAGCTCGCTTCCCTTGACTCCAGGGCTGAAAAGCTGGCAGAGGATGTGAGCGGATACTCCTACCTTGCCGAAGATCATGTGACCGAACTGAGGCATTACAGGGATTCAATTGAGACAGATCCTTTCCGGCTGGATATGGTGAATGAGCGGCTTGATATGATCCGGCAGTTGAAGAGAAAATATGGGGAATCTCTTGAGGAGATTCTGGAATTCAGTGCCCGGGGGGCGTTGGAACTCGAAGGGTTGGAAAACCTGGAAACACGTATAGCAGAACTGCAGGGTGAGGTGGCAACTCTTGAACAGGAAGCCTGCAGGCATGCAGAACAGCTCTCTGAGAGAAGAGGGGAGACTGCGGTGAGAATGGAAGAAGCTATGCAGAGGGAATTGCATTCACTCGCTTTTGGCAACGCCGGGTTTTATGTGCAATGGCATGAGGTGGAGAAGGTTCCGGAAACAATGAGGTCAACAGGCTGGGATCGTGGCGAGTTTTTCTTTTGTGCCAATCCCGGAGAACCTTCGAAGCCGCTGGCCAAAGTTGCTTCCGGTGGAGAGTTATCCCGGTTGATGCTGGCCTTAAAGTGCCTTCTTGCCCAAAAGGATATGGTCGAAACAGTAATCTTTGATGAAGTTGATGCCGGTATCGGGGGGGAAGCTGCCGAGGCAGTGGCTAGAAAGATTAAAGAACTGGCTGAGCATCATCAGGTGATCTGCATAACCCATCTTCCCCAGATCGCGGCCAGGGGAACGTCACATTTCCGGGTATCAAAAGAGGTGGATGGGGGGCGGACCCAATCTGAGGTTGTGCGGTTGTCCCATACCTCGCGTATAGAAGAGCTGGCGAGAATGCTTGCCGGTGATTCAGCTACAGCAAAGACCACAGCCTGGGCCGAGCAGATGCTGGTTTCCGGAGGTGGCAGCTCGTGAAAGAGATAAAAGCTCTATCCCTTTTCTCCGGAGGGCTTGATTCTATCCTGGCAACACGTCTTGTCATGTCCCAGGGAATTGAGGTTGTGGCGATTCAATTTGTGACTCCTTTTTTTAACTATCATGTTTTGGATGATATACCTGGCCATAAGGAGAGAATTAGCAGTAAATTTGGTATCAATGTGGCGGTCATTGATATCAGTAAAGGCTATCTGGAGCTGCTGCGAAATCCGGCGCATGGTTTTGGTAAGAATTTTAATCCCTGTATTGATTGTAAGATTTATATGCTTTCCAGGGCAAAAGAGATGATGAATGAATTTGGGGCAAAGTTTCTTATAACCGGGGAAGTACTCGGTCAGAGACCTATGTCCCAGCGGCGGGATACTCTTAACGTTATTGAACGTGATTCCGGCAGCAGATCGATTCTTCTGCGCCCTCTAAGTGCAAAGCTCATGGTGGAAACAGAGGCTGAAAGAGAAGGCTGGGTAGACAGGGATAAATTGCTCAATTTCAGTGGTCGTGGTCGTTCGAATCAGATCAGACTGGCAAAGGAATATGGTATAACCGACTTCCCGGCCCCGGCGGGTGGATGTACCCTGGCCGACCCTATTCTCAGCCGCCGGGTGAGCCAGCTTTATTCAGACGATTCTGTCCTGCAACCGGCAGAGATTACAACGACAGATGTTCGTCTGTTGTTCATAGGGCGGCAGTTTGTCTTTCCGGGGGGTGGGTGGATGATTCTTGGGCGCGATGAGCGCGACAATGATCAACTGGAGGCCCTGGCCGGAGCTGAAGATGCCCTTTTGTGGATGGAAGAGCGTCCGGGACCTGCAGCGCTCTTAAGAAGAGCTGCAGGTTGGTATGGGAATGCGACAGACATGGAAAAAGATCTGCAGCTTGCCTCATCGCTCGTTGTACGTTACGGCAAAAAAAATGACGGTATCCGTCAGCCCGGTGAGGTGACCTGTACTCTGCAGGGGAATTCCAGGATTATTATAGCGGACCCTCTGCCGGATGAGGTCTTCCGATCCTGGATATTATAGGTAAAACAAATAAGTTCCTCTTCTTTACTCTATACGTTTCTTGGCAGTCTGGAGAGCATGCTCTTTATTCTTTGTAAACAGTTTCCATTTCATTTTTGATGAATGAATACCCGCTTTCTTGTCCTGACCTCTGGCGAGGTACCAGTGTCCATATCGCTCCACTGTAGAAAAGGGATGACTCTCCGTACAGAAAAGCCCGCAAGGTTTATCTTCCTGGTAGAAAATAGTTTCGTCCGGGTCTTGATCATACGACATATTCTTGGGCAGTGTGATTTGAGATACATCCACATTCGCTGATTCCTGTTCGTCCAGCCAGTCTGAAATTTTCATTTGATCTATTTCTCCTTATTTAATTTTGAAATCTGGAAATACGGGGACATCATGATTGTTTTTTTGTTGAAATTCATCAGGCAAATCGCTGGTAATTTGCAGCTGGTCTGTCGGATCACAGAAAGATTTTATGTGAAATTGTAAGATTCATCCAGTAATTGCACACATGGCGAGAAGATTGTCAAGTTTTGAATTAAGCAATATTTTATCCTACTGCTGAGTTGAATAAAACAAAAATTGAAGCAATGAAATGGTAGGCCTATGGACACAGAGATATGGAATATTTTACTTTGAATCGGGCAGGAAAAAGCTTATCGTGAGGTTTACCCAGTCAATAGTTCCATAACGGCAGTTGGAACTGCGGGTACTAAGTTTCTCTTTTTACAGTTTGAAGAAACCGAATGAACTGCATTTGCTTCACCGATTCTAAAAAGGAGTAATTATGGCAAGAATGACAATACAGCAGGAACTTGAAATGCTTCGTAGAGAAGTGGAAGAATTGAAGAGCTGCCAACGGGAGGCAGTGGGGAAAAAAGCTGTTGAGACTGCTGATTCTGAAGAGACTGCATTGGATAAAATCAGGCAGCAGCTGCCGTCATTGAATGAAACAGCTGAAAAGATAGAAGATGATGTAAAAGACCAGTTGCAAGAAATTATTGAAGCATTCAAAAAAGATTATAAGGCAATCTCGCCCTTATCGGCAATGATCCTGTTTGCTCTGGGGGCTGCCTTTGGTCGTGCTCTCTCTTCCAGATAAAAAAAACAGGGATATCTCTTGCTGACAGGTCGATCCCGGTGGGGATAAATCTTTCAGGTACAAGGAAAATATATGAATAATGACTTAAACGCTAAACTCAATCTTCTTATTAAAAGTGAAAAGGCGCTGTTCAAACTTGAAATCCGCAAAAAAGGTCGGCAAACAGTTTTTATCGCCATTGCCTTGTTGGCCATCCTTATAACACTGATAATGCTTAACGTGACGGCTTATCTTTTCCTTTCCGAATATTACAACATTCAGGTGTCGGCAGCAATCCTCTCAGGGATTAACCTGACCGTTGCAATCCTCTTTTTGATCCTGGCCACGCGCCAGGGTACTGGTGCTGAAACAGAATCACTTCAGGAAATACGTGACTTTGCCTGGGGGCAGGTCGGTACGGATATTGAAATGATGAAAGAACAGATAACTGATTTCGGTGATGGAGTGAAACGTATCAAAAACGGTGTCGATTCTGTTATCAACCGTGATGTCTTTGGTTTGGGAACTCTGATTCCACTTGTTCAGACGCTCTCAAAAAGGAAAAAGAAGACAAATAAACCGGAATAACCGTACTGTCGTTAATGGCAGGAAGGCGGATTTGCAATAAAAGTGCTTCTGTTGAAGTACACATCACTTTGGAACATGGCGGCCGGGAGAGAATGCCTCTTCCTGACCGTTAAAAATCTGTTTGACACTGTCCATATACTGGTCGGGCGAATTGCTCTTTTTTAATTTCTTAAACCCCTTCCCATTGTCCGGGAAAGAGAAGATAAGATACATCCAGAGCTGTTTCATGCGGCCGAGAAGGTGCCCCGGTCCACTCAGTTTTTTCTCATACTCTTTGTAAAGATCCTCGTGGAAGCTATAAAGCCTTTCCATTCGCTTTGTCCCTGATTCCTTTGGGAATCCCCTGATTTCTTCAGCTAAAAACGGGTTCATAAGAATGCCCCTGCCAATCATCCACCTGTTAACCGCTGAAAACTGTCCGGCAAGAGATATAAAATCGGTGCAACTGTTTATGTCTCCGTTATACACCAGGGTATGCCTGCTGGTTCTTTGACAGGCTTCAAAGCTTTGCGGGTCAGTTTTCCCCCGGTATAACTGTTTGCCCAAGCGAGTGTGAATGATGATCTCTTTAAGTGGGAAATCGTTCAGGAGGGGGAGTAACTGCAGTAATTCATTTTTGTCAGCAAATCCCAGCCTGGTTTTTAAGGAGAGTTGTAGAGTGAGTTTTGGGATGACTCTATCAAGAAAGGAGATGATTTCATCCGGGTAAGGGAGTAGTCCTGAACCTCGTTTTTTTCTGGTGACCATCGGCGCAGGGCAGCCCAGATTCCAGTTGATATGGGTAAACCCCAGATCAGCAATGCGTTTCGCCAGGGTGAGGAAATCTTCTGGGGATGTATGCAGCAGTTGCGGGATTACAGGTTTGATCGTGTTATTTTGCGGCACTATATCAGAGAGCATCTTCTCATTATAAAGAGCTTTTTTCTGGGGATTGATGAAAGGTGCCATTGCTGCATCAATACCATCAAAATGACGATAAAAGGTGTTGCGAAACAGGGCATCAGTAATACCTCTGATGGGGGCCAGGTAGAGATAGTGATCTGTCTCACTCAGGTTACGGTCGTATGTCGGAATCATTCTTTGTCATTTAAGCAGTTTTGCATCCAGTCATTTCAATAGGTTCTGGATTCCCGCCTGCGCGGGAATGACGGAGCAGGGAGCTTTTTACGGGTTCATCACAGTTATTCAGCAAAGTAATCATCTTCCAGCAGACGGCGGGCTTTTTTTACCGCAATTTGATTACTTAAAGCAAATTCGGGTGCACTGTCAATAGGGAAGCTGATAACTTCCTGCAGCAACCGGTCGTGAAGTTCTTTATCCTGGGTCTGTCTGGCCAGAGTAGCCGCATAGGTCGTCTGGATCAGTAGAAATCTCCTTTTTGAAAGTACAAGTGCCTTTTCAAAATGAGTTTTGCTGAGATCCGGCCTGCCGCCGAAAAGAGCTGGTTTGGCAGCATGATAGCCACCAAAGAAGAGGTGGATGGACCCCCCTTCGTAACCATCGTCGAGTTCCAGAAGTCGGGACATTATTTTTTCGATAATTACAAGATCGGCCATAGAGGCGGGAGAGCCGGCCTGGTTCTGGACCCAGCTGATCCAACCAAAGGTACCCCAGAAAACAAAGGGGACATCATTTTTAGTAAGTTTTGAGAGCCTTTTGCTAAATTCTTCACCACTCATATCATCCAAAGGGAGGAATTGATTGAGAAGCCGGGTTCCGTACAGGTGCGCTTTATCGGTGATTGCAGTGATTCTCAGATCTGATTTACCACATTCGGACAGGGCGGTTGAGTAGGCGCTGTACGATTGGGTGCCAGTGCGCAAAAGATTTCGATTTTCAGGTGAAGAGGCAATCATGCTGTCAATCATCAGCAGGTAGGCGGGAGCTCCCTCGCAGACAAGTTCCAGGTCTGTCTGTTGCCTGAGGTTCCCCACAGCGGGTTCAACGAAAGTGGAGGTGAGGTAAGAAGCGCACGAGCTGAGTCCTGTAACAGCACAGATAAGAGCGAAGGTTGTCAGCAACCGTAAATTAAGCGGTGGTGGTAAGGGCATGGAAGTCTCCGAGTGATGTAGGGTTGTTTTCAGACAGGTTCATATTGCTCTGCCATCGAGACAATCTCGGCTTGCACTTTATGTTTAAGTTTAGGCGGGGCAATCACCCTGGCCATTGCTCCATACTGAAGGATTTTCATGGTAATTTCTCTATAATCACTTATCGGCAGGCTGAGATGCAATCCTCCATCAACCTCCTCAATTGTCTGATCTTTGTGCCAGTGCTGGTGACGTACCAGCTCTGCAGCGGTGGAGGTAAAGAGAATTTCCGCATGGCAGAGCAGTTTACCTTTAAAGATACCGAATGATTGCTCCAGCAGTTTTTGGTGAGGGGAGGAATCGGACGGGACAGGTTTCCCTGTAATTTCCGCTTTGCGGATTCTTGCAATGTGAAACAGGCGACTGGCCTGCCGAAGCTGACAGTGGGCAAGTAGATACCATCGCCCCTGGTAGTTGATAATCCGCTGAGGTGCGACTTCTCTGGAACTGGTCTCTCCTTTCAGAGAACGATACAGCAGCTTCAGGACTTTTTCCTGAACTACTCCCTCTGTTATGCATTCAAAAACCTGATGGTCAATAGATTCTACCTCAATCCATTCACAATAGATGCGATCAATAAGTTTATCGTAATTGGGAGAGATCATGGAGGAGAGCCGATCCTCAAGCTGCTTGACCTCGGGAAGCTCTTCCAGGCCAGCTTCCCCAGCCAGTTTGTTTAACATTGCGAGGAGAAAAACAACTTTGGGGCTATCCTCGAATGGCAGGACAAAGCCCTCTTCCCGGTAACAGTAGCCATTTCTTTCGTGACTGAAGGCGAGGGGGGCCAGAAGTCTGTCCCGGAGGTAAACAATATCCCTTTTCGAAGTTGCAATGGAGGTTTCAAACTGGGCAGCAAGTGTTCTTGAATTTGGGAAATGACCTTTCACCACTTCCTGATGGAAGTAAAAAATTCTTTCGAGAAGACTCATGGACGAGATTTGGCGTGTCGGCGATGTTTAACAGGGAGGATCTTCAGTTGGTCTCTGTATTTTGCAACAGTTCTCCTGGCAATTTTTATGTCCTGCCCGGCTAGTTTTTTGGCAATAGCATTGTCACTCAGCGGTTTGGCTTTATCCTCTTCCTGGATCATTTGTCTAATCCTGACCTTGACTGATTCTGCAGCCAGTGCATCTCCTTCCGTGCGGGGGATTGCTGTGGAGAAGAAGTATTTGAGCTCGTAAATTCCCTGGGGTGTATGTACGTATTTATTGGATGTTACCCTGCTGACGGTGGATTCGTGCATCTCGATATCATCAGCAACATCCTTCAGGATAAGAGGGTGTAAATGGTGCGGTCCACGTTCAAAAAAATCGTATTGGAATTTGAGGAGGCTCTCCATTACCTTATAGATAGTTCGCTGTCTCTGGTAGAGTGATTTAATAAACCAGTCCGCATTTCTCAGTTTGTCGCTGATATAGTGTCTGGATGTTTTTTCCATCTCTTTATTATCTCTTAACAGTTCCTGATAGTGGGTGGAGAGTTTGAGACGGGGAAGATCATCGTTATTGAGCCGGATAACATATTCACCATCAATTTTTTCCACGTACACATCAGGAACAATATAGTTTGTATTATCAGTGGCATAAGGCAGTCCGGGAAACGGGGTAAGCTCACGGGTGATGAAATCGAGAGCCCTGACTATTTCGAGTTTCTTTCGTTCTGTGGCCTTGGCAAGAGCTTTGAAATTTCGTGTCACCAGAAGAGGCAGGTGATGTTGTACAATTTCGGCGGCAAGGGAGTTTTCTTTGCCTATTCGTTCCAGCTGGAGGTAGAGCGATTCACTGATATCCCTGGCTCCGATCCCGGGGGGGTCAAGGTATTGGATCACTTCGAGGATGTAGTCAGCATCGTCCCGTTCGCATTCAGTCGCTTCCATAATCTTTGCCAGGTCAACTTCAAGAAAGCCGTATCTGTT
>DEIL01000249.1:14100-16102 GCA_002352445.1 Desulfobulbaceae bacterium UBA2775
TGCCATTGCAGATAGGCCATTAAACCGGGTTTTTCTGAAATGAATTCGAATTGAGACGGCGCGTCGGCGGGAGGGGTTTCGTGGGCAAAGGAGAAATTGCTGTCAAAATTATTGGCGTAATCCTCCCAGTTTACCTCGTTCATATTGTCGGTAACTTCAACCTTTTCGGTAACATCCTGTTCTCTGCCCGGCTCGATTGTCTGTTCTGTCGTTGCTGAGAGGGCCTGGAGATTTTCGGCGGTTTCCTTGAGGGAGATGTCTTCTTCCAGGGCGGGATTCTGCTCAATTTCGGCCTGCAGGGCATCGGAAAGCTCCAGCCTGTTGAGCTGTAGAAGTTTGATGGCCTGACGCAACTGCGGTGTCATCACCAATTTCTGTGCAAGCTTAAGCTGTTGTCTTAGTTCCAGGGCCATTTAGTGCCTTACTCCAGAATTTCTGTAATAAAAAACAAGAAATCCAGGAAGGTCGGTTAAAATTACATGGTTGAATATACTTTCATGGCACTTATCCAGCGTAACTAAAAAGTTTTCCGACTTGTCGGGTTAAATTACATGCTGAAGTTTTCACCGAGATACATTTTCCGTGCCACCTCACTCTCGATAATATCGTCTGCCACACCGCTTGTGAGAATTTGTCCCTCATTCATAATATAGGCAAAGTCACAAACCTGCAAAGTTTCTCTCACATTATGATCAGATATGAGGATGCCCAACCCTTTTTCTTTCAGGTTGTGAATGAGTTTCTGCAAGTCATTGACGGCAAGTGGGTCAATGCCGGCAAAGGGCTCGTCGAGAAGAATGAATCGGGGTCTGGTGGAGAGCGCCCGCATAATTTCCACCCTTCTTCGCTCACCACCGGACAGGGAATGACCTTTATTCTTTCTGAGATATTCGATATTGAACTCGGCCAGCAGCTCATCAATACGGTTCTTTATCTCATTCCTGTCTACCCCGAGAGGTTCGAGGATAATTCTAACATTTTCCTCCACTGTCAGTTTTTTGAAGACGGAAGGTTCCTGGGCAAGGTAGGAAATTCCCTTGAGTGCCCTTTTATATATAGGGAGATTGGTTATCACCTCGCCATCAAGGATAACGTTTCCGCTGTCGGGACGTATAAAACCTGCTATGGAATAAAAAGAAGTTGTTTTTCCTGCTCCGTTCGGTCCCAGCAGACCTACCACCATACCTGTGTTGATTTGCAGGCTGACTCTGTCGACAACTGTACGATGTCCATAACTCTTAACGATATTTCTGGTTTCCAGCATTGACATTACTTTCTCTTCACAACGCCATCATTTTTGCATAATGGTCATATTAACCCGTGACGACTTTTTCTTATCTTTCTTGTCGGTGTCGGAAAGGGTCGTTGATGTTCTTCCACCAATTACCTCCGAGCGCCCCTCGTCGAGATAATAGATTATTTTACTACCGGCAACCATGTTCTGCCCCTGCCATGCTTTGGCGCTGTTTAAAAGAATAACCTGCCTTTCTTTAGCAAGATAGATCATTTTTTTGCCGGTTCCAAGCCATTCTCCCCGGCTAACCTCAACGTTGCCGACACAGATAAGTTTTTCAACCTGCTGGGATGCTTTTTTTGTTTCTACCTTGGTTTTTTCAGCCGTTGAGTAATGAACAGTCATCTTGTCGGCGCGGATACGGATATCGCCCTGTTTGGCATCCACATCACCTTCAAAAACAACAGAACTGGTTTTTTCGGTGGATGTCATACGATCAGCTTCAATATGGATCGGTTTTTCTAAACCAAAGACAGGTGCCTGGAACAGAAACAGCAAACAGGTAACTGCGATTATGCTGAACAGTGAACGAAAACGTAACAGATTTTTCATCAGGTTACTCCTTTGCGAGACTCCAAACGGTTGAAATGCAATATCGAGCCCATGGTATCTTAATGGCCTGTAAATGTAAAGAGGTGGGGCTGGATCTTAACAGAGAATACTACTTTACTTAACTTATCTGAGTCAGTACAATATTTTTTTGTTCTT
>DEIL01000314.1 GCA_002352445.1 Desulfobulbaceae bacterium UBA2775
TTCCAAAATACATTCCTCAATTTCTTGTTTTTTATTACAGAAATTCTGGAGTAGGTACTGATATGGTTAACACATGTAACACCCTGATATCATTATACCTCGGAAATTGTGTTAACCGTAAGATTTTGTGGTTGGCAGACTCTCAAATTCTTACGCGTGTCAACCATACAATCTAAAATGGACGACATCCATAATTCAACAGGTACATTATCTCACAACAGAGCTCACAGAGAGCACAGAGAAAAAGCATTTATCTTTCTCCCCTCTGTGTTCTCTGTGAACTCTGTGGTTTAAGCTCTGGAAATCTACGCATATCCAAAGTTTACCTTATCTCTTGTTTTTATGACACAAATTCAGGAGTGAGGTACTAACACTCGTGAAATGCATTTCACAGCCAAGCATGAGAGTGATGGAGTCGGGATAGCACATGACTTTCATATAAACAAAAAGCTAACTACTTCAAATAAACCGACTCAAATCGCAGGATCAGCTGCTCCTCATCACCATAAATGGCAAGGCTTTCGCCCCTGATGTTAAAACTCCTCGCACGTGCAAGAGCGCCCAGAAAGAGCTTTTCCTGCTCCATGGTTTCCATACACGCCATCATGGTTGAAGCCAATTGTCCAAATTGTAGCTGGCCTTCACTCTGTTCATAACCACCCATAAACCGGTTACATCCGGAAAAGCCACTCACTTTGCTCCCTTCTGAAGTAAGAACCATATGCAGCTCTCTCTGATTTGCACCAGCTAAAACCGGCTGACCGTCCAGTTCGATGAGTTTCCAATAGGTATTTGTCAAGCCGGCATTCGGTTTGAGCGACTGATTTTCTCCACTTTTATGACTCCCACCTACCCGTGATACCATAATCTTTATCGGAGTGTTGGAATCGTGTTCAAAAGCGGGAATATGTTCCATATTAATAAACATCAGTCGGCCATCAGCCTCTATTCTAACCCGCATGCCATAGCGGCCCTTATCGTTAAGTTTTGTCGGGTCATATTCCATGCTGAAGTCCCAGGGAGGCCCGGCCTGAGCAGCAAAACTTGTGGTCGCAATAACCTTGGCAGAAACATCCATCCTGGAAACATCTTCCAGATAGATATTGATCTCAGCGTCAGGTGGAACCATCATGCGCTCCCGATACCAGACACTACCTGTTATTGTCAGCATATCCTCCGTCCCGGCATTTGCAGATGATTGATTTTCTATCCCAACAGTAAACACTGTTAGAAGAGTCATCAAGACCGGGAGGACCACTGCCCTGCTTCTTAAATTAGTTTTTCCCAACATTATTCCTCCCCTTTCTGGAATTTCGTAATAACCTCTGAGATCACCTGAACAGCTCAACCAATTGACGATGATCCAGCTGCTTGATCATGCCCGCCTCATCTTCATTGATAACTGAAGAGGCAAGTTCCTGTTTTCTGCTGATGATGCTGTGGATTTTTTCTTCCAGGGTGCCTTTCGTAATCAGGCGAAAGAGTTGTACCACATCTTTTTGTCCCATCCGGTGAACTCTGGCTGTTGCCTGCTCTTCCTTTGCCGGATTCCACCAGCGATCATAATGGATCACAACCTGACCTGCCAGAAGATCAATGCCGGTGCCTCCTGCGAGCAAACTCGCGCAGAAAACCATACAATCCTTTTCTTTAGTGAATTTTTCGATCATTTTCTGCCGTTTGGCAATATTCATGCTGCCTCGCAGAGTTGCGTGATTAATTCCAGCATCATTCAGATAATATTCGATAATATCAAGCATCCCGGTGTATTGGCTGAAAACAACAACCTTCAATCGATTTCCCAGGCTTTCACTCAGGAGTTCAACAAAGAGATCCCATTTCCCACTTTTATATTTATCGGGGTCACACTCTTTTTCAACAAGTGATGGATGGTTGCATATCTGTTTTAAGCGGGTAATAAGGGTCAGTATATTGAGAAAATTTATACCTCCTTTTCCAGCTTCCAGTTCTTCCAGAAAAAGCTGTTGATCATCAATCGCCTGACGATAAAGACTTACCTGATCTTCACTCAAGTCACATACTCGATTATCTTCTATTAATTCAGGCAATTCACTTAGTACCTGTTTCCGGGAACGGCGAAGAATAAAAGGCTGAATGAGTTGGGAGAGCCTGTTCTTCTGTTTCTCGTCATGTTCATCTGTAATCGGTTTTACAAAGGTGTGTTGAAATTGGGTTATAGTTCCAAAGATTCCCGGAAGGCAGATATTAAACAGGGCATAAAGATCAGTAAGTGAATTTTCTATCGGGGTACCGGACAAACCAATCTTTACCCGGGACTGCAAAGAATCAACTGCTTTGTGAATTCCTGTCTTGCGATTTTTCAGATTCTGTATCTCATCGAGCAGGATAATCTCGAATGAAATCTCCGCCATTGATTCCCGATCAGAACGCACAATACCATAAGTAGTCAGGATAAGTCCCGACTCTATGGCCTTGCCGAGGTTCCGGCTGGAACCATAGTAGATGCTGTAATTCATTCCCGGATAGAAACGATCAATTTTATCCCGCCAGTGAAGCAGCACCGATGCAGGACAGATTACAAGCATGATCTGCCCTTTTTTTCTCTTCCTGACTATTTCCAAAAGAGCCAGCCCCTGATGGGTTTTCCCTAACCCCATATCATCTGCCAGCACTCCTCCAAGTCCAAGTTCATAAAGGGTGTGAAGCCAACCAAGGCCGTTTCTCTGATAGCTGCGGAGATGATCCGGGACATGTTTGATTTTTGCAGGGTCACCCCAGGAACCACTGTCCAGAAGAGTGTTCAGACGGCTCTGAAAAGAGTTATCTTTGAGCCTGCTCTGCACTTCTTCGATAGTTGAAATAAGAGCAATAAACTCGCCGGGCAGAAGCCGTACTCCACGGTGTCCCCTGCCGTCAATCCATGTCCGTTTTTCAGCCAGATCGTGAAACCATGAAAGGGGGGTATCGTGGAGCTGTAAGGCGGTTGACCCGGAATAGAGGGCATCCCTTTCTTCTCTTTTTCCAAGCAAATCTTCCAGTGATATTGACCCTTCCCCCAAACCATAGTCACAAGAGAGATAATACCAGTCCTGGTCTTCCTGAAAATCATGGATGATCAGGGAGTCGGGGAGCACCTTGATTTGCAGTTCGAGTATCTTCCGGTCAACCTGATTATCCGGATGCCTGAGGGTAGACTTGTTTTCTTTTAAAAAATCATCGAGTTCATTGTCGGCGACCATGAACGATAAATCCTGTTCAAGAAAGTCAAAAAGAGGGTTGGCTGCCTGCTTTTTACGGGGTCGGGTTATTTTCCCTTTAAGATCATGTTTTTTTAAGGAGAGAAACCCCTCACCGGGAAAGAAATAGCTGTTACCGAATTTTTTATTTGAAATATCCGCTAAAAGGATGGTTTGCTGGTCACCTCGCCATATCAGAGGATTTATCACTATTTGTCCATTTTCATTCATCTCCACCTGAAATCCCTGCCGGGCAGGCGGAAGCATGATAAATGAAGGTCCTTTAAAGTCTAATTGTCCAAGAATTTCCAGGGTACGATGCCTGGGGAGATGAATTTTCAGCAGATCAGAGGTTTGGTTATCTTTAAACTCAAGGCAAAAAAGCCCGGTTGTTTTTTCATAGGAAAGGCTGGGCAGCTTTTCAGCGCCAAGGCCGAAAAAAAGGGTGCAGAGGCGACTCCAGATAGAAGTATCACGCATATGAGCCCGACTGGTCGAACCGGCATTGACAAGCTCCCGTTCAGTTTTACTCAAGGAAATTTTTTGCGCAGTTTTATATAACTTTTCAGCAGTCACAGGTGTGGCTTTCTGGTCAAATATTTCCCAGGACATAGCCGTGGGTACAGATATTTGTGCCTGGAGTCCTCCTTCCGATACAGGTCGATTAAGGCAAATTTTCTCTTTATCAGAAATATAATCAAGAGATCCTTTTTCTCTGGACAGCCAGTCATAAAGAAACTTGGCGATTTTCCCCCACCCGGATTTCCGGAAAAGAAGAGGCATGGGAAAAGGTGGTCCATCCGGTTTTTCCATCAGGCTCAAAAGACAGAGAGCTGCAATGTGTTTGCACCGTTTAGTGGGACAATAGGTGCCACATAACGAACAATGCTCAGTCTTTAACGTGAATCCCTGATGTATTCGTTTTGTTTTTTCATAAACGACGGTAAGGTGGTATTCATCATGGAGAAGAGCCCCTGCCACATGGCGATAAAAAAAGAAATGGGAAAGAGCATTATCACGGAGAAGAGTAAGGCCTTCTTCCAGGACATCATCTTCAAACCAGACTGTTAAACAGGCCGAGACTGCTACTGTAAGATGGAGGGGAACTTTTTGCTGAGATTTGAAATTATACATCAAGCTTTACAGGAAACGGGGTTAGTACCTTACTCCAGAACTTCTGTCATAAAAAGCAAGAAATTCAGGAAGGTTGTTTAAAATTATATCGTTGGATATACTTCCATGGCACTTATCCAAGCATTCTAAAATTCCGATTTATTCGGGTTAGTATTATGAAGAAAATGGATCATGGATTATGATCAAAATGATATACATAACACACTCGACGAAATCATCCTTGATTTTAAGGAGAGAGAAATAAGATGACCAAAAAAGAGTGGCAGAAGATTCTGGCGGCAAAAGAACTCTTTGGTCTGGGCGATACCGCCACCCTGGCAGAGATCAAGCTGGTCTTTCGCAGCTTTTCCAAGCGGCACCATCCCGATTTGGCCGGTAATACCAGGGACAACAGGGACAAGATACAGCAGATAAACGAATCATACCGGATCATACTTGCCTACTGCGAAAACTTCAGCTTCCCTCTGGTGTACGATGAACAGGAGCTGGATCTGGACGATGAAGAGTGGTGGATGAGTCGATTCGGGCAGGATCCCCTTTGGAGTAAAAAGTAACTGGATCCCCGCCTTGCGGGGATGACAAACCTGCGGGATCCTATTTATCTTTTATTATCAACGTATGAAAGCTACTTCCACAGAATTGGCTGAGTTTCATACGTAAT
>DEIL01000073.1:0-3472 GCA_002352445.1 Desulfobulbaceae bacterium UBA2775
ACGATATTATTCTAATTATCAGAGAAGAGTTCAATGAAGGCAATGATTTTTGCAAGAAAATCACCTACAAGATCGACGAAGACCCAAAATCGGTGTTGAACCGGTTTCGCAATTCATGGGCTCCAAGAATTGCCGTAACCGTTGATATGATTGCCACCGGAACCGATGTAAAACCCCTGGAGGTTCTTTTGTTCATGCGGGATGTGAAAAGCATCAACTATTTTGAACAGATGAAAGGCAGAGGAACCCGAACCATCAATTTTGATGACCTNNTGACCTCAAACGGGTAACCAGAACGGCAAAACACACCAAGAACCATTTTGTTATTGTTGATGCGGTGGGTACCATAAAATCCAAAAAAACCGATTCCAGACCTTTAGAAAGAAAGCCCGGCGTACCTCTCAAAGATTTACTGGGTGCGGTGGCAATGGGTGGTCAGGATGAAGATCTGTTTACCTCCTTGGCGAACCGTCTTATTCGCCTTGAAAAACAACTGACCGAAGATGAAAAAGAAAAGTTTACAGAGTTAACAAAAGGCAAATCCATAAATCACACGGTAAAAGCCTTGCTGAACTGTTACGACCCGGATACCGCAGAAACAGTAAAAACAAAAATAGAAAATGAGAATCCGGGTGCAGCCCCTGCCATCATTGAGAAAGAGGTCAAAAAACAATTAGAAAAAATTCGTGGTGAAGCGGCCTCCACCTTTACCGGAGAACTAAACGAATACATAGAAAATGTAAGAAAAGTCCATGAGCAGATTATTGATACCGTTAATCAGGACAAACTGTTAAAAGCCGAGTGGGATTCCTTTTCCATAGAAAAAGCCGAAGAAGTAGTAAAAGATTTCAGCGAGTACATCGAAGCCAACAAAGATGAAATCACGGCGCTCTCTATCTTCTATGACCAGCCCTACCGCAGACGAGAGCTGACCTTTAAGATGATAAAGGAAGTGCTTGAAAAGCTGAAACTGGAAAAACCATTACTGGCTCCCCATTATGTCTGGGAAGCATACGCCCAGTTGGAAGAGGTGAAGGGCAACAGCCCCAAAAATGATTTAGTTGCCCTGGTGTCGCTGGTTCGCAGAGTAACTGGCATTGACCAGCAGTTAACGCCTTATAACAAGACCGTGGATAAAAATTTTCAAAACTGGGTATTTGGCAAACAGGCAGGGCCATTGAAGTTCAGTGAAGAACAGATGCACTGGCTGAGAATGCTCAAAGACCATATTATGACCAGTTTTCATGTGGGGATGGATGATCTGGACTACACCCCTTTTGATGCTCAGGGGGGCAGAGGCAAGATGTATCAGCTCTTTGGAGATACGATGAATGAGATTCTTGATGAACTTAATGAGAAGTTGGCGGCGTGATGAGAGAAGATTGGACTTTAGGGATATTAGAAGATCTGTTGGATTATATTCAACCATCAAGATTCATAGTTAACTCTACAGATTACAATGACAAATATAAAACACCTGTCCTAACTGCTGGTAAAACCTTTATTAAAGGATACACAAATGAGACAGACAATATCTTCAACAATATTCCAGTAATAATATTTGATGATTTCACTACTGCCACACAATTTGTAAATTTTCATTTTAAGGTAAAGTCTTCAGCAATGAAGATTCTTCCTACCACATCAAGTCTCGTTAACATAAAGTATGCTTTCTACTTTATGCAAACAATCAGACAAAACACAGACACACATAAGCGGTATTGGATATCTATCTTTTCTAAAATTCCAATAAACTTCGCTCCCCTCCCCGAACAACGAGCCATAGTCGCAAAAATAGAACAACTCTTCAGCGAACTGGACAACGGCATCGCCAATCTCAAAACCGCCAAAGACAAACTGGGAATTTACCGCCAGGCCGTGCTGAAAAAAGCCTTTGAGGGGGAGTTGACGAAGGATTGGCGGGAGAAACAAACTGATTTACCTTCTGCTGATGAACTTCTTGAACAAATAAAAACAAAAAGGAATTTCTGGATTAAAGGAGAATTAACAAAAGGTAATCCCGAGGCAAAGAGAATCAGGAATAAACTAAAAAAGAGTGCCGTAGATGTATCACATTCTGAAAAAATACCTTTGGGGTGGAGCTGGACATCATTTATTCACTCATGTCATCTTGTTGTCGATTGTCATAATAAAACTGCTCCTTATGAAGACAAGGGGATTTATCTTATTCGAACAACCAATGTTAAAAATGGAAGCTTAAATCTAAAGGAAAAAATTCATTACGTTTCCCAGGAGACTTCCGAGTATTGGTCGAGACGATGTGCTCCTGAACCAGGTGATATTTTGTTTACTCGTGAAGCTCCTATGGGCGAGGCAGCAATCATCCCCAAGGACACCCAGGTTTGTATGGGGCAAAGAATGATGTTATTGAGAGTATTTGATACATGCTTGAACAACAAATACTTACTCTACAATATATTAAGTGCTACTTTTCAGCATAGATTTATCAAGAACGCAATAGGTACAGGTGTAAAACATTTAAGGGTTGGTGATGTCGAAAAATTAGTGTTTCCCATATGCTCCCTCCAAGAACAAACCCAAATAGTAAAAGAAATCGAAACCCGCCTCTCCGTCTGCGACAACGCCATAAAAAACATCAACGAAGCCTTGAAAAAATCCGAAGCCCTGCGTCAGTCCATCCTCAAAAAGGCCTTTGAGGGCAAACTGCTCAGTGATGCCGAACTGCAAGCCTGTCGTCAAGAACCCGACTGGGAACCGGCGGAAAAATTGCTGGAACGAATCAAGAAGGAGAAAAAATGAGCGCCGGCGAAATTCTTCTTTATAAAAATGATGCAGGAAATATCAAAATAGATGTTCGCCTGGAAGATGAGACCGTCTGGCTTAATCGTAATCAGTTGGCAAGTTTGTTTGATCGCGATGTGAAAACCATAGGCAAACATATCAATAATATTTTTAAAGAGGGCGAACTCAATGAAAAAGCAGTTGTCGCAAAATTTGCGACAACTGCTGCGGATGGTAAAAAATACCAGGTGGATCATTATAACCTCGATGTCATTATTTCTGTGGGCTACCGGGTCAAATCCCAACAGGGAACCCGGTTTCGTATCTGGGCGACTGGGCGGCTCAAGGAATATATCATCAAGGGGTTCAGTTTGAATGATGAGCGGTTCAAATCTGGAACCTCGATGAACTATTTTAACGAGCTGCAGGAGCGAATCCGGGAAATTCGCCTCTCGGAGCGTTTTTTCTATCAAAAGATCAAGGATATTTACACCACATCCATTGATTACGACCCCAAAGATGAAAATACCATTGCGTTTTTCAAGATTGTTCAGAACAAACTGCTTTGGGCAATCAGCCGGCAAACTGC
Organism: Desulfobulbaceae bacterium UBA2775; assembly: GCA_002352445.1. Taxonomy (GTDB): domain Bacteria; phylum Desulfobacterota; class Desulfobulbia; order Desulfobulbales; family Desulfocapsaceae; genus Desulfomarina. Next base: position 3,353 of record DEIL01000073.1, read on the forward strand.
GGCAGAACTGGTTTACCGGAGAGTGGACGCATCCCTGCCTTTGCTTGGGATGCAGTCCTATGACAAGAAAGGCCCCGTAAAAATCAGAAAAAATGAAGTCTCCATTGCCAAAAATTATCT
>DEIL01000073.1:3528-4597 GCA_002352445.1 Desulfobulbaceae bacterium UBA2775
TGGATAGAGAGGCTGGATGCCATTGTCCAGTTAAATGGCAGAGAGTTATTAACTCATGCCGGAGAAATCAGCCGTCAGCAGGCCCTGAAAAAATCCGGCCAGGAATATGAACAATATAAATTCATTCAGAAAAATGAAGAAAAAGAGTTGAGCTTGAGTGAAATTGAGAAGGATATTAAAAGGTTAAATAATGAGTAACGAATCAAGCATAGTTTCAAAAGTATGGAGTTTTGCCAATATCTTAAGAGATGACGGTGTGGGATATGGCGATTATCTGGAGCAACTTACCTATCTGCTCTTTTTGAAAATGGTGGATGAGTTTGCCAGGCCTCCATATAACCGTAAAATAACTGTCCCTGAAGGTTTCGGCTGGGAAAACTTAAAGGCTAAAAGAGGGGCGGAACTGGGAAGTCACTACGCCAAAACCCTGCGTGAATTATCCATGGCCAAAGGCACTTTGGGGCAGATCTTCACCAAATCACAAAACAAAATCCAGGACCCTGCCAAACTGTTCAAGATCATCGACATGGTGGACAAAGAAAAATGGTCGATGATGGGTGCTGATCTCAAAGGTAAAATCTATGAAGGTCTGCTGGAAAAAAACGCCGAGGACACCAAGAGCGGGGCTGGTCAATACTTTACTCCCAGGGCCTTAATCAGGGCAATGGTCGAATGCATCCGCCCGGAACCCCAAAAAACCATCACTGATCCAGCCTGTGGAACAGGCGGTTTCTTTTTGGCAGCTTATGATCACATTGCTGCCAATAACGATCTTGACCGAGAGCAAAAGGAATTTTTGAAAAACAAAACCTTTTACGGCAATGAAATTGTCGCGGGCACCAGAAGAATGGCGCTGATGAATATGTTTCTGCACAATATTGGTGAAATTGACGGTGAAACATTTATTTCATCGGCTGACGCTCTTGTGGCAGACGAAGGCAACCGTTTCGACTATGTGCTGGCAAATCCGCCATTTGGTAAAAAAAGCTCCATGACCTTTACCAACGAAGAAGGCGAACAGGAAAAAGAAGATCTGGTTTATAACAGGCAGGATTTTTGGGCAACCACA
>DEIL01000012.1 GCA_002352445.1 Desulfobulbaceae bacterium UBA2775
GGAATTACTTTGAAATCCTGTTCCTCTAATTCTGCTGTGGTCTGCCAGCGGGGCGTCTGCACATACTGTTCTACCTTTTTCAGGTAGTCGCTGAAAGGATCGGCTTGTCTGTCTGTCATGGGAAAAAATGGATGCGATCTTTTGGCATTCGCAGCCATACCGTCTGGCCAATATGAAAGGCTGGTCGTCTGCAGAGGACTGTAACGTGCTCTTTTTCTGTAACACTAACAGTAAGTCTGGTCAGACGCCCTTCGAAAATCATTCCGGTTACCGTGCCCTCAAAAGCGTGTCGAGGGGAGGTCGGCTCTTTTTGATCAGAGAATATCTCAACATCTTCGGGGCGGATGGTGAACAGCTTTTGATCGGTATGGAAATTGCCTGCCTGCTGAGTGAAGGAGTCACTGGAACTGAAAATATTATCACAGCCAAAAAAACGAGCCACCTCGGGATCAGCAGGGGAGTAGAAAAGTTCTTCCGGGCTCCCTGTCTGCCTCAGGCCGCCATCAAGCAACAGGCAGACCCGATCACTTATGGCTAATGCTTCGGACTGGTCATGAGTGACAAAGAGCATGGTTGTCTCCGTCTGTCTCTGCACTGTATAAATCAATTCTCTCATCTGCAGGCGAAGCTCTGCATCCAGGTTGCTGAGCGGTTCATCGAGAAGAAGAATGGCAGGCTCCAGAACCAGGCCCCTGGCCAGGGCTACCCGCTGCTGTTGTCCGCCGGAGAGTTGATGGATTTTTCTGCTATTCAACCCTGCAAGCTCGGTTATTTCAAGTATTCTGTCGATCTTTCTTTCAGCTTCCCGTCGCGCCATTTTCTGCATCTTCAGGCCGAAGCCTATATTTTGAGCAACGTTGAGAAAAGGAAAGAGGAGCGGCTTTTGAAAAATAAGCACTGCGTCACGTTTTTCGGCGGGGAGGTGATTGACAGAGATACTGTTAATAAAGATTTGACCACCAGCCGGTTGCAGTAATCCTGCTATTGTTTTGAGGATTGTCGTTTTGCCGGCCCCGCTTGGACCCAGTAAAGATACAATCTCCCCATTTTTAATTGAGAGGGAGAGATCGCGGATGATGGTGGTTTCTCCATACCGGATGGTGAGGTTTCGCAGTTCGAGTTGTCTCATCAGCGGATTCCCTTTAATCCTGTGCGGCCTAAATAGTGAGCACTGCCCAGCAGGGCGAGGAAGGCGGGCAGGATAAAGACCAGGCTTACCGCAGCGGCAACCGGTCTGTCGCCGCTGCCTATCAGGGAAAAGAGGAGAATGGGGAGGGTGAGCATTTTCCCGCCGCCAATGATAAGAGTACTGAGGTACTGGGACCAGGAGAGAAGAAAGGAAAACAGTGCGGCAACAATGATACCAGGGAGAATCACAGGAAACATAACTCTGAATATGACTGTTAAAGGCGGGGCCCCGAGAGATCTCGCCTGGGCCTCAAAATCCGGGTTATAGTTTGAAAAAACACCCCGGATTACAAAGATGGTATAGGGCAGACAGAAGGTGAGATGGATCAGAACGATACCAAAGAAGGTCTCAGCAAGTTCCAGCCTGATAAACCAGAGATGCAGTCCCATGGAGACGGAAAGAGGTGGCACTATGATCGGCAGAGTTAGAAAAAGCATGGTCAGCTTTTTCCCGGGGAAATCATACAGGCCGAGGGCTCTGCCGGCTGGAACACCAAGGAGCAGAGAGACTATGGTTGTCATAAGAGCCAGACTAAAACTGGTAAAGAGGCCGTCCAGGATCTGACTGCCGGCTGTGGTGAATACATAGGACCATGCTCTGGTGCCGAAAGCCTGTGGAAAGAGGGCGGGGTAAAACCATTTGTCGGCCACCGACCAGAGCAGCAGGGGAAGAAACGGCAGGGTGACCGAGACGAGGACACAGAGGAGGAGTGTTTTCCCTCTCATATGATTACCCCTCTTTTGCGGGCAAATTGTATCAGCACTTGCGACAGAGTGATTGAAACGGTGATGGTGGCGGCAATAATGAGTCCGATGGCAATGCCCTCAGGTCTTGCCAGTAGATCGATATCACTGTAGTTTTTATACGCCCAGACCGGCAGAGATACCGGATAAGTCTTGCCCAGCAGGTAGGGGACTTCAAAGGCCCCGAAGGTAAAGGCAAAAACGATGAGACAGGCCGCTCCAAGACTTGGACCAATTATCGGCAGGGTAATATAGCGAAAACGCTGCAGTCGTGAACCGTTCAGGGTTGCCCCGACTTCGCTTAGTTCCGGGCCCAGGTTTTTTAAAACAGAGAGGAGCATAAAGGTGATAAAAGGTATTTCCTTCCACACATAGACTACAAGAATGGATACCCCATAGTCATCGTTTACCAGGAGAGGGAAAGCAGAAGGTGAAGGGATCATACCGAAAAAAGAGAAAAAACGGGAAAATATTCCACCAGGTGATAGAAGTAAAAGGAATGAGATAGCAATAACCAGATGGGGCACGGTAAGGGGAATCTGCAGAATAAAATTGACTATGCGGTTGTTTGCAGCCCAGTGTGCAATGGCTAGTGCCAGTACGATACTGATCGATGCGGCCAGCAAAGTTGAGGTAAGGGAGATATAGAGTGTAAGTGCAATACTTCCGGCAAAGTCGGGATCTGTGAAAACTGTTCTGAAATGATCGAAGGTGATGCTTTTCATCCCTGTGGCAGAACTGACATCAAGAGCCTGGAAAAGGCCGAGGAGAAGACCTCCTCCAAAAAGAAGAAGAATGATGGTTAGAGCCGGGCCAAGAAGATATACCAGCTGGTGGAGACTTGCCTTTCTGCCCGGCCCTGACATTATCTTCCCTTAAGAACGTGCTTTTGCCATCCCTTCTCGAGGTGAATGAGGATTTTACTGGGGAGTTCAGGTAGCTGATGGGCCTGGAGCTCTCTGTCGGTTAGAGTTGCTTTTCCTCTTGGTAATTCCAGAAACTTCTGATGCCATTCCTTTGGTAGCCGGTCAAGGTTGACGACAGGGAAATCACCCCACATCCCGGGATCCGCTTTAACCAGTTGTGCTTCAGGGGAGAGGAGGTAATTCGCTACCACTATGGCGGCAGCCTTATCTTTGGCATTATACGGGATGGTCACAAAATGGGTGTTGCCGATAGTACCTTCCTCAAACACATAAGTTCGTACACTTTCGGGAAAGAGTCCGTCGAGAATATTGCGCGAAGCCTCTCCCTGATGATAGGAAAAGGAAAAATCAATAACTCCATCGGCAAAAAGTGTGTTCATCCGTACAGGTGATTCCGGGTAGGTCGCACCCTTTTGCCAGAGAAAAGGTTTTAACTGAAGGAGTTGAGCATATGTTGCGTCTGCCGCCTGCCGGAGATCTTCCTCCGTATACTTTCCCTGCCATTTATCGACACTTCCCGATGCATGGTAAAAAAAGTGGCGGATAAAAACTGACCCTGTGAAGTCCGGTGGTGCCGGATAGGTGAAACGGCCGGGGTTGCTGTGGATCCACTCAATAAGAGCTGGTATGGATTGCGGCGGTCGGGAGATTCTGGCAGAATCATAAATCATAACAACCTGGGCACTTCCCCATGGTGATTCCATATTCTCAACAGGGGTACCGAAATCGTTTGCTACGGTGGGGTTGGTTCTGTCCACATATTTAATATTGGGGAGAACGTCTGCAAAAGGACCATAGAGCAGATTATTGGACTTGCATGTGCGAAAGTTTTCCCCATTGATCCACATCAGATCAACGTTTCCACCACTTTCCTTTCCCGCCTGTTTCTCAACTACGAGTTTACTCACCACTTCGGCAATATCCTTTACCGGCACCTGCCGCAGGGTGATGCCATATTTTTCTCTCAGATTTTTTGCCAGAAATCCATTAACATATTTGTTTACCGCAGGAGAACCACCCCACATATACCAGTCAACCGTCTGCCCTTTTGCAGTTTTTACCGCTTCATCCCAGGAGAGTGTTTTTTGTTCATCGGCAAAGCTCTGGCTGCAGAAGAAGAGAATGAACAGTGAGATGGTTGCTGTCAGTTTCAGAAAAGATATCATAAAGTTAATAAGAGTTGAATTCCCGGTTCCCGGTTTTCCAGATATTACCGGGTTATAGCTTCGGGGGCAGGGGGAGGATTGTGACTCTGTTACGGCCGTTTTCCTTGGACATATAGAGCGCGCTGTCAGCAGTGTCTATAAGGTTTTGTTTAGTTATTTCTCCATGTTCAGGACTGAAGTGAACAGCACCGGAACTTATGGTTACCTTAATTTCTTTGTTATCAACTATGGTTGTTATCCCTAAGACACAGCGCCTGAGACGCTCTGCAAATACTTTCAGCCCGGACTCTTTGGTTTCGGGAAGGATAACGGCAAACTCCTCTCCTCCATATCTGGCAATGATATCACTCGGTCGCATAGCTGTCTGTATCTGTTTGGCCAGGTTGACCAGCACCTGATCTCCTGCAGGGTGACCATAGTTGTCATTGATCGCCTTGAAATAGTCTATATCAAATAAAATAAGGGAAAAGTCATTACTGTAGCGTTGTGCTCTTTTTATCTCTTTTTCAAGAATTTCTTGAAAATATCGATGATTATAGAGGTTTGTCAATCCGTCACGAAACGCCAGTTCCTCAAGCTGTTCATTGGCTGAGCGCAGCTCATTGGCAAATTTCTCCGATTTATTCTTTGATTCTTTCAGGGCCATCACCAACTGCTCGTAGGAGAGGTTGAGGCGGCCAAGTTCGTCATTTGCTTCCTGCAGCATCTGGGAATAGGGTTTCATCTGACCGGGGTTAAGATCAAAAATACCCATTATATCAATCGATTTTTGGGCTACATCGTCGAGGAGTTTACCTGTCTGATGTTTGTCTATAGCAAACAATTTATCCATCTGATCTTGCAGCAGCAGGATGTTTTCTGATGTCTCGGTTCCGTAATAGATGGTTGATAATAGATTTGCTATAAAGAGGATTTCTGCAGTCTGACGGTATTTTTCGGGAGCTTTTTCAGGTTCATGATGGTAACGCACCGGTTCCGAAATTGATGGCGGTAGTTTCCAGTGCTGGATAAGCGTGTAGCTGATTTGCTGGTGGTCGAACTGGTATTTTTGCTGCTCTGATTTGATGAGGCAGATGGCGCTGTCGGACCTGCATGCAACCAGAAGATCCTCATAGTCCTTTCCCTTGCTGAGACACAGTATAAGAATACCCAAATTCTGCAGGAGTGCTGTTACAAAAATATCGTCATCCTTTTTCTGTATCAGATTTTTTACAAGTTCTGCGGCTACAGCAGTTGTTACCGATCGTCGCCAGAAATGGTCGAAATCAAAATATGAGGTGGTATTTCTACGTAATTCTTTGGTAATAACGAAAGAAAGAGCGATATTTTTGATGACGTTGGTGCCAAGGATAGACATGGCACGGGTAATATTACTCACCTTGTTAGGCAGGGAATAAAAAGCGGAGTTGGCTATCTGCAGCATTTTCCCCGTAAGTGCCGGGTCTGTGGAAATAATTTTCTCCAGATCGTTCAGCGAAAATTCCCGGTTGTTCTGGACAGTGTTGAGGATTTTGACAGCGATCGTCGGAGGTGATGGGAGGTTAAGCTGCTGCTGGATCAGCTGTAGAATTTCTTTATTGGGCTGTTCTGGTGTCATCTGTTAACTCCAGGTGAAAAGAAACTTAGCCATTAGCAATTAGCTTTTGGATAAAACTATTCAGCATCATCTTCTTTTTGTTGCCTTGTTTACTGCCTTACTCCTGAATTATTCGGGAGGAAAGGGATTCGGAGGAGTGTTGNNTTTGGCAACACTCCTCCGAATCCCTGTTACACGACTTTCATGCTTCGTTGTAAAATTCATTTCATGGGTGTTAACAATGACATTATCCCTGCAGTTTGTCGTCTCCTAACAGTCTAAACCATTATCTGTAATAAAGACTCGGGCTTCCCATAGTCATCAGGGCTTTATAAAGATTTTTCCTGAATTCGCGGCGATCCCATATCCCCTGGATGTTCCCTCTTTTCAGTGCGTTCCTGGCCGAATGGTAGTTGGGCGGGATCTCTGTTCCCGTTGTCTCTCGTATCACTCGAGGTCCGGCAAAACCTATCCTGCTTGACCTGATGGCAAACTGGTAGGGAGAGCAGCCGAGGAATGATGCCACCGGGCCAGCATAGGAGTTATTATCATAGACTACCAGATAAAGCCCACCGGAATCAATATATTCCCGAACTGCCATTGTGCATTTGGGCATCTGGACAACTCCCAGAGTGCCTTCCTGAATCCGTATTCCTCCGGTTGTGTGCACATAGGCGAGGAGTGGACGTTTTTTTCGTTTAGCCAGGGCACAGGCCTGGGAAAATTTTTCACCTTCGGCGGAGCCTACTGTCCCATTACGAAAATCAGAATAGAGCATACTGACGATAATCTGGATACCGTTTACCTTGGCATGGAAGATCATATTTCCTGAACGGCGGCCTGTTTTGTTTTTCGATGCCTGCAGTCTTTCTGAAAACCCGGTGTAGCCGAGAGGGTTACCGGAGGATATGTCGAGGTTAAGGTGGCGAAGTGAACCCGGATCAAAAATGTTCTCCAGGTACCATTCATGTTCAAGTGGAAAATGATGCCCGCATGTTTCACAGACGCCACCAAATTCACCGTAGAGATCCGGTATCCAGAGATCTTTACAGCCATGTCTCTCCGCATTGGGGCAGGTGACGGTGCGATCTTCATTTGCCAGAGGACTGGTGTAGGTGTCGGTAAGCTCCAGAGGGTCTTTACTACTGGGCTTTTTCAGGTGACTGCCCGAGTAGGTTATGAGTCGCTGGGGTCTTTCTGTTTTCCTTTTACTCCAGAGATCCATTATTGCATTGATAGGTTCCGCTATACGTTTGAGCATAACGGAGCCTTCACCTGAGACATCCGTGAGAACCTTTTTTACCTGGCGCCGGTGGTTTTTCATGATGTCGTAGCGCAGGGTATAGTAGACTTTTTCGGTCTTTACTTTGGCCAGACTATATATACCGTCTGTAGCCTCTGTACTCCCTGTGAAGCCGTCTCTGCCCATGTCATGATATTTCCTGGATCGGAGGGAGAGAAGGCGTTTGATTTCATCTTTGTTGAGATCCCAGGGAACTTCGAGCTGGAGCTCTTCGGTCTCTTCTTGATGCTTTTTTCGCCTGATTTCATAGGTGCGCAGGGCACTGAAACTCTTTGTTGATAGAACCACCTTGTCCGTTGCTCTCAGCATTTCTGCTCTCAGTTTTGAAAAGAAACCAAAGTCATCTTTTCTTGCACCCATCTGGGGCTCATAGACAATTCGGTCTATGGTTTTATTCTTTAGGTTGTTTTGGGCGGTCAGCCGTAACCTGTCGGCACAGACTTCAATGAGTTCTTTGGGTACCTTCGAGCCTTCCCGGACCTTTCCTTCAATGGCGGCGGCTCCCTCCGGCGAAATGACCGAATAATAACCATGGGATGTCATCATTCTGAAATCGGATAATCCTATTGCTTCAGCACCGCCTGAACCTCCTTCAGAGATCATTGAAATCATGGGGACTCTGAGTTTTGTCATAGCATAAATATTACGTGCTATCTGCTGGGCTGCTCCCGGATACTCTTCAACCGGATAAGATCCCGGCGTGAAAATATAGGAATGGACGGGAATGCCTTCCGTTTCCGCAACCTTCATATAACGAAGAGCTTTGGCATTTCCCTCCGGTCTGCAGGATCCGCCGTTACGGTACTCTTCTCCATGGCCGGACTCCTGGCCGATAACCATGACGGAGGCTGTATACGGTTTGTTTTTAATTTTTCTGACAATTGTCGCTTTTGCGCATATCATTGCCGGATCTATATTTGCATCTTCTTCTCCACCAAGTTCTGTATAATCCTCATATACATTTTCAAGGATGTCTTTTAAGGTGAAACGTTGAACGGATCGTACGATCCTGACTCGTTCCATGGGCGTCAGATGTTCTTCTGCCCTCTCCTCAAGAAAGGAGACAGATTCATTGAGTTTACGGATAGCTGCAGCAAACTGTTCCTCTGTGTGATCATAGACAGAATGTTTCAGCTGGTCGCAATTTTTCTTGAATCCGTCCAGGTTACCCCAGTTGGAGTAATCCTTTATCTGGAGCAGGTAATTAATACGTTCTTCTGTTTTGAGGAGCTGTTTGACTAAATCATTCATGATGGACTCGTAAAAACTTAACTTCTTTGCTATTCCGTCATTCCCG
>DEIL01000244.1 GCA_002352445.1 Desulfobulbaceae bacterium UBA2775
TAATTCCGCATTGGGCACCGAAAGGAGGCTCTTCTCCTGATGCTCGATTTTTCTTTTCTACGGCCAGGAGGCTGTCAGAGAATACGCATTTTTTTCTCAAATCGAGGTTTTTTTGGAAAAATAAGCCCAGTCATATAGGTGATATCGGAGTTTACGCTTTCCTGCGAGCATTATTTTTATGAAAACAACGAAGAGTTGGGGACAGGTAAGCGAGTTTACGAGACTCCGCAGATGCATTCTCGGACAGCCTCTTAGAGAAGATATGCACTTTGTAATTGACAAATATGCTTATTTGTGGTTTTGTTACTCGGTTTTATTGTTCAGTACTGTGCTGTGATCTCTGTTGGGATTTCGTCGGAGGAACAGTTTTGCTGATAAGGTGTTGAGCACTTTCGGTTCTGTTGGCTGGATGTTCAAACTATAGCTTTTGTGCGTGTTTTTTTTGCGGAGAGGCTTTTGAAAGTGGGCAATGCCCGCTTTTTTTTATGTCCGTATGTTTGTCGAGATGGTTGGCTACATTTTTAAGTGGGTTTGGTTGCTTTTGCCTCACGATAAACAGGATCCCTTATAATGCGACATTGAGAATTCGATGAAACAGGGAAAAATTTTCTAAGGTACTGAAGATACAAAGCTGGGTAGAAGGTAACTGGAATATAGTGTATGAGTGAATATATTATCGACAAAGTAAAGGACTTTCTTCAAGAACTGTTGCCTTCAATGGGATTGGAACTTTTCGATATTCAATTTCGCAGAGAAGGGCATGGCTGGGTTCTGCGAGTTTTTATTGATAATGAAGGCAGTGTGGAGTTGACACACTGCTCTAATGTCAGCCGTGAACTGAGTCATTATCTCGATGTTGAAGATATAATTGATCATGCATATAATCTTGAAGTTTCTTCTCCCGGGATTGAACGTCCTTTGAGATCTGTCACTGATTTTCATCGGTTTACAGGGGAGAAGGCCAGGGTAAAATTGTCAGAACCTGTAGAAGGGAAAAAGATATTTGAAGGCACCATTGAAAAGGTGAGCGGCAATGAAATTCATCTGAGGCTGGAAGATGAAAACCTCATACAGTTTTTTTATGAGGCGATCAATAAAGCCAGATTGGCAATTTGAGATATATCAGATTTGCAGGTATATCGAGAGTAGGGGCATCCTCCAGTAGCTGGAGCCGAAAGTCATAATGACGGGGTAAAAAGAATGCTATCGGATTTGAAACGCATCATCGACCAGATCAGTAGAGATCGAGGGTTCGACAAGGCATTGCTTATAGAAGCAATTGAAGAGGCTGTTCAGTCAGCTGCCAGGAAGAAACTCGGTAGCCGTCGGGATATCGAAGTTCGATATAACGAAGAGCACGGTGAAGTCGAAATTTTTCAGTTTAGAGTAGTTGTTGAAGAACCTTTGGATGAGCAGACGGAAGTAGCTTTGAGTGAGGCGATTAAGCTTGATCAGGATGTACGGCTGGGCGATGAACTTGGCGAGAAAATGGTGAATATTACTGATCTTGGCCGGATTGCAGCACAATCGGCTAAACAGGTTATTATCCATAAAATGAAGGACGCCGAGCGGGAAGTGATCTATGACATGTTCAAGGATCGTGTCGGAGAGGTGGTCAGTGGCATCGTTCAACGATTTGAGCGTGGCAACATGATTGTCAATCTTGGTCGGACCGATGCAATTTTGCCCAAAGATCAGCAGATTCCCAAAAGATCTTTTAAACAGGGGGATCGAATCCGGGCATATTTGAAGGAAGTTCGGCAGACCTCACGGGATTCTCAGCTGATACTTTCCCGCACCAGCGATGAATTTTTGGAGAAACTCTTTCATATGGAAGTTCCTGAAATGTCCGAAGGGATTGTACGTGTAATGGCAGTGAGCAGGGAGCCGGGGTTTCGTGCCAAAATTGCAGTCAGTTCTTCTGAAAGTGATGTTGACCCAGTAGGTGCATGTGTGGGGATGAAAGGTTCCCGGGTTCAAAATGTTGTCCAGGAACTTCAAGGTGAGCGGATAGATATTGTTACCTGGAGTCCTGATCCGGCCAAATATGTATATAATGCCCTGTCACCTGCCCATGTGAGCATGGTCAGAGTTGATGAAGATGCAAAGTCACTCCTGGTAGTTGTCCCCAACGACCAGCTTTCTCTGGCAATTGGCAGGCAGGGACAGAATGTACGGCTTGCCTCCAGACTCCTTGGGTGGCGTATTGATGTGAAGAGTGAACAGCGTTATGCTAATCTGGAAAATAAGGGTTACCTGTCGCTTCTTGCAATGAATGGTGTTGATGAGGCCCTCGCTGATCAACTGTTTGCAAAAGGTATATCTTCTACCCTGGTTCTGGCAGAAAAAGATGTTGATGATCTTACAATAATACGTGCCATTGATGATGAGTTTGCTCAGGTCTTGATTGAAGAGGCAAAGGCCAATCCATTTGAAGAGGTAGCTGTCAGTGATGATGAGACTGTGGTATCGGCGGAAGGTGCAGATAATTCGGTATCTGATCAGGATGAAACTGCAACAGCAGATCCGGTGGATGGGCAAGGTGAACCAGAGAAAGATGAAGTTGAAGCAGACAAAGATCTAACTGAAGCTGCCGGGGAAAAAGAATAGAGGAGTAGCAGCCAATATTTTTGATGACGAAAAAACCCCTTCGTACTTGTTGTTACTGCAGAAAAAAAATGCTAAAAGACGAATTGAACAGGTTTGTCTGGCTGGACGGGACGGTTCAGCCTGATCCTGAACAGAAAATGCAGGGTCGTGGAGCATACTGTTGTAAAAAGAAACTATGTACAGAAGGTTTCTTTAGACTGAAGAAATGGAGAAGATTGTTTCGTCTCTAAAAAGAGAATTAAAATAGTTTATCTGAAGATGTAATGCAGGCACCATCGATGTAGATGAGCGAAACAACTGTTGAGATGTAATACGGGAGTGAAGGATGAGCAGGATTAGGATTTATGAGCTGGCGAAAGAGGCTGGCATGAGCAGTAAGGTCTTGGCCGATAAATTGTTGGAACAGGGATATGATATTAAGGGCCATAGCTCTACAGTTGACGACGAAACCGCCGAAAAGATCCGGGATACCATTCTAAAATCGACCGATACTGAACTTGTTGAGAAGAGAATCAGCGGGAAAGCGGGATCAACAGTTATTCGGAGAAGGGCTAAGTCCATAAAAAAGCCAAAGGTTGAGGAAGTTCTCCCTGAGGTTGAAGAAATTGACACTGAATCTGATATAGTTGCAGTTGATGATGCTCAGGTAAAAGCCGGTCAGGAAGAAGAGAGTCCGGAGCTTGCTGAGTCTGTTGCAAAAGAAGAGGAGATTGCGGTCGCCCTTGACGAGGAAGCGGTAGAGAAGGGTAAAGAGATCACTCCCGCTGAACCCGAAGCTATTGATAAAGAGACTGATCAGGTAGCAGAAAAAGAGAAAAAGCCTGCCGAGAAGGGTAAGGTTGAGAAAAAACCTGTGGTTCGTAAAGGGGTTGCCAGGGTGGTGGGAACTATTGAACTGCCTGAGGAGAAAGTTGTGCCACCCCGTCCTCGGAAGAAAGGAGGTAAACCGCCGCAGAGAAAACCAAGAGTTGCTGCGGTTGCTCAAGATCCTGCTCCAGTTCGGGAAGAAGCCGGGCGTGTCAAGAAAAAAGGCAAAAAGGCTGCTCAGCCTGATAGCAATAAAGGCGATGCTCGTCGTAGAGGTGGAAAAAAAGGACAGAAGAACGTCAGATTCACTCATTTTGCCAATGATTATCAGGGTGGCTATGGAGGCAAGCGAGGGAAGAAGGGTGGCAAGCGTGGGCCTAAAGCAGTATCTCCTCCCTCAGAAATGAAGGCCAGCAAGAAAAGATTTAAAGTGTACGATACCATCAGTATTGGGGATCTTGCACAGCGTATGAAAGTTAAGGCCAGTGATGTGATTGCCAAACTGATGGGGCTTGGAGTTATGGCCACCATCAATCAAACTGTTGATACCGACACCGCGATGATTATTGCTTCTGATTTCGGCTATGAGATTGAACAGGGTATTACTGAAGAACTGGGGATCCAGATGCTTATTGAGTCGGAGTCCGGCGGTGAACAACTGCCGCGTTCGCCAGTTGTTACAGTTATGGGCCATGTAGACCACGGCAAAACATCCATTCTTGACGCAATTCGAAAAACTGATGTTGCGGAAGGCGAAGCAGGAGGTATTACTCAACATATTGGTGCATATCATGTACGGTCAAATGCCGGCGATGTGACCTTTGTAGATACACCCGGTCATGCTGCTTTTACTGAGATGCGTTCCCGCGGGGCTCAGGTAACGGATATTGTCATCCTGGTTGTCGCTGCGGATGACGGTGTTATGGATCAGACCCGTGAGGCGATAAGTCATGCTCAGGCTGCAGATGTGCCTATAATCGTTGCCGTCAATAAAATCGACAAGGACAACGCTGATATCGATCGGGTTAAACGTGAACTTGCCGAGTTAGACCTGTCCCCTGAAGAGTGGGGCGGCGAAACGATGTACTGTGAAACTTCAGCAAAACAGAATATCGGTATAAATGAGCTCATGGAGATGATTCAGCTTCAGGCGGAGATACTTGAACTTGAAGCGGATAGTAACAGAAAGGCCCGGGGAAGGGTTGTCGAAGCCCAGCTGCATAAGGGACGAGGAGCTGTGGCAACTGTTCTTATTCAGGATGGAACTGTCAGGACTGGAGAGCATTTTGTTGTTGGCCAATACAGTGGAAAGGTCAGGGCCATGCTTGACTATAAAGGCAAAGCCATTCAGGAGGCCGGTCCATCTATTCCTGTTGAAATCCAGGGTTTGACCGGTGTACCGAGTGCAGGTGATGAGTTTATTGTTGTAACCGATGAAAAGATGGCGAAAAGTGTCTCCCAGGTAAGAGCACTCAAGGTGAGAGAGTCTGAGTTGGGGGCAAATACCAAGATCTCACTGGATAAGCTTTTTGAGCAGATGAGTGAGGGAGAAGTTCGCGAATTGAGGGTTGTGCTCAGGGCTGATGTGCAGGGAACCCTGGAGGCGTTTGCCAAGGCAGCAGAAGAGCTCTCAACAAAGGCAATCAAGGTAAGGGTACTTCATGAAGGTATAGGAACGATAACTGAGTCGGATATTCTGCTGGCCTCTGCCTCAGATGCAATCATTATCGGTTTTAATGTCAGGCCGAACGTCAAGGTCAAGGAACTTGCAGAGAAAGAAAACGTTGATGTGCGCTCGTATGATGTCATTTACCATGCCCTTGATGATATCCGCAAGGCTATGGTGGGGATGCTTGAACCGACGTTTGAGGAAGATGTGATCGGCCTTGCCGAGGTGCGTGACACCTTCCATGTTCCAAAAATCGGTACCATTGCCGGTTGCGGGGTTGTTGATGGTAAAATTCAGCGCAATGCCGGGGTACGGGTACTGCGTGACGGTGTGGTTATATATACAGGAAAAATTGACTCTTTAAGAAGATTTAAAGATGATGTCAAAGAGGTGGGTTCCGGCTATGAATGTGGTATCGGTGTTGAAAAATTTAATGATATCAAAGTTGGAGATAACCTTGAAGCGTATGTAATGGTTGAGGTTGAGGCTACTCTCTAGGAATAGGCGCTATAGAGAAGGGGGGAATGTGTGACAATCTGGGATCCTAAACAGACGTTAGACTCCATAGGCCTTGGCGGAAAAAAAGAGAGGAAGAGGTCGGCCAAGGTTGCAGATGCCATTCGTGTTGAACTTGCCACCCTGCTGGTCAGTAAGGTGAGGGATCCCAAGCTGCAGGGTGTAAATATCTCCAGGGTTGAGGTAACTGACGATTTACGTATTGCGCGTATCTTTTTTACTGTTCTGGATAACCGGAAAGGTGCAAAATCGGCAGAGAAAGGGTTGCAAAGGGCAAAAGGATTTATGCGAAGTCATATTGCCAGGACATTGAATTTGCGTTTTACGCCGGCTCTTCAGTTTCGATATGATGAAACTGCAGAAAAGGTTGAAGAGCTAGATATTCTATTCCAGGAAATTGCTAATGATAGAAAAGCCGGGGATGATTCCTGAAAAGCTGGTTCAGGCCATTACAGGAAAAGGGAATGTTGTATTGCTATCCCATGTTCATCCGGATGGGGATGCTTTAGGGTCCCTGTTTGGGTTTGCCGAACTTCTGGAAAATTTAGGGAAAAATGTGTTTTGTTTTGTTGAGGAGCCGGTTTCCCACCTTTACGATTTCCTGCCGGGTTGTGAACGGGCTAATTGCAGTTTCGAGGAGTTAAGAGAGTTTGTTGATGGAGCCGAACCAGATGTTATGGCAATTGCACTGGATTGCGGCGATGAGTACAGACTGGGAAAATACAAAGAAGATTTTTTGCGAATCTCCCCGTTTATAGTGATTGACCATCATCTGTCCCATAGGAATTTTGGTACATTGAGGTGGGTTGATTCCCATGGTTCCTCTACAGGAGAGATGGTGTATGAGCTTGGAATAGCTCTTGGTGCAGATATGAATTTCAAAGCTGCATACAACCTCTATGTTGCAATTTGTACTGACACAGGATCATTCAGATATGAATGTACCGGAGCGAGAACTCTTCATATCGCTGCTGAATTGATAGAAAAGGGAGTACGCCCTCAAGAAGTTTGTGGACAGTTATATGATAATTACAGCCGCGAGCGACTCAAGCTTATGGAGTTTGTTCTGGCCACTGTCACACTCCTGGAGTCAGAGCAGGTTGCCTTTATGCATGTAACACAGCAGATGCTCGAAGAGAGTGGGACGACGATGCATGATGTTGAAGGGTTTATCGACTATCCGCGTTCGCTTCGTTCTGTCAGGGTTGCTGCTTTCGTCAAAGAAGGGGCGAATGGACAGATATCTGTCAGTCTTCGCGCAAAGGGAGAATTTGATGTTGCCGCTATCGCCAAATTGTTTGGCGGTGGAGGCCATCGAAATGCTGCCGGCTTCCGGGCTTTGCAAACGACCATTGAAAAGGTTTATTTACAGCTGAGAGAGGAAATAAGTAGAGCTTTGAACGAAAGGAAGTAAAAATGGCGGTTCAAAATCTCATTTTCTCAAAGAGACGCTTTTGATGAGTAAAGACTCTGGGATTGAGTTTCAAGCTGGAGTCTTCCTGGTTGACAAGCCTGTTGGTTTAACTTCTTTTTCGGTTGTCAGCAGGGTCCGGCGAGTTTTAGGCATTAAAAAAGTTGGTCATGCAGGTACCCTGGATCCGTTTGCTACAGGACTGCTTATAGTTTGTGCCGGGAGGCCTGCAACAAAACTAATTTCCCGCTTTATGGAAGGGGAAAAAGAATATCTTGCCACTCTGTGCCTCGGTGTTGCAACTGAGACATTTGATACGGAGGGCGAGATTACCAAAAGAAGAAGTGTGGGCAGATTATCTGAGAATGAGATTGAAAAATGTCTCGGGCGGTTCAGAGGGTTGCAGTTGCAGGTGCCACCACAGTATTCAGCTTTAAAGCACAAGGGTAAGCCTCTGTACTATTATGCCCGCAGGGGAATAGAAGTTAAAAAAGAACCTCGAAAAATTGATATTTCTCTCCTTGAACGAATCGATGGTAAGTATGGTCTTTCAGGAGAACAAGCGGAATTGAAGCTGAGGGTTGTGTGCAGTAAAGGTACGTATATCCGAACACTTGCATCCGATATCGGAGAAGATTTAGGGTGTGGAGCGCATCTTACAGCATTGCGTCGGACAAAAAGCGGATGTTTCTCCATTGAGAACAGCCTGACTATGGATGATTTTAGTGCCGGCGATGCAAGGGAGAGGTTTCTGAAGAAGATGTTCACTGTGGAAGAAGTATGTAAACTATTGCAATAATCTAACGAGTTGGATAGTGTAATAGTGTAAAGAAAGAAGTATAAAAAGTATCTAACCCGGTTTGCAGAGGTACGCCACCTAATCCTGTAAGCCTGCTGTTGTAATGTAGAGTTGTTTCGTAATAAGAACTGAATAAGATTGTAATACTCTATTTGACCTTGACAAATTTTTAAAAGGTCGAATTGTTGGATGGTCAAGTAAAAATTTTATGACATCTTCAGTCTTATACATGTAAATATCTAATAGTATAATGTTTCAGGAGGGTTGTCGTGGCACAGTCAGCGGTAAGAAAAAATGAAATAATTGAGAAATTTAAAACTCATGGTTCCGATACAGGGTCGTCAGAGGTGCAGATTGCTCTTCTTACAGATCGTATTATGTACCTTACCGAGCACTTTAAAATTCATAAAAAAGATCATCATTCAAGGCAGGGGCTCCTAAAAATGGTAGGTCAGCGTCGCAGTCTGCTTGATTATCTGAAGAAAAAAGACGTTAACAAGTATCGAACGATACTGAAGGAACTTGGTCTCCGTAAATAAATGCTATTACCAACCCACATCGTGTTGGTTGGTTCAGGTAGAGTATAAACGATTACCTCAAGCAGTCCCGAATGGGAAAACTGCTTGAGGTTTTTATTATTTAAGGAAGACCATACCCCGATAAACGGGATAATTGCCTTGGTGGTGATTCCTAACATTTTGATATGAAAAATAATTGTTTAATTCTATCATAAAAGTAAGGAAATTAAGAGTAAGGCACTAAAAAAAGCATACGGGGCTGGTGGATAATCCAGTCAATTAACATGACGCTAGGAGGTTGTCCGAGAATAAGCATTTTGGTTAAAATCGAGGTTTTACATAAAAATAAGCTCAGCCATATACGTGATATCGGAGTCTAAGCTTACCTGCGAGTATTATTTTTTTAAAAAAACCAAGAGTTTGGGCAAAATGCATTCTCGGACAGGCTCCTAGGCTTTTCCCGATGCTAAACATTTGGAGAAAATATGTTTAATAAAGTTGAAACTGAAATAGATGGGAAAACGATTTCCATCGAAACCGGCAAGATTGCCAAACAGGCATCAGGTTCGGTTGTGATCAGGTGTGGAGACACTGTAGTGCTTGTTACGGCTGTAGGTGCAAAAGAGAGTAAACCTGAACTCGGTTTTTTGCCTCTTACAATTGAATATCAAGAAAAACTCGCCTCAGTGGGCAGGATACCAGGGAATTATTTCAGGCGGGAAATAGGTCGGCCCAGTGATAATGAAGTGCTGACCTGCCGCATAACAGATCGTCCTCTTCGCCCACTTTTCCCGGACGGATATTGTTCTGAAACACAGGTTATTGCTACCGTTCTTTCTGCAGATCAGGAAAATTTACCGGATATTCTTTCCTTGACCGGAGCATCCTGTGCTTTGACTCTATCTGATGTGCCGTTTAACGGTCCGGTAGCAGGTGGACGTGTGGGGTGCATCGATGGAAAGTACGTTCTGAACCCAACTGTTTCAGAATTGAAGAAATCCTCAATGGATATTGTTGTTGCCTGTACTCGTCAGGCGGTTGTAATGGTTGAAGGTAAGGCGGATGAGTTGAGTGAAGACGAAGTGCTTTCCGGCATATTCTTTGCTTTTGAGCAGTTGCAGCCATTGATCGATTTGCAGGAGGAGCTGCAGAGATCAGTAGGTAAACAAAAACGTGAGGTCGAAGCTCCTGTTGTTGACGAGGTACTTCTGGAAGAGATTCGTAAAGTAGCTGCGACAGGTATGGAAAAAGTCTTTAACACTTCTGATAAAATTGAACGTGGAAAGGTTTACGACGAGCTGAAAGCTTCTGTCCTTGCTGAGCTGGATGAAACGGGAGAGCAGAAAAACAGTATCAAAGATCTCCTGTCATCGTATAAAAAATCATTTATGCGGAATAAAATCGCCGAGAATGAAATTCGGATTGGCGGGCGCAAATTTGATGAAATTCGTTCCATCTCCTGTGAAGCTGAATATCTGCCTCGAACCCATGGTTCTGCTCTCTTTACCCGGGGCGAGACACAGGCTCTGGTTACTGCTACCCTGGGAAGTGAACGCGATAAGCAGCGTGTAGAAACTTTGAATGGTGAGGAACTGAGACGATTCATGCTTCACTATAACTTTCCTCCGTATTGTGTTGGAGAAGCGCGGTTTCTTAGAGGTCCTTCCCGGCGTGATGTTGGCCATGGCACCCTGGCTGCACGGGGGCTGGAAGCCGTGTTACCTTCTGAGGAGGAGTTTCCTTATTCTATCAGAGTAGTTTCTGAGATCCTTGAATCTAACGGTTCTTCCTCCATGGCAACAGTCTGCGGCGGGAGTATGGCTATGATGGATGCCGGTGTACCGATAAAGCGGCCTGTTTCCGGTATCGCCATGGGGTTGATCAAAGAAGGTGAGAAGATTGTTATTTTATCAGATATTCTAGGTGATGAGGATCATCTGGGAGATATGGACTTTAAAGTAGTTGGCACCTGTGATGGAATAACATCACTGCAAATGGACATTAAAATTGATGGTGTTGATCGCGAAATCATGGGCAATGCACTTTCTCAGGCGAAAGAGGGGCGTATACATATCCTCTCTGAGATGGAAAAAGGGATAGCCAAAGCTCGTGATGGGGTTGTTGACCATGCTCCGAAGTATATTGTTCACAAGATCAGCCAGGATAAAATACGTGACATTATTGGACCAGGGGGAAAAATCATCAAAGAATTGTCTGCCGAATTTGATGCCAAAATTGAGGTAGATGATTCCGGACTGGTAAAAATGTTTGCCTTAAATGGTGACCTTGCCGATGCTCTTGTTGAAAAGGTAAAAGCTATTACCGCAGAGGCTGAAGTTGGCGGAGTCTATAAAGGTACTGTAAAGACAATAAAAGATTTCGGTGCCTTTGTGGAGATTCTACCAGGAACTGACGGCCTTGTTCATATCTCTGAACTTGCTCATGAAAGAGTAGGGAAAGTGAGTGATGTGGTAAGTGAAGGTGATATTATGGAGGTCAAGGTGCTTGATGTTGACAACCGTGGCCGGATCCGCTTAAGTCGCAAGGCGCTGCTTGAAAAATAATTTTATTCCGGCTGTTGCGGGATTAGAAAAGCCGGCTCTTTAACAAGGAGTCGGCTTTTTTTTGTTACTTTTATGATAATGATCATAATTGTTAGAGAAATAATAATTGTCCCATTATGGTAGGAAAACGCATAAAGTTCTGTTGGCTTTCTCCAACAGATAAACAGGACCTGAATCTACCGCAATATGAGACTGTGGGAGCAGCGGGGATGGATGTAGAGGCCGCTGTACATAGAACTTTGAGCATTGATCCTGGAGAAATTGTACTGCTGCCAACCGGCTTTGCTGTGGCACTTCCGGAAGGGTATGAATTGCAGGTACGTCCGCGTAGTGGTCTTGCTGTAAAACATGGAATTACTGTAGTTAACAGTCCGGGTACAATTGATGAGGATTATCGTGGGGAGGTGAAGATAGCTTTAATCAATCTAAGCAAAGCTGTGTTTACGGTAAGAAGGGGTGATCGCATTGCTCAGCTTGTACTTGCGCCTGTAGCAAAAGCACGACTCGATATTGTAAGTGAGTTGAATACAACAGATAGAGGAACCGGCGGCTTTGGTCATACCGGATTATGACAGAATGCGATTCTCAGTTTTAGGTAGTGGCAGCCGCGGTAATTCCGTCTATATAGAAAGTGGGAAAACAGCCATTCTGATTGATGGCGGATTTTCCGGTAAAGAACTGGCAAAACGGCTTCATTCTATTGACCGCGACCTTTCCGATGTCAAGGCAATTTGTGTTACCCATGAGCACAATGATCATATAGGCGGGGTCGGTGTTGTTTCCAGGCGGTGCTCCATTCCAGTACTTGCAAACCTGGGTACATTTGAGGCCGGGGAGAAGCGTCTCGGAAGATTGTATCAGCGTATCGAGTTTGAGACGGGGGATCGTATTGAATTTCAGGATCTCACAATACGATCATTTCGGATATCCCATGACACTGCTGATCCTGTCGGGTTTGTCATTGGAAACGATAAACTGTCCCTGGGGTACTGTACTGATACTGGTAAAGTGTCTCATCTCATGGAGAGAAGGCTGACTGGATGTAATGGACTTATCCTTGAATTCAACCACAACCCGGAGATGTTAAAAAATGGACCTTATCCTTTATCGCTGCAACAGCGGGTACGGTCAAGTCAGGGGCATTTGTCAAATGAGGATGGGGCGGCCTTCTTAAAGAAAGTTCTCTCCGACCAGCTGCAGATGATCGTTCTTGCACACTTGAGTGATACAAATAATACTCCCGAGCTGGCTACAATTGAGGCGGAAAGAATCCTTTCAAATAGCAGGGGGCCAGAAATGATAATTGCTTCTCAAAACAGGCCTACACCACTTATTACCCTGTCTTGAATATAATCCTTTTATCCTTTTGTCTTTTTGGGTTGGCTTTGTAGAGGATGAGAGTTTTGCCGATGAGCTGGACGAGTGCACTTGACGTTTGATCAGGAATAAGTTGTGCAGCCTCTGTTTTTTTCACGTCACTGTTATTTCCGATCTTGACTTTAATTAGCTCATGGTGGAGAAGTTCCGTCTCAATGGTTCCAAGTAGTCCTTCGGTTAAACCTTCTTTACCGATTTTGACAACTGGTGAGAGGGGGTGAGCCAATCCCTTTAAATATTTCTTCTGTTTTATAGTCAACTCTTGAGCAGGCCCCAGGTTTTCATCCGACATTTATTAGATATCCTCATATAGGAGTTTGTAAGGTTGTTTTTTATACGATTATTTATCCGACAAGATTCTTGAAAATTTCATAACCTCCTACCCACGTTCCTATTGCTGAGCCAAGCCCGGTTAACAGAAAGACTAAAAATACCCTGAGTAGTTTGTTCTTCCACCAGCCCTTCAGGGTGGCAATATCGTCCCCGGCAGATTCAAACTCTTTAACTACAGGGGGTCGGGTCATCACCTGGATAAAGGCTGTTACATATCCCGCCCCGATAACTGGGGTCAGGCTGGTAAGCGGTGCTGAGGCAAAGGCACCTATTGTGGTCAGTGGGTGAGCAAAAGCCAGTAATGCGCCGATGGCTGCAGGGATACCATTTGCCATTATCCAGAAGAGTACATTGGCTCCGGCATCGGAGGCTCCCTTTTGCATTCCTATAACCACGATTGAGCTGATAATGAGAAGAGGTATGGCCCAACCTGCAAGCTTAAAACCTTTCGAAACCGGAGGAATTTTGGAAATTTCACTAATCTGACCCTGGTTGTTGCTGTTGAACTGTTTTTTCATCCCTGCAACATGACCGGCTCCGACAACTGCTACAATTCTTTTCCCGGGGGATGTTTTGATTTTTTCGGTCAGGAAGATATCTCTCTCATCAATGAGAACTCTCTTCAAATCGGGCAGGGTTTCACCCATTTCATCCATAAGCTCTGAGAGAACATCCTTCTGTTTAAGTTCTGCGAGCTTTTCTTCTGTAATTTCTTCTTTATCGAAGAGGCTTACGAGTAATGAGGAGAGCAGGTAGCCTTTTTTGAGAAATGATGTTGACTTCCAGGCCCGGCGCAGGGTGATGCGAACATCTCTATCACACAGTGAAATTGGAATCTGATAATGGTTTGCGGTTTCAGCGGCAGCAAGGAGCTCTGCCCCGGGTTTAACTCCCAGTGTTCCCCCCAGCCGTTTTTGATAGGATGCCATCAGAAGACTGATAAGAAGGGTTGAGAGCTGTTTGTTTTTGATAATTTTTTTGAGGTCAAGAGACTGCCATTTCTTTTTCTGGGAAAGTGCCTGGTATCTCTGGTCATCAAGTTCCAGGCAGACGCAATCGGGCTGCTCCTGCTCTATTACAGTTTTGACAAGATCTACAGACTCCTGGGAAATGTGAGCTGTTCCCACAAGGATAATGGTTCTGTCGTCATTCTCTAAGACATGAACATCGTTACTGTATTCGTTGGCAGGAAAAGGTGAATCTGTCATGTTATATTTTTAATCATCTAACCCGAATAGACCGGAAATTTTTAAATGTTTGTAAGCAGGTGCAGCCTGAACAGAAATTTTCTGCAAGATAGGCATCATTAAGGTGGTTGTCATCTTAAAAGTTCGTATAAAGGGAGAGCCGGGAGGGTAGCAGTCCGTTAAAAAGTGTTCTGGGGAGTTAGACCTTTTTCAGTTTGAGTTTTAGTCTGCTTCCTGGATGAATTAAATTGGATTTGAGATTATTCCACTTTTTGATTTCTGCGGTGGATGTTCTGAATTTTCTGGAGATTGTCCAGAGGGAGTCTCCATTCTGCACCTGATACCATCGATATGGATTTGAGGAAGCGCTGATATGGATTTTTTTCTTATCTGCGCTTAAAAATGCAATTTTACCATTCTTTTCCGGCTGTCCAGGAGGTGTTGCGTCGGCAGTAGAATAGGCTGTTTTGGCCACATCAGCATGTTTACCATTTCGATTTATATAAAGGGATAACTGCTGACCTGCACGAATCCTATGTACACTTGTAAGGCCATTCCATTCGACAATCATTCTCTCAGGGACATTATACTTTTTTGCAATTTTAGAGACAGACTCCCCCGGTTTAATGCGATGTAGTATCAGGTTCTCTTTAAAAGCTGCTGTGGCATTTTTCGATCCTGCAGGCAATAGCTGATAGGTCACTGTAGTGTAGGGGATTCTCAGATTTCGCCCCACAATGAGTTTGCTGCTGTGCAGGTTATTGACCTTGAGAATGGTTGTTTTGTTTACGCCGTACTTTCCACAGATTTTTGAGAGTGTATCACCTTTTTTTATCCTGTGGGATTTAAAATCGGTACTGACCATTGAGTGTAGTCTGCTTAAATTACTTTTTGCCAGAGAGGCGGAAGAGGGGGGGATGTTAACTGTGTAAGATGCTCTATTGAGTGGGGTTATACCTTTTCGAAGCTCCTGGTTCAGCTGTTTGATTTCCCTGGTGGTGCTGTTGCTGATCATTGCAACTGCACTCAGGCTCATGCCGGGGCGAACTTCAAGGCGGTCATACCATAAAGGCTCCTCGTATTGGATATCATAAAAACCGTACTTTTCCGGATCTTTGGCAATAATAATCGCTGCAATCAATTTTGGTACATATCGTTTTGTTTCCATTTTCAGATACTTGTGGCTGGCCAGATCCCAGAAATTATCAACTTTATATCGTTTCAGGCCGCCCCGTATTTTCCCGGGTCCGCCATTATAGGCTGCTACTGCAAGGTGCCAGTCACCAAAGGCATTGTAGAGATCAGAAAGGTAACGTACGGCTGCTTTGGTTGATTTTGCAGCATCTCGCCTCTCGTCAACATATTTATCAATTTTTAAGTGATATGCCTTGCCTGTAGCGCTCATGAATTGCCAGAGTCCGACAGCACGTGATCTTGAATATGCACGAGGATAGAATGCACTTTCAATCATCGAAAGGTAGACTAAATTGAGGGGCAGTCCGGCACTGGCTAACTCTGCCTCCATGAGAGTCTGGTATTTTGTCGATCGTTCAAGCCATTGTTTGAATTGTCTTCTCTGTTTGTTCTGGAAAAGATCGAGGTACATACCAACCTGTTTATTCATCACAACAGGAAAATCGTAGCGCACATCTTCCCTGGGTGAAACAGAGACAGGCGTACTTTCTATATTCCAGAGTCCGGTCTCTCCAAGGGCGATCAGTTCTTCATCAAGGCACATTCCGGATTCAGTTTCTACAAGTTGCAGATCTGACTCATCTTCCTCATTTGTTTCATGAATTACGGGTTCGGGGGGGTCGGAAAGAGTGGTTACAGTGGTTTTGTCGGCGCAACTGGACAATATGACAGCAGCAAAGAAAAAGAGGACAAGTTTGATAAGAGTATTGAAGGTATAGTTCATAACAGGTACACCCTAGCTGAAGCTGCTATAAAAAGCCGGAGGTGACGATAAGCCTCTCTCCATAAAAGTCTGTTGAGATATCTCATATAACCTTGTACATTCATGCCATCCTGAACCGATAATAGTGTCGCAGTCTATTAAAATTGAACGTGCTTTCCAGCCTTAATCTTCCATTTAAACATATATTTCGATGTTGAAAAAGTTTTTTCTTTTCTTTATAGCCTTCTCAGTATTAGCCGGACTCTGTGCGGCTGGGGGGCTGTACTGGGCTGTTGTCCTTCAGCCGGGGGAGGAGATCAGGGTCGAAAACATACAGAGGATTCTCGGTAAGGAGAGTCATGTTTTTTATAGTGACGGCAGAACGAAACTGGGTGTGTTCTTTGATAAGGCACATCGTCAATACGTGCACTATTGTGATATCTCGGACGATTTTGTCTATGCACTGGTGGCCTCTGAAGACGATAGATTTTTTCAACATATGGGATTCGATATTGTCAGTATCATACGGGCAATGATCAAGAACATAGAGGCGGGTCGCGTTGTGCAGGGTGGAAGTACGCTTACCCAGCAGACTGCCAAAAATCTTTTCAGGAGAAATGCACGATCCTATGAGGCCAAACTCAAGGAGTTGCTTTTTGCTTTAAGGCTTGAGTATCACTATTCCAAAGAAGATATTTTCGAATTCTATGCCAATCAGTTTTATGTGTCCGGCAATGGCCATGGTCTTGGGGTTGCTGCCAGGTATTACTTTGACAAAAAGCCGTCAGAACTCACTCTTGTTGAATCAGCGTTTATTGCAGGCAGTGTTAAGCAGCCAAACTACTACAATCCATTTATAAAAAAATCAAAAGAAGCTGCAGATCTAGCATATGCCAGAGCGAAGACCCGTTTAAAATACGTTCTTGGAAAAATGAGAGATCTGGGGATGATTGATACCTATACGTATAATCAGGCTGTTTCTTCAGAAATTGATTTTAAAAAGGGGAAAGTCGGCTTCTCTCTTGACTATGTAATGGAGATGGTAAAAGATGCTGTTTCTTCAAAAAAAGTTCTCGATGAACTTGCTGTTCACGGTATAACCAATGTTGCTACCTCAGGAGTGCGTGTTATCACTACTGTCGAGAAAGGACTGCAGGATAAAACTCTTGCAATTCTCCGCAGTGAACTTTCCCGACTTGATGTCCGGATGCGTGGATACGAGAGAGAAGAGGTACAGACAGAACTTGCAGAGATTGATTATAAAGGTGATCGTGTAATTTTAAAGGATGCCTTTCTCTTTGGCAATATCGATAAAATTGAGGGTAAGAATAAAGATATACAACTTACTATCTCTTTTGATAGTAAAATCGGTATGGGAATTATCGATCATGCAGGTTTGCAGCGGATGTTGACTGCAAGAGTAAAATACCAGAGAGGGTTGTGGAGTAAATTAAAGAAAGGTGACCTGAAACTGCTTCTAGAGGAGTTGGAGGTGGGGGACAGGGTCTGGGTAAGTGTGCGGCAGATAGCTGCTGAAGAAACATCCGCTTTATTAAGTCTTGAGCGGTACCCGAAAGTACAGGGAGGTGCCCTGGTTTTAAAAAATGGCGCGATAAAAGCAATGGCAGGGGGGACGGAAAACAGATTTTACAATCGTGCTGTTTATGCCAAAAGAACCATGGGGTCAGCGTTTAAACCGTATGTTTATACAGCGGCTTTGCAGCTTGGATGGAATAGCACTGATCTGTTGAAAAATAGTCGAGAGCTTTTTATCTATCATGGTCAGCCCTATTTTCCCAGGCCGGATCATAAGAGTCCCCACCAATGGGTCTCGATGAGTTGGGCCGGAGTCCATTCAGAAAATGTTGCCTCAGTCTGGCTTACAGCCCATCTTAGCGATCATCTTACTCCTGCTCAGTTTCGTGAAGTTGCAGAGCATCTTGACCTGGCCCCAAGGGTGGTAAACGGTGAGGAGGAGCCGTACAGAGCTTACAGGGTACGAGTCAGAGATAAATATGGTATTGTCGTCAACCGGGCTGTTCTTTACGCCACTGCTTATGGTCAGGCGGTAGAGAATCTGGAGACAGATTTTATTTTTGAAGGAATGGCCGAGGAATATAGGGTACTCAAAGAACTCCATTTTGGTCTTCACTTCGATACATACACAGAATCACTGGATCTGGAATTGAGCGAAAAAAAATCATCTTTGAAAAAACATGAAACAGCTGAGATAGAACTTCGAAAAGAGATTTTGAGCAAATCTTATCTCCTTCTGGCTTCGCTGAATAGTGACCTTCGCAAATACATAACGGAAGTTGAGAATAGTGAAGGGAGTTATGAGTACGACCCATTTACAATTCCACTCAGCACACTTTTTATGAACCAGACGACCGGTGAGATGTCATTCCACAGAACAGGTGAATCGCCAGATGGACTGAAAGTGGTTGATCGGAAACAATTGCAGACCTACCTGCTGAGGATTGATACTCGTAATCGCTATCAGTTCTGGCAAAAGGTTAAGCTTGGTTCAATCCTCTCTGTTGCTGCCTTCGATATTCTCCAAAAGCAGGTTGAATATGAATATGAGAAATTGCGGGAGGGTTTGCCGTACAGCTTCGAAACTCTGGCCAAAGTCAGAGATTTCCGCATCACAGTCGGTTTGCACTATTTAGTGAAACTGGCGAAGGAACTTGGTATCAAGAGTGATCTTGAACCGGTTCTTTCCTTTCCTCTCGGTGCAAATGTTGTTACTTTGCTCGAAAGCACCAGGATGTACGAGGCCCTCGTTAGTGGCAGAGTCATGCAGTATGGTGAAACCGAACATGCAGAACATACTGACCTGGAGGAGGGGTTTGACGAGGAGAGCAACAGTTCTCTCGCCATTCTCGATCGTATAGAGTCGGCAGGGGGGGATATTCTCTTTCAATCTCGGGCTGAGAGCAGAAAACTGCTGGACAAAAAGACCCGGTTGGCTGTCGGTCATATTCTAGAGAACATTGTGAAGTTCGGAACGGGGCGAAAGGCCGACAAGACTGTAAGGTTATCTGCAGATGGACTTGAGGAGAATAAGGAAATTACAGATCTTGGTCTTCAAATTCCTCTGCTTGGCAAGACGGGTACGGCAAACAGATATACCAATGCTTCATTCTTCGGATATTTGCCGGGGGTTGCTGATGGTGGAGATGCATTGACTGTAGAAAACGGGTATGCCGTTGGTGTCTATGCTGGCTTTGATCATAATATGGCGATGAAAAGGAAAAACAGCCGTATTACGGGAGCAACCGGAGCCTTACCTGCCTGGAGTGAAATTGTAAATGAAATCCTGATAGAAGAAGATTATGCCGGTAGCCTTGACCCCGTTGATCTGTCGTTCTATGGTCTGGTACTTAAGCGGGATGATCTTGGACAACTCAATGTTGCCGTTGATTCCCAACAGGGAGGAAAAGTCCGTAAACCAATGGAACTGGTTTCGGAGCTGTCCCGGTACCAGCCATCGATAATGACATTTGGTAAAAAAACTGAGGCCGGACGGTTTATACCGGCGCGGAATTTTCAACCGTTCTGGAAAATATCAGCAGAGGCCCAGTGAGGGGATATTTTTAACACGAATTGTTGTAATTTGATTTCAATTGTTAAATAATGACTGAGAGTTTGTATGAAAATCATGTTGCTCCCAGACTTACTCTTCTTTTGTGGAGCACATGAATTTCTGATAAACATAAACCGGATATAAATTTCCATTTGAGTAATAATTATGAAAAGAACAATATTGTATGCTCTCTTTGCAGGATTGACCCTTATCCTGGGCGGTTGCGCTATTCCTGAGCAACCACGAGTTGTGGCACCTGCTCCTTCTGTTACCCCTTCACAACCGTCCCAGGTTGAAGCGGGGGACTCCGGGGCAGGGAAATCAGCGTATCAACCTCGCTCCCTTGGAATTGAAAACGGTGAAGGAGTTGTTTTGGAAGAAGATCTTGAGGATGGTCTTCCCTCCATGATGTATGTTAACGACAGGATTTTCGAATATGGAAGGAAGCTTGATCGTTGGAAGGACCTTGACAGACAATCTGTTGATCTTGAAC
This sequence comes from Desulfobulbaceae bacterium UBA2775, assembly GCA_002352445.1. GTDB lineage: Bacteria > Desulfobacterota > Desulfobulbia > Desulfobulbales > Desulfocapsaceae > Desulfomarina. Next base: position 19,771 of record DEIL01000244.1, read on the forward strand.
TCGATCAGGAGGTGGTGGTAGAGATGGTGCAGTGTTTTCGCAGATTGCAAACCGTAATGAACGGTTACAGCTCGTTGCGGGGGAAAATACTGCAGTCGCAGAAATTGGTTGCCACGGAGAAAATAAGCAATGGTGAGATTCTGGATCTTCAGAAGAATGATATCGCTTTTCTTGAAAGTGCATGCGGTCGTCTGCTTGAAAATTCTGATGGACGTAGCGTAGGTTGGGGTGGTCGGGAAGAGGGCACCGATCTCGCTCAATTGGAGACACTGATAGAGAGACATGCTGAGAATGGCGAGCATGGGGAGGTAGTTCAGGTTTGGATGCAAATCCCTGAGCATCAGCTTGGCCTTGTTCAGCAACGAACCAGGATTCTCTACGCAAATGGACTTATCTATCTGCATCAGGAAGAAAAAGCGATTGAGATTTATCGACAGGTTATTGAACAGATGTCTGACTCTAAAGAACAGGCGACAGATCTCGTTTCTTTGCGGAAAGTTCTGGCTGATCTCTATACTGCTTCCGGAAACTACAGAGAGGCTGAAATTGAGTATAAAAAAATCTCAGGAGATTATCTTAGGCTTGGACGATTGGAAAATTGGGCAAAACTGCAGCTGTCTCTGCTTACTCAATCGGGGCGTGGCAGTGATGAGCTTACTGAATATTCGTCACTTTTACGTAATTATTTAGGCTTTTTACCAAAAGTTGATGGATATAAGGTGGTTCGGCAGGCGGATAAATTTCTCTCTGAATATCCCTATTCCCTGGTATCTTCGAACGTTGAATATATTAAATTTGCCGCCATGGAAGGGGCTGATTTCTGGTTTAATGGATTTCTTGCCAAAGTTGATAAACTGAAAACTGAAAAGAAATTTGAAGAGTCGGTAGAGCTTTTAGAAGAAGTGCCGCCAGATATTCTTGATACTGAAAAACAGGTTATAATAGAAGAAAAGAATCAGGAGCTGCTCCTGGCCGAAGCTGTTGATAAAGAAACGGAGAGAATGGAACAGATTCAGGAGCTGCAGCGGCAATGGAATAATGGTATGCTGCTGGTCAAAGGCAGTCGTTATGATGAGGCGTTGGAAGTTTTTACAAATCTGCTTGATACGGAGTACTCCGTCAAGGCCGAACAGAAGATTAAAGAGGTCTCGTTGCAGGCTGCCAAAGCTGATCGGAGAAGGGCCGCAGATCTGTTCATTCGATTTACCAAAACCACAGATCTGGAAGGTAAAAAGAAACTTCTCATTGAGTCAAGAAAACTGCTGACAAATATCCTGGTTAAGTATCCTGATGTTGAAATTACTTCCAAGGTCACCGGGAACATTGAGCGAGTAGAGTTGGAGATGATGGCCATTGATCCAAATCTTATCTTTCTGGCAGATCAGGAAGAATCGGCGGTTGATGATGATTTCGGTACTGGTCCTGCTCCTGTCAATACCACGGGAAATATGGAGTCGGACTCTATCCATGAGGAAGGTCTTGACGTTGTACAACCTGTACGACCTCAATAGCTGTGAGTGACTCTGTCTTATTCTTTCAGTTTGATTTTAAGGAATCCATCGGTGACAACGATGGCATCGACTCCATCGGCAAATGATTTCCAGAAACCGTCATTGCCTCCAAATTCCTGGATAAGGTCAATATTTTTCAAGCCGCCAAGCCAACTGTTAGGCATGGGTACTCCCATAAGGCTGACACCTTTCAGTTTCACCAGGGGCCGCCCCTCTCTATAGGCCAGCTCCGCTCCAGCTTTAACTTTTAAGGTCTTGCCGCCCATCAGGGGAAGGTCAGGATCAAGTGGAATCAGAAGCTTGATTGACACCATATCATCCGCAAGGTCTATAGCCAGTTTTTGAGCAAGATCCGTATTCTTGGCCATGATTGCATTGATTTCACGCTCGGAAAAACTGATTTCCCTTGAAGCACCTTCCTCGCTGTACTGTTCAGGCTTCAGAGTACTATTTTTGGTAGAATCATCGGGAGATTTCGTGGGTTTGACAGTCAAATCATCGAACTGTTCCAGTTTTGTGCTGAGTTGCTGCTCTTCCTTGGCAGAGAGAACAACAGGCTTAAAAGGGGATGGAAAAAGAAAAATCTTTATAGTAAAGGCTGTGACAAAAACGGCTATACAAACAGAGGCTATTATCATACCGAAAACCTGCTTCCAGGAAAACCCGCTGCTTGCTTCCTGTGTTGGTGTATCTCTGTCATCTGTCATCTCTACTCCAGAATTTATTGTTAGTGCTAACACCCATGAAATACATTCCACAACGATGACACCGCTTCACTGTTATGAAAATGATGTAGTCGGGATTCAAAGGGGTGTTGCCAAACGTCCTCGCCAGCTGTGGATTGTTGTGGCAATACCCCTCTGAATCCCTTTCCTCCCGAATAGTACAGGACTTTCGTATAAATCCCCCTCGTCGGGGTTAGTTGCGAATCATCTCTCCAGTGCACGATTCCATGCTAACACATAAAAAGTTACCCTTGGAGAATAATTTGATTTCATTCTCAGGCGAGGCCATTATCCAGTGAATGGGCGAGCAACTCCTCGAGGCTTACAAAGAAGAGTGCGACTTCATGTGTCGCCAGAAGATTTACCCGGGGAGCGGCATCGTGTTCAAGGGCCTCTTTCCAGCGGGAGGCACAGAGACACCAGCGGTCGCCTGGCTGCAGGCCGAGAAAACCGGACATGGGCATCGGTGTCGAGAGATCGTTGCCCTTGTTTTTGGAAAATTCAAGGAAATCTTCGGTTACCTGGATACAGACACCATGTACCCCTATATCATCATTGGTGACTTTACAGCTGCCTTCCCGGGTAAAGCCGGTCATCGGTTCTACGCTGCATATTTCGAGTGGAGTACCAAGGACATTTCTATGTTCAGTCATTTATTTCTCCAAAACAGTTTCTCTCTTTCAATATTTCTGAGAAGAAGATTTGTGCAATTGTCACATGTTGATGAACTCGTAAAAAGGTCGATTGCCGCTATAGATGGCTAAGTTAAAAAGTCTGATATACAAGGCGCAGTGTTTTTATCAGTGCCGAGGCCATACATATGGTATGCCTCGNNGTATGCCTCGGTGCTGATAAAAACCTGCAACGCCGTAGATCGGACTTTTTACGACGCCATCACATGTTGAGAATGGATTTCATCAGTTTATAAGTAAAACCCCACAGGTAGTAGTCTTCAAGGGGGAAAGCAGGAAAGAACCGATCGGGGAGAAGCTCAACTTCCCTGTGGTAATTTTTGTTTTGAAACTTTTCAGAGTTAAGCCAGCATATGCTTTGGACTTCCCTGGGATCGGGTACAACGGGTGGCTGATTCTGTAAAACGAATATAAACGGCTGCACCCACACCGGACTTTTCATATTCCTGCCGGCAGGAGTTACCGGGAGTTTAGTTGCCATCATTTCAGGGGTGAGTATAACACCGACCTCTTCAACAGTTTCCCTGATACACGTCTTGAGCAAGCTGTTGTCTTTTTCCTCTTTTCGTCCCCCCGGGAATGAGAACTGACCGGACCATGGATCTGATGGATGGTTGGCTCTGCGGAGGATCAAAAAACTTTCCACCGGGGTAAGAACTTTGATAATTGCGACGGCAGCAGTAGCTATCTGTGGCGGCATTAGCATCTATTAAACAGGTGCAACAAAATGGTTGAAAATTAATTGGGGAAGATGGGGATAAGCAATTACCCGGATACAAATTACTCATTTTGTGGGTAAATGCAAGACCACTGTCTTATAGTTTCAAAAAGAGATGGGAATCCTCATTGAACATAGAGTACCTTCTTATAAGAGTAATTTGGATTGCCTCTCGTTAATACTCTTTTGAATTGTTTTTGCTTTATGTCCAATAAATAAACTCTTTTCTATGGTGATTGGTTATGAAATATGATGTTGCTGTTTTTACGCCTTATTCCTTCCGAGTAGGCCAGAAAATTCATATTGAAGGAAGTCGGAGGCGTGGAGACTGGGAGGTAGCGGCCATTGGTGAGCATAAAGTCACCTTGAGATGCCCCATTTCAAAAAAAGAGTTTGAATGGCCGATATTCTGTTATTTTGTTGAAGAAAAGCATGATGAGGTATGGCCCCGGGAGTCCTGAAAATCAATGTGTCTTCTCTTTTTATCCTACAAAACTACTCCAGGGTATAAACTGGTGGTTGCTGCCAATCGTGATGAGTTTTTGCAAAGACCGACAGCTCCCCTTGATTTTATTGATCAGGAAAAATCCATCCTGGCCGGACTGGATTTGCAGGGTGGAGGCACTTGGCTTGGCGTCAATCGGGTTGGCAAAATTGCTGCCCTCACCAATTACCGTGAAGGAGGCAGGCAGCTGGAAAATGCACCTTCCAGAGGAGAAATACTTCGCTCTTATCTCGACTCGAAAATATCGGCGGTAGATTTCTTAGACGAATTGAGTGGGAAGGCGTCACTGTTTAACGGGTTCAATCTTATTCTCGGAGAGAGTGATGACCTTTTCTATTATACCAACCGGAAGAATAGCTATGCTCGGCTTGAGCCGGGTTTTTACGGCTTGAGTAACCATCTCCTTGATACACCCTGGCCTAAGGTGGTCAGAGGGAAGGAGTTGCTCAAAGCTGTTATGGTGGACACAGATCTGGTTGAGACGGAAAAAATATTTGCCCGGCTTAGAGACAGGCACCGTCCTCAGGATGGGCTTCTACCTGATACCGGTATAGGGCAGGAATGGGAGCGGTTGCTCAGCACAATATTTATAGATAGCCCTGGCTACGGTACACGATCTTCGGCTGTAATTACAGTCGGTGATGATGGCCAGGCCGCCTTTGCAGAAACAACTCACCATCACGGAGAAGACAGGGGAACTGAAGTAGTTCGGTTTTTTCTCAAATTTGTCTCTAACCCTCACGAAATATCTTCATAATGATGACACCTCCCCAACTCCCCTTTCTTTTGGGGTAGCGTATGGCTTTCATATGAATGAAGTTGAAATGAAAACTTTAATGCTGATGTTTTTTCAGGCTGTAATAGAGGACAGGTACAGCCATTCGACTCACCAGCAATGAGGCGATCTCACCGAACATAAGTGAGATGGCAAGGCCCTGAAAAATCGGATCGGCAAGGATAACCGAGGCTCCGATAACTACCGCAAGAGCGGTAAGCAGCATGGGCCGGAAGCGAATAGCTCCTGCATCCACCACCGCTTTAGTTAAAGGATCGCCTGCTTTGATACGCAGTTCAATAAAGTCGATGAGAATAATTGAGTTACGTACGACGATACCTGCACCTGCCATAAAACCGATCATCGAGGTTGCCGTAAAAAAAGCACCGAATCCCCAGTGAGCAGGCAGGATGCCGATAAGCGAGAAGGGGATGGCCGCCATGACCACCAGCGGCGTAAGGTAGTTTTTGAACCAGCCGACCATTAGCATATAGATCAGGATCATCACAACACAGAAGGCCAGTCCCAGATCCCGGAAAACCTCCAGGGTTATATGCCATTCCCCATCCCATTTCATGGAAGGTTCAGCTTCAGAGAAGGGCTGGTTCAAGTTGTATATTTTTACCCGTTCTTCTCTGCCGCCAAAGTCGCGACCATCGAGTTCGGCCAGTTTTTTATTCATCTCCAGAATGGCGTAAACCGGGCTTTCCACCAGATCCGCAACATCCCCTGTAACGTAGATAACCGGCTTGAGGTTTTTTCTGTAAATAGGCTGTTCTATCACCTTCTCCGAAACATGTACAAGCTCTCTCAAGGGGACGAGGGGGGCACCAGGGTTTGTTTCTGACCGGAGTGAAATATTGAGAAGTGTTTCAACTCTTGCCCTATATTGAGGAGGCAGCTGAAGAACGATGTTGATACTCTCTTTATCCAGAGGCTGATGATAAAGATCGAGGGTAAGTCCCTTAACCGCTGTTGTAATTGCCCGGGTAACCTGCTGTTCTGAGATGCCGTTTAATGCAGCTTTTTCTTTGTCCACAGTTATAATTTTACGATTTCTCTCCGCCTCCTGGAACCAGTCGATATCAACTACACCTGTAGTGGAATGGAGAATCTCTTTTGCCTCTTTTGCAAGTTTGACTCTCGCTTCATTGGTGGGCCCATATATTTCTGCAACAATGGTCTGCAGTACCGGTGGACCGGGTGGCACTTCAGCTACGGCAACGGTTGCACCATATTTTTTCGCTACTTCGGCAATAGCGGGCCGGACTCTTTTGGCAATATCATGGCTTTGCAGAGTACGTTCGGATTTTGGCAGCAGGTTTACCTGGATATCAGCAACAGTGGGCCCCTGTCGCATAAAGTAGTGACGGACAAGGCCGTTGAAGTTATAGGGAGAGGACGTTCCCGTGTAAATCTGGTGATTGACAACTGCTGGATCTTCGTTGATCACATCGGCCATCTCCATGGCAACCCGATTGGTTTGTTCAAGGCTGGATCCTTCAGGCATATTGAGGATTACCTGGAATTCGCTTTTATTGTCAAAGGGCAGCATTTTTACCTTGACCATCCCCAGGTATACCATTGAGCAGGAGGCAAGCAGCATGGCAGTAATGATTATGTAAAACCCGGCTCGCCATACCGCATGAGCCAGCAATGGATCCATGATCCTGTGATAGATTCGGGTAAACCAATCGTCCGGGGCTGTCTCTTCACCGTGTGAAGCATCACCTATTTCCGCTTTTTTTAGAATATGGGTTGCCGCCCAGGGGGTGACGGTAAAAGCGATAATAAGAGAAAACACCATTGCCGCGGATGACCCGATAGGGATAGGGCGCATATAGGGCCCCATCAGTCCCCCGACAAAAGCCATGGGCAATATTGCGGCTATCACCGCCCAGGTTGCGAGAATAGTTGGGTTGCCCACTTCCTCTACAGCTTCTATGGCCACTTCGGTCATAGATCGGCCGCGATTTATCGGTAATCGAAGATGGCGGACAATGTTTTCAACTACCACGATGGCATCATCGACCAGAATTCCGATAGAGAATATCAGGGCGAAAAGAGTAATACGGTTAAGGGTATAGCCATAAAGGTAAAAAACAAGCAGGGTAAGTGCCAAGGTTGACGGGATAGCCAGCATAACGATGATCGACTCACGCCAGCCCAGGAAGAAGAGAATGAGCAGGGCAACCCCGAAAACAGCAATGCCCATATGGAAAAGGAGTTCATTTGACTTTTCTGCGGCTGTTTCACCATAGTTCCGAGTAATGGTTATTTCCAGGTCCGCAGGAATTAATGTTCCCTTTAAACTCTCCAGCCGTTCTTCCACATCATGTACAACCGATACTGCATTGGCTCCCGGTCTTTTTGCAATAGAGAGCGTAACAGCAGCTTCGCGACTCTTGTTCTCAGGTTCGCCGTAAAGCACATAGTTTGAAGGTTCTTCCGGACCATCGGTGATGCTTGCCACATCGTTGAGATAGACCGGATTTCCACCATAGACACCGACCACTACTCGGCCTATTTCATCAGAATTTTCAAGAAATGTACCGGTCTGCAGGAGAATTTCCTGGTTAAGGGATTTGAGATTCCCTGAATGCACCTGGCTGTTGACTTGTTGAATATGGGGAGCAAGCTCATCCAGGGTCAGGTTGCGTGAGGCCAGAAGCAATGGATCAAAATGGATTGTGAGTTGTCGCTTCGTTCCACCGATAAGCTTTGTTTCCGCCACTTCACTGATATTGTTGATGGAGTCGTCGACCTGGGCTGCTAGTCGTCTCAGAGTGTAATGGTCATAATTTTCACCATGGAAAGTGAGTGCCATGATTGGTACATCATCGATGGTGTGGGGTTTTACGAGAGGCTTTTGAACACTCCTGGGAATCCTGTCAAAATTTGTAGCCAGTTTCTGGTTCAGCCTGACAATAGATGTTTCAAGGCTTTCCCCGACAAAGAACCGTACAACAAGCAGACTCTGACCCTGCATGGAAGTGGAATATATATATTCTACCCCCGGCAGTTCATAGAGCAGTTTTTCCATGGGGATAGAAAGCCGTTCTTCCACTTCTTTTGGAGAGGCACCCGGCATGGAAACCATGACATCGATCATCGGCACTTTGATCTGTGGTTCCTCTTCCCGGGGGAGCATTGCGATGGCGAGATACCCCAGCAGCAGAGAAGCGATAATACCGAGAGGGGTCAGTTTCGAGGTAATAAAGGCGGAGGCAAGGCGTCCCGCAAAGCCCATGCTGTTTTTATTGTCTGTTTTCATAATCTATTTTACGGATTATCATCTTCTATTGGATGATTATCGGTTGACCATCAGTCAGGGTGGTGTTAGCGAAAACAATAACAGTTTCATTTTCCTGTAGGCCGCTTAAGATTTCGATCCGGTCTTGACTTCCGGCTCCTGATCGAACAAGGCGTAGTTTCGCCTTACCATCTGTTTCTACAAAGACCATTTCCATCTGGCCATAGGTAGTGACTGCTGAAGATGGGATGGTAAGTGTTTCCGCCGGGGTCATGGCAAGTGTTACCCTGGCAAACTGGCCTGACCTGAGTTGTTTGTTTGCAGGGACTTTAAGTTTTATGGGGGCCGTTCGTGAGGCAGGATCAGCGGTGGGGGCAACTTCAGCCACCTTACCCTGGATGGTCAGGTTAACTGAAGGGATGAAGACTGAGAGGATATCACCTTTATTTATTTCCAGGATCATCGCCTCCGGGATATCTGTTAAAACCTGCAGATTATTCTCTCCTTCCAAATTCAACAAGGGTTTCCCGGGAGTTGCCAGGTCTCCGATATTAGCAAGCTTGCGGGTAACAATGCCGGTAAAAGGTGCTGTAATCCTGGTGTATTCAAGCATTGTTGAAGCTTCTCTGTGGGCAGCCCGGGCAATACGCATCTGGTCTTCCAGAGATTTTACAGTCTCCGGAGTTGCCGCCTTTTTTTTCAGGAGGTTTTCTTCTCTGGTAAGGTTTCGTTTTGCCTGTTCAAGTTGTGCTTTTGCCAGTTGTAGTTTAGCCGATATTTCTCCCGCCTTGATTTCGAGCAAAAGGTCGCCTTTTTGGACACGGGAACCCAGATCAACAGGAAGATTAATTATGTTGCCACTGATTTTTGCAGCGATTTCAGCTTGCTCAACAGCCTGGACAGTGCCGACAACTTCAACCTGATTTCCTGCAATACTCTTTTCCACTTTTGCTACTGTAACAGTGACTGCTGGAAGATTCACAGTCTGTTGTCTATGATCGGCTGCATCATTTTTACAGCCGCCAAGGATGATTGTAGTCAAAATTACAAAAAACGGAATCCCTGTTAATCTATACCACTTCATTATTGAAGCTCCTCTCTTGTCTTCTCTGTGTTCGGAAATTGCGGTAGCCCTGCTGCTCTGCGCAGACTGGCAATCGCTACCTGATATCCAGCCCTGGCTGCAAGCTGTCTTGCGTGTGCATCTGATAACCGCAGCTCAAAGTCTATAAGATCTGAAGCCAGAATCACACCTTCCTTGAATCTGACTCTGCTGAGACGTGTCCCTTCCTCGGCAACTGTGACCATTTTATCTGTTACGCTCAATCTTTTTTCCGCCTGCTGATAGTTAAGCTCTGCCTGTTGAATTTCAAGATTCAGGGCTAGTTCTGTTTTTTGGATGAGGCCTCGTATTCCCTGCAGTTGAGATTTAGCCTTTGCGATTTCGGAGGAGGTTCTCCTGCCATCGAAAAGGTTGTAATCCATCTTTATTCCTGCCAGCCATGAGTCACCAGCTTCCTCTAACACCACGCCTGCATCTATCTGATAACTGGCAAAAGCATCAACCGTTGGACGCCTGCCTCCTTCCGCTTTTTTTAACAGGGCAAGGCTTGCCTGTTCCATTGCCAGCAGATGTTTTAATTCCTGTCGATTTTGATAATTGATCGATTCAGGCAACTGTTGTATGGCTCCTTTAGTGTCACTCAAGACTACCTCTCCGTCATGTAGGCCGAGTAGGTTCAAAAAGCTTCGTTTCGTCAACTCCAGGTTATGTTGGCTTTGAATCAGATCTTCACTGGCTCGTGCCTGCTGGAGTTCCAGGTTAAGCAGGTCTCCCCGGAGGAGGTCGCCGGCATCGTATCTGGCTCTGCCAACATCCAGGGCGACAGTGATTGCATCCAGAGAGGCTTGTTGAACCTTGACCATCTCTTCAGCCTGAACAATTGCCTGGAAGGTCTTTATAACTTCAAATCCAAGGCGCTGATGAACTGCAATAAGATCCGATTTTGACATTTCAGTCGTAGCTAAGGCGGCTTCGATTTCAGCCTTATCCCGACCGCCATTGTAGAGGCGATACGCGATGAGAGCCTTGAGGTTGAGGTTATCGGTTCTCCCCGGGTCGTTAAAGTCTATACTGTTATCAAAAGCACCTTGGTTGAGAATATTGCCAAAAGAGTACATGGGTGTGTTGGTTTGTGCATATTCAGCAGAAAGGTTAATAAGGGGATAGTCCGCTGCTTTTGCCATTTCGGCTGTTGCCTGAGCTTCTTCGATACGTTTTTGAGCGATGAAACTGTCGGGGTTGCCGGAAATTGCAAATGCAACTGCATTCTCGGCAGTCCAAAGCTCTGGGATATCAAGCTGTTTTGATTCTATACGGTTTTGAGCGAGGGATGTTCCGCCCAATAGAGAGAAACAGCAGAGGACTGCAGTGAGTAGAGTCGGTTTCATAGAGTTTTCTACCATTCCTTTTTGCAATGGTTGCGGGTTTGCCTGTATTTAATGGTCTGATTAAATAGATAAAGCTTCTGCTTTCAGTTGTCAAAGAAAAAGGAATGTCATTGTGTGTCAGACCTTTTTTTATCGCATTAACACCCATGAAATGAATTTCACAACAAAACATGAAAGTAATGTAATCCCTCCCGGCCTGGGAGCGAACATGACTTTCATATAAAACTATATAGACAAAAACCGACAACGAGGGAGATCGAACTTTCTACGACGCCATCATAGAGAAGCAAGTTTACACTATCTTTGAACCTCTGGCGGGTCAAGTTAATAATCGATTGTTTTGACAGGAATTGGTGGTCTATCCTTGAATTTAATCTGGATGAAACCAGGTGAGTTTTAGCAACAGAGGTTTGATTAACGGGGGGG
>DEIL01000250.1 GCA_002352445.1 Desulfobulbaceae bacterium UBA2775
TTCAAGTAAGCCGCTACGCGGCAGTTCCCATCTCAACACTCCGTCCGGAGTCTTCTACATCCATCAAGTTTTTTAGTATTACATAGTTTTTTCATTACGATCATATCCTTATAGGGCCGCTTGTTAAAGCGGTAATTTTTAATCCGTATACAGGAGAATGATCATGATGACAGATTGGTACGAAAAAACAGACAGAGCCCTGCAGTTGACCGGCAAAGGCGATAAAACCAGGCAATGCTATGTGCGTGCGGTTCGTCTGCTTGCCGGATTCTACGACAAAACACCGGAGAAGATTACCGAGCAAGAACTGCAGGATTATTTTCTCCATCGGCGCAACGTAAGCAAATGGGCGCCGTCCACCATGCGCATATCCTATTACGGGATTCGCTTCTTCTTTCAAAATGTTGCCCGCCGTGATTGGCACACTTTGGATATCCTCAAAGTCAAAAATGAAAAAAGGCTTCCTGATATTCTCAGCATTGAGGAGGTCAGAGACGCACTTGCCAAGGTCAGGATGTTCCACAACTATGCCTTTCTTTCCACTGTCTATTCCTGTGGGCTCAGGCTACAGGAAGGGTTGTATCTTCAGGTAACCGATATTGATTCGAAAAGGATGATGATCCACGTTCATCGGGGGAAGGGGGCAAAGGATCGCTATGTTCCTCTGCCGGAATCCACCCTGATTCTACTCAGGCAGTACTGGGCTATCCATAAAAATAATCTTCTTCTTTTTCCGGCTTTAGGACGAAGCGGAAAAGATGGGCACGGAGCAAAAAGGCCCATGTCGAAAAGCAGTGTGCAGGCAGCATTCCGCAAAGCCAGGTTTGCAGCAGGAATACAAAAACGCAGAGTATCCATCCATACCTTGCGGCATTCCTATGCCACTCATTTGCTGGAGGCCGGGGTCAACCTCAGAATCATTCAACGCAACATGGGGCATGCCAACCTTGAAACAACCATGGCCTATCTCCATCTCACCCGGGCAGGCCTGGAAAATGCCTGTGACCTGATCAACTCGGTCATGGGAGGTCTGGAACATGGGCACAATTAAAAATATTTTCAAAGAGCATGGACCGATATATCTTGACCGTTACAGCAAAACAATGCCTGCCGGACACAAGAAGGTCATACGGGCAATCATAGCTTGTAAAACTGATGTATACGGCACCTGTGTCTATCAATGTGCTGATTGTAAAACCACGCAGTACGTGCCCCTTTCCTGCGGCAATCGGCATTGTCCAAACTGTCAATACCAGAAAACCAGGAAGTGGCTCATGAAACAGCAACAGGCACGTCTACCGGGTTCTCATTTTATGATAACCTTCACCGTGCCCGAACAGATACGCAGCTTTATCCGGTCTCACCAGAAAGCAGCATATTCAGCCCTGTTTGCAGCATCAGCACAGGCCCTGAAAAAATTAGCGGCAGATCCCCGGCATATTGGAGGTGATCTGCCGGGCTTTTACGGGGTACTGCATACCTGGGGCAGGCAGTTGCAGTACCATCCACATATCCATTATGTCGTTGCCGGTTGTGCGTTAAACAAAAAAGATCTCTCCTGTCACAGATCAAAAAATAACTTCTACCTGCCGGTAATTCCGCTCGGCATTATCTACAAGGCCAAGTTCAAGGATCTGATGAAGAAAAAAGGCCTTTTAAACAAGATCCCTGCCTCTGCCTGGAAACCCGCATGGAATGTCAACTGTCAGTCTGTCGGAGAAAGTGTGCAGGCAACGCAATATCTGGCCACCTATGTCTTCAAGGTAGCCGTCTCCGACAGCAGGATCAAGACTGATAAACAGACTGTTTTTGTTGCATACAAAAAGAAAAAGAGCAACCGGCCAAGAACCATGAAGCTCACGCCGGATGAGTTTATTCGTCGTTTCCTCCAGCATGTCCTGCCCAAGGGTTTTATGAAGATCCGTTATTACGGTTTCATGCACCCTTCATGCTCTGTGGCTCTAGATCGGCTGAAAGCCATTATCGCCAGGACTGTCGGGGTAAAGATAACAGCGGAACCCTGTCAACCGGAGCCTTTGTCTGAACCGGTATGCAAACATTGTGGCGGAACACTGATCTTTAAGTTCTTTGTTCCGCCGTTACCTGTGTCTACGCCAGGGGGACCGGCCGGGTAGTAACAAACGAGTCCTCAGCTTTAACGCAGTACATTTTTACGCCCTTTTAAAACTGATTGCACGGGTGAATGAACCAGTGCGCCTGATTAACCAAGATATGTCGATTACACGAGCTTCACAACGCACGATTATAACTCTGCATATGTCACCAACCACAGGAACGATGAAAAACAGACTGTCTAAATCTCCTCACTTACATTCCGACCTCGCCAAAAACACAGGCCTTTTTTAGCATTCCCCTATAGGAAATTTTCCTGCCGGATAGACCGGGCTTCTTGAACAATGGATTGAACCGACCGCTTCGCGGATCGGACTCAATCCTTATTGGTTATGGGCACCTTTAAAAAAGGCCACAAACTAATGCTCGCTGTACACCTGGAGTCAAAGTATTTAATCCTTCAATCAGTTTTTCTCTGCCTATTAAAACATCTACGATTTGGCTTGAGTATCTCCCGGTACTTTCTCTG
>DEIL01000322.1 GCA_002352445.1 Desulfobulbaceae bacterium UBA2775
TCCATCGAAAAGGCGTTCCCTATAGAGATCAAGCGGTCAAGAAACGTTATGGAAAGAGCCGCCCCGACACACGTTCTAGAGAGCAATTTAGGGGCCGTGCAAAAAGTGGGCAAAACGATCTATCTCGCTCATCGCGCAGAGATGGGGCTCGCAAACAAGCACGAAAAGCAACGTCCAAGAGAGATGGAAAGCCTCGGCAAGCTAAACCCACCGTCCGGAAACCAGCAAAAAAAGTTGCTAGCAGGACACCTGCCAGTCGGAAAAAATTAAATCGCACAAAAACGTCACAACGTGGATCGCGTCGGCCAAGTGCCTATGATGGGGTTGGTCGCAGTAAACAGGTGCGAAAACACAGCCAACGCGGGCGAACAAGCAGACAGGCATCTGCACGACGATATGGCGGCGGCGGTAGAGGTGGAAGAGGCGGGGGTGGTAGGCGTCGATAACTACCGGTTCTACAAGAGCCATTTATTCCATATCATCGGAATTGAACGAGGAAACAAATGATTTTGTCAAAATTGCAAGAATTCCTGTGCACCCTCATAATTGGTGCAATTTTTGCCACTGTTAGTGTGGTTTCAGTGGCTTCAGCTCGCGAAGCGAAATTGTTTAATACTCCCAAAAAAGCCATCCAGGCACTTTATGAAGCAGGCCGGGCAAATGATCAGAAAGCAATATTTGAAGTGCTTGGTGATGCCTCCAAAGAGTGGATCCTTTCAGGCGATCCTGTGCAAGATAATGAAGGACTAGAGCGATTTATAAAGGCTTTTGAAGAGAAAAAAACAATTCAAAGAAAGGATGGTGAGACGGTACTACTGGTGGTTGGTAAGGATGATTTTCCTTTCCCAATTCCGATCGTGCAGTTGGATAAAGGGTGGTCATTTGACGCAGAACTTGGAAAGGAAGAGATTCTTAACCGTAGAATAGGGCGAAACGAATTACATACCATCCAAACGCTCCGTGCGATCGTCGATGCGCAAAATGAATATGCTTCAGTGGACCGGAATAGCAATGGCACCTTGGAATATGCGTCTAAGTTTCGCAGCATTCCGGGTAAAAAAGATGGTCTGTATTGGCCTGTTGAGGAAGGCAAGGAACCAAGCCCACTCGGATCTCTTGTGGCAGATTCTGTTCGAGAAGGATATGAAAAGAAGAGTTCAGGAGATGTCACTCTACCCTACTTCGGTTATCACTACCGAATTCTGAAATCCCAAGGTGCTAATACGTCCGACGGCGCGTTTGAATATCAAGTCAATGGTAAAATGATTGGCGGTTTCGCAGTCATCGCTTATCCAGCGAAATATGGTGCATCAGGCTTTAAGACGTTCATCGTTAATCATGATGGGATCGTTTACGAGGATGACCTTGGGGAAGGCACATTAACTGAGGCCGAGAAAATTAACGCATTCGACTTAAATGAGGAGTGGAAGAAGAGCTAAGCTCTAATATCATAAACTGTATTAATTCAGATCCATACCGGTTATGAAGTCAGATGTTGGTTGATTTTAACTTCGAAACGTCGATATTAGGTCGCGACATGATGAGTTGCTCAGCCTCTGCTCAAATAAAGCTTCCAACAGCGGTTATCGCCCTTAAAATTGCTCTTTGAACAGATCTTACTGACGCCGAAATACCTGCTGCTACCTTGCCCATAGGTAGCCCCTCAGAGCCAAAATCAATGATTCAACCTAGACCCTCTACCCTGATTGCTTCCAATCATTGATATAAAATGTGGTAGAGCTTTTTGTCTCGCTTATAAATATCTCTCCCGAAATGGGCTTTACCATCTATTCCAATCCAAGCTGTTGAATAGATAATATGAATTTTCAGCGGCTTGATCAGCTTGACGATGGTTCGTACACCAGAGGCTAACACTGCTTGAATTCGTTCGCGGTCCCATCCGGATACGTCGGATAAAACACGAACCGCAAGATCAACGGGTCTTTGGACCCGCACACATCCATGACTGAAAGCGCGTGCAGCACTCTCAAATTTCTTTCGAGCTGGCGTGTCGTGCAAATAGACATTAAACTGATTAGGGAACATAAACTTTATTCGGCCCAGAGCATTTTTTGGACCTGGTTTTTGCCGCAACCGGAATGGAAAAACCTTACCTGAATATTGGCTCCAACTAATCGAGGCCAGGTCGTATATCTTGCCATCTCGGAGCGCCTCAAATCCACCGGCCGAATAAGCACTCGAATTGGCTTTAAGTTTGGGGAGCATCTCATTGGTCGCGATCGAGCGCGGAACATTCCAGTAAGGATTGAGAACGATAAATTTGATCTCATTACTAAAAACCGGCGTTCGGTGATAAGGCTTGCCGACCACGACGCGCATTTCATCTTCTACGCGCATATCGCGGATATAGAATAGTTTGTAACGTGCAATGTTCACACCAATGAAATGTGTTCCATAATCTTCCGGCATCCATCGCCAACGCTCCATAGACACAACCAACTGGCGAATTCGTTGGGTCACCGAGACATTCATTTCCCTAAGTGTGCTCTTTCCGATCACACCATCCTTTTCAAGGCCATGACGCCCTTGAAATACCTTCACCGCTTCAAGAAGATCAGAACCATATTCATCTGGATTACTGTTTGCGGCGAGAGATGATGAATTATCTGTCACGAGCAACCTCGATCTAACCTCCGCTACACGTGATGATGTCGTGCCAGGCTTTATTACATCACCGTCGGAGATCATTGGCCAGCCACCTTTTTTCTCGATGTCGTAATACCCAGAGAGTATACGTTTAAGAGCCAAATATGCCGGATTTTGAGGCTCCCACCGTTCGAAGAAAGTACCGATTGATTTTGCCCTGGACAGGTCTTCAAGCGCCTGCAACTCATCAATCACTTTTTTCTTCCAATGCAATCCTGGATCGACCTTGCGAGGCTTGAAGCGACCAAGCTTAATATCGGAAACATATTGCAGAAAATACGCTGAAAACCATGCTTCGATGATAGCTCTGCTCTGCTTGTCAACCGCACGATCCAGTACTCCATGAAGTTTCTCAAGCTTGGCGATGGGATAATCATTCGGATTTAGGCCGTCAAATTTGGCGCGTCGCATGCGCGCTATCAGCTGTGACATATGGTCGGTTCCAAGCCAAATTGATTGCATGTCCGTTTTTTTGTAAAACGCTTTAAGGATCTCTGCTGTTTTGAGAACTTGTGCTGGAAATGCGGGGCCATCTACAGGTAGTTTTGACTTGTCAAACTCAAGTTGTTCTTGAGCACAAACGGTTTGATTAGACACCATCAATAAGGAGAACAGGGCACTAAATATTCTAATAATGAAATTGGTTGATGCATGTTTGTCGAGCATAGATATCTCATCATAATATTGGTCAAGAGCAAATTTATAGCGACTTGGAATTTGAACACAAATAATATTGTTCGATCTTGCGATTGGTTTCAACACTATATATCAAATCAACCTTCCTTCTGGTTCTCCTTAATGAGAAAATTTATACATCATATCGGACCACTTATTGGGGGCCGATCACTCGGTACGATTTTTTTCGCATCTGGTCTTGGCCAGGCAGCAACTGGCGAGAACGTTTCCTGCAGCCCAATCAAAACCGAACAAGCATGTAAGACACATAGCCACTGCGTTTGGATCGAGCCGAAAGACAAAGAGCCGTTATGCAAACAAAAACGGAAACTTTGGATCAAATAGTCCCTTCGGGCCACACTTCGTCTGCCTGAAGGCTTTTTTGTGTTGCTATTATATGCCTCAGCGAAAACCTCGAATGCGTCACCTCTTTCATTCGACGTTGTAAAGCCCCATTTTTATGTACCATTTCTTGATAGAGTCTCAGACACCGGCGGACGCATGTTAAGCTGTACGTCGTCATATAATTTGAGACACATGGGCGATTTGGTTAAGAGAGACTTTGGCTCATCT
>DEIL01000109.1 GCA_002352445.1 Desulfobulbaceae bacterium UBA2775
AGAGTACTACACCAAAGTGGCATCTCTTGACGCAAAATCCCTGCTCAACCTGGTTTTACGACTGGAAAAAATCAATTCCACCCTCTCCAGGCTGGGCACCTTCTCCTTTCTTAATTTCACAACCCAGGTAAATAACGCAGAAGCGGGTGGACTTGATCAAAAAATTCACGAACTGTCATCAGCCTGCGGTACTGAAACCATTTTCTTCGAACTGGAATGGAACCGGGTCGCTGACAATAACACCAGAGAATTGCTAAAAAGCAGCTATCTCACGAAATACCATCACTATCTCTCTTCCATGAGAAGATATCTACCCCACCAACTTACTGAAAAAGAGGAACAGCTCCTATTGGAAAAAGCGGTGGTCGGCAGAAACAGCTGGACGACTCTTTTCGATAAAGTCTTCGGTAATTTAAAGTTTGGGGACGAGCAGAAAACCGAAGAAGAAGTATTAACCGAACTTTATCATGAAAACAGGGATAAAAGAAAAAAAGCTGCCAAAGAGATGACTGAAGGGTTGAAGAGTCAAAGCCATGTCCTCACCCATATCTTCAACACCCTGGCGGCCGAGAAAATGGTCACCGACCGGCTTCGAAATCACACAAGCTGGGTCAGTTCCATGAATCTCGACAATCAATTGAAAGACCGAACTGTTGACATCCTGGTTGAAGCCGTCACTTCACGCTATGATATAGTGCATCGATATTATCGGGTGAAGCGAAAACTTCTCGGCTTTTCGGAATTGAAAGATTACGACAGGTATGCGCCTCTCCCTTCCCTTCCCAGCCGAAAAATCGACTGGTTATCCTGTAAAACAACAGTACTATCCTCCTTTTCTGTATTCTCCGAGGATCTTGCTGTAATTGCAGAAAAGTTTTTCAATCAAAGCTGGATCCATGCTCCGATAAGCCATGGCAAACGCGGTGGTGCCTTTGCCCACCCCTGCGTACCGGAAATCCACCCCTATGTGCTTGTCAATTACACCGGGAGTTTAAGGGATGTTTCAACGGTCGCCCATGAACTAGGGCACGGCGTCCATCAGGTTCTCGCAGCAAAACAGGGATATTATAACAGTGACACACCCCTCCCTCTTGCAGAAACTGCCTCCGTCTTTGCAGAGCTTCTGGTTTTTAACGCCCAGCTTGACCTGCTCTCTGATAAAGATGAAAAACGCGCCTTTATATGTCAAAAGCTGGAATCAATCTTTGCCACTGTATTCAGACAGACTGCGATGAACAGGTTTGAACAGCGAATGCACAACTCCAGACGCGATGATGGCGAATTAAGCAGTGAAAAATTCAACAGCCACTGGATGGAAACCCAGCAGGAGATGTTTGGCGATTCGGTCACCCTGACTGAAGATTATGGTGGCTGGTGGTCATATATCCCCCACTTTCTATCAACTCCCGGTTATGTTTATTCCTATGCCTTTGGTGAATTGCTGGTACTGGCTCTCTATGGCCTGTACCAAAAAGAAGGTCAGTTGTTTGTAAAAAAATATATAGATCTTCTCTCAGCCGGCGGTTCATCGACACCCTACGAACTTCTTAAACCGTTTGGCATCGACCTCGACAGCCCAGCCTTTTGGCAGACCGGACTCAAGGTTATTGAGGATATGCTGGAACGTGTCGAATAATTTTATATCGTCCGGATAATGCAAAAAACTACTCCTCGAAACAACTCCAGCAAGAATGATGAAAAATGGATGGGCAGAGCATTGGCCATGGCTCTGGAGGCTTCCAGGAGAGGAGAAGTTCCGGTTGGAGCAGTCCTGGTCATGGACGACATGATCATTGGAGAGGGGGGAAACAGCCCCATAGGTCTGCATGATCCAACAGCACATGCAGAAATAATTGCCATCCGTAATGCGGCCGCCGCCTTAAAAAACTACAGGCTGCCCCTTACAACCCTTTATGTAACCCTTGAACCCTGTATAATGTGTATGGGAGCAATACTCCATGCACGTATCGACAGACTGGTCTATGGCGCCTCAGATCCTAAATCCGGCGCTGTATCCTCCGTCTATACTATAGGAAGTGACGAACTGCTGAACCATTATCTAAAAATCACCGGGAATATCCTTGAACAGACATGTTCGTCAATGCTAAAAGATTTTTTTAAAGATCGGAGAACGTTTCAGAAAAACAGGGGTAAAGACGCAATCTGATATTTTTTTCCAAATGTATTTACTTTTTTTGATTGCCAAAAGCTCTTTGGCAGTTTACATAATACCACACATTTTTTATCTATTCAGTATTGGAGAGGTGACCGAGTGGCTTAAGGTGCACGCCTGGAAAGCGTGTGTACGAGAGTACCGTGAGTTCGAATCTCACCCTCTCCGCCAACTTGGTTTTGATTTTGATAGCCGGGTCCTGAGCAACAGAGAATCACGAACCCCGCCAGATCCGGAAGGAAGCAACGGTAGTGACACTCTTTGTGTGCACAGGTAACCCGGCTATCATTTTTTTAACCGATCGCCCCGCTCGATATTTCCCGCTCCAGGCTATGGTGTTACATGTCTTATCTAGTTCTTGCCAGAAAATCACGTCCCCAGACATTTGACCAGGTAGTCGGACAACGCTCTATTGTCAAAACATTACAGAACAGCCTCTCCCTGGACAGAGTCGCCCATGCAATTCTTTTTTCCGGCGTTCGCGGAGTAGGAAAAACAACGCTTGCCCGCATAATGGCCAAGGCGATCAACTGTCAGGCAACCGGGACAACCAGGCCCTGTGGGACATGCACTTCATGCCGTGAAATTGCCGCAGGAACAGCATTGGACCTCTATGAAATTGACGGCGCATCCAATAGAGGTATCCAGGAGATAAGGGAATTAAAAGAAAAACTCCGCTTTCTCCCTACATCTTCGCCATATAAAATAATAATTATAGACGAAGTTCACATGCTGACCACCGAGGCTTTCAACGCCCTGTTGAAAACCCTGGAGGAACCTCCTGCACATGTGTATTTCATGTTTGCAACCACCGAGATCCATAAAATTCCCATTACCATTCTCTCCCGATGCCAACAGTATGAACTTAAACGTATTCCGGCGGCAGAGTTATATGACCATTTTCATAAATTGACAAAATCTGAAGGGTTTGAAATTGAAGAGGCTGCCCTCTCCCTCATTGTTCGGGAAGCTGAGGGTTCTGTGCGGGACGGGCTGAGTCTTCTTGACCAGATGTTTTCTTTTGGTGAAAAAACCATTCGAACTCAAGATGTTATAGAAGTTTTAGGTCTGGTTGATAGAGAAATGCTCATGCAGTTGACCCGAGGACTTCTGGACCGTAACTATGGCGATGTTCTTCAACCTCTTGAAGAAATTTTCAATTACGGAATGGATATCAAGAGATTTCTCATCGACCTGATGGGATATTTCCGCTCCCTTCTTCTCTGTAAAATTGAAGGTTGCAGCAACCTGATCGATCTTCCAGCTGAAGAATTGGCAGAGTTTCAAAAGCTCGCAGAAGGCTATTCTGCAGAAACTCTGCACCAGAAACTTAACCTCCTGATGACCGTAGCGGAAGAGATCCGCCACTCTCGTCAACCGCGCCTGACCCTGGAAACATCCTTTTTGAAAATAATCGAAGCCGATAACGTGGTAAGTGTCAGTGTACTTCTTGGCAAACTCAATGAAGCCCTTCAGGAATTGCCTGACCCGGCATCCCAAGCCGTGGGAGAACTGACAAAGCCGGAGAGTGCCCCGAAAGACAAAGATAAAACTGAAATCACGCCGTCGCAACCTGAATCGCATCCAATCAAAGATAACACCAGGGAAGAAAATACAGTACCGGCACAACCACCGGGTATCCCCCTTCCACCTGAAGAAACCGAGAGCAATATTCCTGCAACTATCCAGCCTGAGAAAAATGAAGCTGAGTCTTTTCAAAACAAAACAATTCTGCCAACGGTTGAAATCCATCCCCATGAAAGAGATGTCCGAAAAGACTGGCTTGACTTTATAGCCTATGTGAAGGACAGAAAGGTCTGGATGGCACAAGATCTGCAAAGGGCAGACAAAATCAAGCAGGAAAATGGAGAACTGCACCTCACTTACGGTGACTCCGCAAACTGTTCTGTGCTCAGGCAAAAAGCTAATCATCAGCTCCTCACAGAATTTTCTCTCGATTTTTTTCAGCAACCGATCAAGATACGTTTTATAGTACCTGAGAATAATAATTCTGCGAACGGAAATGGGGAAGAATCACCCCAGCGGAAAAGGCAGGAACTTGCCAATGACCCTCTGGCTCTCATGACCGCAGAAATTTTTAACGGCCAGGTTGGAGATATCAGGATTGGACCGAGAAGCAGGTAGCGGGAAAAATGAAAAATCATAACAACGGAACGGAAACATATGGATCTTAACAGCATAATGCAGCAGGCAAAAGGCATGCAGGAAAAAATGGCAAAAATCCAACAGGATTTAGCTCAAAAAACCATCACTGGAAGCTCCGGCGGAGGAATGGTGACAGTCACTGTCAATGGCCAGGGAGATGTACTCTCAATTTCAATCGAAAATGCCGTTATTGACCCTTCGGAACAGGAAATGCTACAGGATCTCATTGTCGCCGCAACCAACGACGGTATCAGGAAAGCTAAAGAACTCGGCAAGCAGGAGATGGCCCAGCTCACCGGCGGCCTCAATATTCCCGGACTTTCAAATCTTACTTAGCACCTTACTCCTAATTTTCTTGTTTTTTTGACAGAATATCGATAGTCATAATTTAAATCAAAATGTCAGAAACAAATACATGGTACTTATCCCGTTCATCGGGGTTAGTTTAACACTATGCAAGTCCT
>DEIL01000062.1:0-4253 GCA_002352445.1 Desulfobulbaceae bacterium UBA2775
CTGGTTGTAGATGCCCTTGGAGGAGCTCCCGGTGTTCACTCCGCCAGGTATGCCGGTGAAAATGCAACAGATGATGAAAATTGCAGGAAACTGCTGCAAGAACTTGAAGTAAAGGGAGAGGGGAACAGAAAGGCCCACTTTACCTGTGTTCTGTCGATTGCAGTTCCCTCTGGTCCGGCATTAACCTATGAAGGAAAATGTGATGGCATAATTCTCAGGGAACCGAGAGGGGAGAGTGGTTTTGGTTACGATCCTCTTTTTTATTTTGAACAGCACAACAAAACTTTTGCAGAACTCACTATGGAAGAAAAAAACAAGGTGAGCCACAGAGGGAAAGCGCTAAAAGAAGTTAAATCCGAAATAAATATGATTGCCAGGTGGTTGGAACAAAGACTTATTGAAGAAAAACCTGCTAAACCCGACCATGATCACTTCAGGGATAATGACTGGTCTGAAGAAATGTAAATTATTCGTCCCTCAAATCCCTGGCCAGTAGGTCTTTTACTGCTTCGGAGCAGCTCTTATCCTTATATAGAATATTGTAAACCTGCTCAAGAATAGGCATTTCTATATCCAGCTTACAGCACAGGTCGAAAATTGACCTGGTAGTCTTAATGCCCTCTGCTACCATACTCATTTCTTCAGTTATCTGTTGCAGGTTTTTCCCCTGACCAAGTTTTAAGCCTACTGTTCTGTTTCTGCTTAAATCTCCTGTACATGTAAGCAACAGGTCTCCAATTCCGCTCAATCCCGAAAACGTTGCCGGGTCAGCCTTCATAGCAACCCCCAGTCGCTTCATCTCGGCAAGACCACGGGTGATAAGTGCTGCGCGTGTATTCAGACCATACCCCAATCCGTCACACACCCCTGCAGCAATCGCGATAATATTTTTAAACGAGGCGCTTATCTCAAGGCCGATAACGTCCTGGCTGGCATAAACCCTGAATGTCTCTGTACCAAAAATCCTCTGTATCTCCTGAGCGGTCTCCAGCCGGGAAAAACCGATAGTTACAGCTGTAGGGATATCTTTTGCGACCTCCTCAGCGAAAGAAGGCCCGGACAGCACCCCCACCTCAATTTGCCCCCTGCAGGGTTTTTCTTTAACCAGCTCTTCAATAACCTGGGTCATGGTCTGAAGGGTATCGTTTTCAATTCCCTTAACAGCGGAGATAATTTTTACATTACTTTCAATATAAGGTGCCAGGGAGCTGAAAACTTTTCTCAACCCATGGGAGGGAACTACCATCACAACAAGAGCACTTCCTGTAACACAGTCCTCAAGGCTATCAGTTACCTTCAGTTTTTCCGGTAATCTGATACCGGGAAGGTATTTACTGTTTTCTCGTTTTTCGGATAATCTTTTTACATGGATAGTGTTATGTCCCCACAAACAGCACCTATGCCCCTTTTTTGACAAAAGCACAGCAAGGGCAGTACCCCAGCTACCAGCGCCGACTATTGCAATTGTACTGGCTTTATTCATCATCTTTTGAGATATGTTCCGGTTCTATTTTTTCAGAACCACCTTCGGCCGCTAGAGAATCCTCCTCGTCATCTTCCTTTTCTTTGGCGACATTGTCCATACCTACCAGTTTTTCGTCGTCCTCCATGTTGATCAGACAAACACCCTGGGTACTTCTACCAATAATTCTGACGCTGCTGAGATCCATGCGAATCATCTTACCCAGATCAGAAATTAAAATTATTTCGTCCTCGGCCTCGACCTGTTTGGCGTCAATAACTCTTCCGTTTCTTTCACTTCTTTTAATGGCAATAACACCCTTTCCGCCTCGTTTTTGCAAACGGTACTCCTCGATAGGACTACGTTTGCCATACCCGTTCTCGGTGACGGTAAGGATAGAATTTTCAGAAGAAACAACTATCGCACTGACCACACAGTCATTGCTGGCCAGCCGAATGCCTCTCACGCCGGCAGCGGTCCTTCCCATTGTCCTAATATCTGACTCCCTGAAATGGATGCACATACCTTTTTGGGTTATTAAAAGTATAGTGTCCTCGCCGTTCAGTACATGGGCACCTATTATCTCATCCCCTTCATTTATGGTGAGCGCGCGTTTTCCTTTTTTCAGGGGACGTTTGAATTCCTGCAGACTGGTTTTCTTTATCCTTCCGAATTTAGTCACCATCATGATGGTTTTTTTCTTTGAATCATCTTCAAAACTTTCAATGGGCAGAATAGCGGCAATTTTTTCATCATCCGCCAAATTCAGCAGGTTTACAATAGCTTTTCCCCTGGCCGTTCGCCCTGCAAGTGGCATCTGATAAACCTTTCTCCAGAAAACCTTTCCATGGTTGGTGAAAAAAAGAAATGTGTCGAGGGTCGAGGCCACATAGAGGTTGGACACAAAATCTTCTTCTATATTTTTAACCCCCTTAACACCTTTACCACCCCTGTGCTGAGACCTATAGAGGCTTACAGGGTTACGCTTTATGTACCCTGAGTGCGTAACGGTAACCGCCATGTCTTCAGGGGCTATGAGATCTTCCGGCAGGATTTCATCGGTGGCATCAATTATCTCAGTCCTTCTGTCGTCACCAAAAACTTCCTTAATTTCTACCAGTTCTTCGCTGATGAGCTTCATGATAAGCGATTCATTCGCTAATAATGTTTTTAACCTTTTAATTTCTTTAATAATTTCATCATATTCCCGTGCTATCTTGTCACGCTCAAGCCCTGTTAACCGCTGCAGACGCATATCAAGGATGGTCTGCGCCTGAATTTCACTCAAGTCGAAACGGGAAATAAGTCTTTCTTTTGCCTCAGGTGGGTTTTTGGCTCCCTTGATTAATTCAACAACTTCATCAAGGTTATTAATGGCAATATTCAGCCCTTCAAGAATATGTGCCTTTTCCTCAGCTTTTCTCAACTCAAAACTCGTTCTTCTATAAACAATAACTTTTCTGTGAAGAATAAAATGTTCGAGAATTTGTTTAAGATTAAGAACCTCCGGCTTATTATTGACAATCGCAAGAAATATTATACCAAAAGATTTCTGCATCAGTGTCAGCTTATAGAGCTGATTAAGTACAACTTCTGCAATTTCATCTCTTTTCAGTTCTATAACTACACGTAAACCTTGTCTATCAGATTCATCCCTTACTTCAGAGATAGAGGTAATCTTTTTGTCTTTTACCAGGTGTGCTATTTTTTCTACCAGACTGGCTTTATTAAGTTGATAGGGGATTTCTGTAATAACTATAGCTTCCCTTTTTCCGTCCTTAAGTTTTTCGATGTGAGTCAAAGCTCTCATAATGACCACACCTTTTCCTGTCTCATAGGCTTCTCTTATTCCTGCTCGTCCGCAAATCAGGCCACCTGTTGGAAAATCAGGCCCTGTTACAATGGACATAAGCTCATGGACAGTAAGGTTGTTATTTTCTATTAGAGCAATAAGGCTGTCTATAACCTCCGACAAATTATGGGGGGGAATATTTGTGGCCATGCCAACAGCAATACCGGATGAACCGTTTACCAGTAAATTTGGTATCTTCGCCGGCATGACTGTCGGTTCATCCAGTGAATTATCATAATTTGGTGTCCAGTCAACTGTATCCTTTTCAAGATCTTTTACTATCTCACGATCAATTCTGGTCATCCGCGCTTCTGTGTACCTCATTGCCGCAGGAGAGTCTCCATCCAGAGAACCAAAATTTCCCTGCCCGTCAACCAGCGGATAACGCATGGAAAAATTCTGGGCCATGCGAACAATGGTGTCATATGCTGCGGTATCCCCATGTGGGTGGTATTTACCTATAACATCACCAACTATTCTTGCCGATTTTACATATGGTCTATTATGGAAAACACCAAGTTCCCGCATTGCAAAAAGAGCTCTTCGGTGAACAGGCTTTAACCCGTCTCTTACATCAGGCAATGCACGCCCGATAATTACACTCATCGCATAATCGAGATACGATTTTTGCAATTCTTTCTCAATTGATATGGTGGGGAACTTTTCTTTACTTTCTTCTATGTCTGTGCTCATAAAAATATTCTATTTAAATTTGATGGTCTGGTGAAAGACAGTAAGAATTTCGAGCCTTGTTATGTGGCGGAATTAAACATCAAGGTCTGTTACTTCAAGAGCATGACTTTGAATAAACTCACGCCTTGGCTCCACTTTATCACCCATAAGCGTAGTGAAAATATCATCAGCTTGTTCAACATCTTCTATTGTTACCTGCATAAGGGTCCTGTTTTCAGGATTCATGGTGGTGTCCCAAAGCTGCTC
>DEIL01000062.1:4393-5577 GCA_002352445.1 Desulfobulbaceae bacterium UBA2775
GTTCTGTACTCGTTGATAAGCGGTATCTGGGGACCAAGGGTCATCATAATCTGAACCTTGCCGCGAACAGCAAGATCAACCTCATAACAGTCCGGTCGCCACCTGCATGATCTTATATTCCCAATTACCAGCTTTTCTTCAGGCAAATAACTGAGAAGATCTTCTATAAAAGTTTTTTCTGCAAACTGATCAGCAGTGCGAATTTTATTATCAAGAAGAAAATAGAGCATTTCCTCCCAGATATTCATTCTCTCCATAAAACTGACTATGCGCTGATATATGGATAAATTCTCCATAAGCTTGACAAATTCATGCCCCTCGGCAGGTTTTCCACCATCCTTTGAAAGAATTTTTATTTTCTCACTGGCCATAGTGAAAAGATGATTGTTCAGTTCACTCTCATCGAGAAAATATTTCTCTTTTTTTCCCTTACCCAAACGATAAAGTGGTGGTTGTCCTATATAAATGAAACCATTTTCAACAAGTGGAAGCATCTGTCTGTAAAGAAAGGTAAGGAGTAAGGTTCTTATATGAGCGCCATCCACATCGGCATCAGTCATTATAATAATTTTATGGTAACGAAGTTTTTCAAGATCAAACTCATCTTTACCTATTCCACAACCTAATGCCCCAATAAGTTGCTTAATTTCCTCACTGTTGAGTATGCGATCAAAACGGGCTTTTTCAACATTAAGGATTTTACCCCTCAGGGGTAGTATGGCCTGGTTTGATCGATCTCTTCCCTGCTTGGCGGATCCCCCGGCGGAATCACCCTCAACTATAAATATTTCACGTTTAGCCGGATCCTTTTCCTGGCACTCTGCAAGCTTACCGGCCATAAGCAGGCTGGTAGCACCTTTTTTTCTGGATAGATCCCTGGCTCTTTTCGCAGCTTCTCTCGCCCTTGCCGCTTCAACTACTTTTAAAAGTATCTTTTTAGCTATGGCAGGATTTTGTTCCAGGAAAAGAGTAAGTTTTTCAGTACAGACAGATTCAACAATTGATTTCACCTCTGAATTGCCGAGTTTGGTCTTTGTCTGTCCTTCAAACTGTGGGTTGGGTACACGAACAGATATGACACTGGTCAATCCTTCTCTTACGTCATCTCCTCCCATTTTTTCCCGCATATTTTTCGGAATCATATCATCATTTGCATACCTATTTATACACTTGGTGAGAGATGA
>DEIL01000145.1 GCA_002352445.1 Desulfobulbaceae bacterium UBA2775
GTCAACCAGGGGCAGCAGTTCTTTATAATCAGTGAAGGCACGGCAGTTACACTCTTTTGCAACATTTTCGCTTTTCAGAGAATCCTTGTCTGCAACCCCGACAAGCTCAACCGAATCCAGATCAGCATATTTCTGGGCATGAAACCTGCCAAGATATCCAACCCCTATAACTCCAACTTTAAGACTTTTCATAGTATTCTTATTCTCAGGTGTGAGCTGTGACACTAACCCTGATTTTAGGCATTAAATGCCCAGATATGCTTTTTGGATATCGTCGTTGGCGAGTAATTCTTCTGCGGTTCCTGAAAGAGTTATCCTTCCATTCTCCATAACATAGCCTCTATCGGCGATATGTAATGCCTGGTTGGCGTTCTGCTCTACCAGAAAAATGGTAGCGTTGTTCTCTTCATTAATCTTCCTGATAATTTCAAATATCTGTTTGATAATAAGTGGTGCCAACCCCATGGAAGGTTCGTCGAGCAATAAGAGCTTTGGCCTTGCCATCAGTGCTCTTGACATGGCAAGCATCTGCTGTTCTCCTCCACTGAGTGTTCCTCCATCCTGGTTCTTCCTCTCAGCCAGAATCGGAAAGAGAGAAAATACATAGTCCATATCCTTCTGGATCTCCTGCTGATCCTTACGCAAAAAAGCACCCATATCAAGGTTTTCTTTTACTGTCAACAGAGGAAAAATATGTCGTCCTTCCGGAACCTGGCAAATACCCTTCCTGACGATTTCATCCGGACCTTTTTTATGGATTTCCTGATCAAGAAAAGTTATTGAACCGGCTCTGCACGAAACGATTCCGCAAATGGTCATCAGGGTTGTGCTTTTACCGGCACCATTGGCACCAATGAGAGTGATTATCTCCCCTTCATTAACTTCTAAAGAGACATCTTTGATGGCAAGAATATTTCCATATCCGGCCTGTACATTTTGTAGTTTAAGCATCGACATCTTCCCCTAGATATGCCTTAATGACTGCAGGGTTTTCTCGAATTTCAGCTGGAGTTCCCTCGGCGATTTTTTTGCCGTAATCCATAACAAAGATCCGATCAGACAAACTCATTACAAGCGTCATATCGTGCTCAATAAGAAGGATTGACTGCCCTTCAGAGGAAATCTCTTTGATCAGTTTTTCCAGCTCAATCGTTTCCTGTGGGTTCATACCGGCGGCAGGTTCGTCAAGCAGCAGAAGAAGCGGTTCAGTGGCCAGGGCCCTTGCAACTTCAAGTCGTCTTTGTGCCCCGTAGGGAAGATTCTCAGCAAACTCATTGACATGCTGCTCCAGCCCCACTTTCTCAAGAATAGCATAACTGGTTTCCAGTATAGACTGTTCCTCATCACGGGTAGCTCTATTTCGAAAGACAGCACCAAGAACAAAGGCCTGAGTCCTGCAATGTCTGCCAATCATAACATTTTCCAGGACAGTCATTTTGGCAAAGAGCCTGATATTTTGAAATGTCCTTGCAAGCCCTTTTTCTGTCACCTGATTGGGTTTCAATCCTTTTAAACTCACACTTGTATCAGTGCCCGGCGAAGAAAGGTAGACCTCTCCTTCAGTAGGAGCATAAATACCGGTAATACAGTTAAAAAAGGTTGTTTTCCCTGCCCCGTTTGGGCCGATCAACGCTACAATCTCTCCCCTGTTTACGTCGAGATCAAGAGAGTTCAAGGCACGAATCCCCCCAAAATCCATGGTGAGACCAGTTACTTTCAATATCTGATTGTTCATTTCAAAAAAGGATTATTTCTGTTTTTCAAATTTATATGTTCTTCGTATATTTGCAATCATCCCTTGCGGGCGAAATACCATCATTGCAACCATAACCCCACCAAAAGCAAGCATTCTATATTCAGACAATGCCCTCAAATATTCTGGCATCAAAATAAGTATAAATGCTCCAATTATAACCCCGATTATCGAGCCCATACCGCCAAGAACAACAATAGACAAGATAATCGCAGACTCAAGAAAGGTAAAACTTGCCGGATTGATAAATGTTGTTTTAGCGGCAAAAACAACCCCGATAAGTCCGGCCCAGAATGCGCCGAGAGAAAAGGCAGCAAGCTTTGTTTTCCGTTTATCTATGCCCATTGCCTGACATGCGATTTCATCCTCCCTCAGGGCAATCCAGGCACGCCCAAGTCGTGAATCCTGCAATCTGTTAACGACAAATATTGTCACAATTACACCCAAAACCATGATGTAATACATGTACATAATGGATGTTTCCAGTGAAAAATCGATACCGAAAAAACTGGGTCTGGAGATATTGGAAATACCACTTGGCCCCTGTGAAAACTCACCCCAATTTTCCAGAATCAAACGTATAATTTCACCAAACCCCAGGGTAACAATAGCGAGATAGTCACCACGCAGACGCAGTACAGGGAAACCCAGAATAATACCAAATATTGCGGCAAGACATCCACCAATAGGCAGAACCACCCAGAAACCGAGACCAAAATGGTAGTTAAGAAGTGCATAAGAGTATGCCCCTACTGCATAGAATGCAACAAATCCCAGATCGAGTAACCCTGCCATTCCAACGACAATATTTAATCCCAGACCAAGAACAACATACATAAGGGCCGTTGTCATAACATTCGTCTGATATGTCGAGAAAATCTGGGGAAAGACAATGGCAATTGCCAGTATGACAAAACTGAGCACCGCCATCTGTTTTTTATTATTCAGAATGGAATGGATGATATTTTGAGATTTTTTCACCTCTTTTTTATCTGCAGTTACCCGTAATTTTCTCATCTTTAAAAAGCTCATGACGAGATAAACCGTGAAAGTTACAATCGCCACATAGGCGGCGTTCTGCCATCGATAGCGAATAATTCTCTCAATCGGGTCAACCTTGATAACCATTATGGGAAATGTCAGAAAAATAAACCAGAGAGCTACGCCAAGTGCTTTTTTTAATTCATTTATCAATAACATCAGTGCGTTACTCCAGAAAAACTATAATAAAAAAAACAAGAAAACTTTCACCACAGAGGACACAGAGAGCACAGAGGAGAAAAAACTGTCTTTTCTCTGTGCTCTCTGTGTCCTCTGTGGTGAGACAAT
>DEIL01000258.1:0-3699 GCA_002352445.1 Desulfobulbaceae bacterium UBA2775
TTCGGAGGAGTGTCGCCAAACGTCCTCGCAGGCTGTGGATCGGAGTCTCGCATGCTCGCATCCTCGCTTACCTGTTCTGTCAACATCCTGCCATATCCCTCCCTGTTTGGGGAGCGATATGACTTTCATATAAATTATTATAAGTCAAAGCGCCATTAGGCTGGTTGGTGACTTAAAATTCACAGATAAAAAAAATGGATCCAACACAAAAATTACTCAGATCTCTACCCAAAGTAGATGAAATATTAAGTCAGTTATCGGGTGAATTACAACATTCAGCACCCAATCTCCTAATCAAACTTGTAATTCAAAAAACTCTTCAAACTGAAAGAGAAAACATACTTCAACATCCTGTTGAAAGTAAGGAAAAGTCAAAAGGCGAATGGCTTGAGATTATTAAGAAAAATATAATTAAAATGCAATCGCCAAATTTACAGAGAGTGATAAACGGCACAGGGGTAGTAATTCATACAAATCTTGGAAGATCGATTCTTTCAAAAGATGCGACAGAGCAACTTAAGACAGCTGGTGGACATTATACCAACCTGGAATTTAATCTGGATAATGGCAAGAGAGGGAGCAGGTACTCTCTTGTAGAGGAAATAATTTGCGATCTTACAGGGGCAGAATCTGCAATCGTGGTAAATAATAATGCGGCGGCTGTTTTTCTCGCACTAGATACCCTTGCATCTGGAAAGGAAGTCATTGTTTCCCGGGGACAACTTGTTGAAATTGGTGGATCATTTCGAATCCCTGATGTGATGGCTAAAAGCGGTGCAATTCTCGTCGAGGTTGGGGCAACCAATCGAACCCACCTTTATGATTATGAGAGGGCAATTACTGAAGAAACAGCTCTGCTTTTGCGTGTACATACATCTAACTTTCGTATTATTGGATTTACATCTGATGTCTCGGCACCAGAGATTGTTTCTTTAGCACGACAACAGGGAATCTCCACGATGGAGGATCTGGGAAGTGGTTGTCTTATTGATCTCACTCGATATGGATTTCCCAAAGAACCGACGGTTCAGGAAATTGTCAGTTCCGGGGTAGATGTTGTTACTTTCAGTGGCGATAAGCTTCTGGGTGGGCCTCAGGCCGGAATAATAGTTGGGAAAAGAGAGGTCATTGAGAAAATTAAGAAAAATCCTCTCAACAGAGCTCTCAGGATAGATAAATTTACCCTTGCTTCACTGGAAAATGTGCTATGTGAATATTACGATGTTGATCAGGCCGTTTCTCAGATTCCGACCTTATCAATGTTGACTGAGGATATTTCGAAGTTGAAGAAAAAAGCCTGGAAAATTCAGCGGAGACTGAAATACAAAAAAATCTCAGGGTGCAACTCAAAAATAGTTTCAACAGTAAGCAGGGTAGGTGGTGGTTCATTCCCAGAGTATAATATTGCAAGTTGGGCTGTGGAACTGATTCCTGATTCCATGAAACTGAGTCAATTGGAAAGAGATTTGAGAAGTTTAGATACTCCGATAATAGGAAGGATAGAAAAAGAACGATATCTGCTTGATGTTCGGACAATTCAGGACAGTGAAATTTCCCATCTTGTTGACTTGTTATCAACTTTATTTGTCAGTGAGTCGTCGTGTGATTAAATCAAAACCATTTCCTGTAATATCGGACAACCAAAAGCTGGTAGCTGACGATTTTAAGCGATTTTCCCAAACTTTTCGGCATATTCTTTTGAGGAAGGTTCCAACTGCCCAAAATGTCAGATTTATCTTTAATGAAGAAGAGTTGAAAACACTTTCTGGCAAGGGTGAAGGTGTCGATGATCTTGTTGCCCTGTTCCGTTCTGTGAGTGATAGAAGTGTGGAGAGGAGGGGGGTATATCATGATTATCTTATGATTCCTTTTGATTTGACTGAAGAAACCACAGTGGTTGCACTTCTTTCAAAGGTTGACCCCTTATTTAACAAAAGAGTTGGAGATGACTGGTTAAGTGATGTTCGGAATGAGGTGAGGGATCATTTTTTACTGCTTAAACAGGCAAGGGTTGATGATCAGACCGGGTTGTTTAATAGTTCAAATTTATACTCGATTCTTGATAGTCCACTAGCAACTCAACCTCTTCAGCTGCTTGTTGTGGAGATACCCGCAAGGAGCGGGTCGTTTCAACAAACTGCCAGTCATTTGCATAAATGTGTATTAAGCCTTCAGACATGTATACCTGATGGTGCGATTATCCACTATCTTGGTAATTTTGTATTTGCAGTATTAATTGAGTTTCAGAGTGAAAATGATAAATCTAAGCTGGCAAACTTCCTGATTGCTTATTTCAAGCGGGAAGGTTTTTCCCGCATACATGTCGGTACGAGTTGTCGTGGCAGGATTGATAGTGATTACGTCAGTGGAAAAACTGGTCGACAGCTTATTGACGAGGCCTGGACAGCCTCGCGTGTTGCAACAAAACGAGGCCCTTTCTCTTATTGTGATTTTGGGTTGTTTGCCTATCCGGAAAAGCATCCACTGGTTCGGCCGGATAATAATCTGATTCGAAGATTACGCAGATTGTGGCAAGAGTCTGAACATTTTTGTCTTGTACATTTTAGAAGTGATGATGCCGGTTGTTCGGCTGATCAAATCGTAAGACCACATTTAAAAAAGGGTACCATCGTAGCATCAGGGACTGATCTGCTGGTTTACTTTGAGGGAGACAGTAAGGATACAATTCTGGAATGGACAGAGAATATAGTACGCCATTGCAGGGACATCGATGGTAACAAAACGGTATCGGCTGGAGTGAGCTGTTTTCCGTATAGTGATTTTAAAAAGTCCGAAATTCCCCATAACTGCCTTAAAGCTTTAGCCCATGCAGCATTCTTTGGTAATGCTGGAGTGGCACTTTTTGATGCGATTAGTCTCAATATCAGTGGAGATATTTATTTTAGTGATGGAGATCTGGTTAAAGCAGTGAAGGAGTATAAGAGAGGGTTAAAATGTGATAAGATTAACGTCAATTTACATAACAGCCTCGGTGTTACTCTTGCCATGATGGGTAGATTTGCCTCAGCCGAGAACTGTTTTGAAGAGGCCCTGAAACTTGACGAAAAAAGTTTTATGGCCTTGTATAACCTTGGCCTTGGTGAACTCGACAGCGATAGAAAGGCGAAGGCGATAGCCTATTTCCAACGGGCGTTAGCATGTGCTGTTGAAGAAGGGAGAGGTGAATCTGTGTTGGAAAATGATCTTAAACGACAAATCGGTATTCTCGCATCTGAAACAGGTGATTGTCAGATGGCTTTAGATTATCTGTTGCCCTGGCATCAAACATGTGAAGTAACACGCCTGGCCGAAGGAGTGGCGTATTATATCGGGAAAAGTTATTTTGCTCTTTGTCAGCCAATGAAAGCTATGGAGTGGTTGCAAAGAGCATTGCGGAGTTATGAATATGATGACAGGGCTATGCATCTCCTCGGGCAGGTCTATTTTGAAGAGAAGGAAGGGGATGATATAGCACTCTCACTTTGTCAAAAAAGTGCTGAACTCGACCCCGATAATCGTGTGTATCGATTGGATCTTGCAAAAATACAGCTTCACTGCAACATGTTGCCAGAGGCTATAGGGAACCTGAAACAAAGTCTTAAAAGCCTTGAATTGAGAACTGAGTCGCAGCTTTTTTTAGCCCAATCTTACCTCAAGATCGGTCAGCACAGGAGGGCATTAAACTGGTTTAACAAGGTG
>DEIL01000258.1:3732-4160 GCA_002352445.1 Desulfobulbaceae bacterium UBA2775
GGAATAAGAGAAGGTAAGATATGAGCAATATAGAAAGAAGAAAAGTCAGGAGAGAACCTAAATATTGTCTGGATAATTCAGTCGTTGGTGATTCCTGGAGAATGTTCAGGATAATGGCAGAGTTTGTCGATGGCTTTGATGCGATGTCATCCATTAATGTTCCAGCGGTTACAGTCTATGGATCAGCACGTACCGGTGNNGCGGAACAGATTGGTGCCGAGCTTGCAAAAAATGGCTACGGTGTGATAACCGGTGGCGGGCCGGGTATTATGGAAGCAGCCAATAAGGGAGCTGCGGAGGCTGGAGGAATCTCCGTGGGGCTTAATATCGATCTACCACACGAACAGAGCCCAAATCCATATGCAAACTTTGAGTTGGACTTTAAATATTTTTTTGTTCGGAAGGTTATGTTTATGAAATATTCAATG
>DEIL01000196.1 GCA_002352445.1 Desulfobulbaceae bacterium UBA2775
ATCAATATGTTGTCTTGGCCCGACCCAACCCACCATATAGTTTCTCTCGTTTCCATGCATCTGCATGGGAACGAGAAAATGATTAGATTAAGCCGTGTAATCTGCGTGATCTGTGGATTAAAAATCCTTAAAATCCCCCTCATCTAAAGGAATTACCTGATCAGGCCTTATTTCCACGCCCTGACTGATCTCCGCCGGTCTTTTTTTGTGAACCTCCGGAACTCCGACGCCAATCTTTTTGCTGATTGCGTTTTTCCGCCTGTTTACTCCATACTGCTTACTGCTTGGTTTTTTACTGCTTCCGCCGACTAAGGCTGACAGTTCTCCTACAATTCCCATCATCTGCTTTGCCTGTGCACTCAGCTCTTCAGAGGCGGATGCGGATTCTTCGGCATTAGCTGCATTCTGCTGGACTACCTTGTCCATCTCGGAG
The DNA here is from genome assembly GCA_002352445.1 of Desulfobulbaceae bacterium UBA2775. Lineage (GTDB taxonomy): Bacteria > Desulfobacterota > Desulfobulbia > Desulfobulbales > Desulfocapsaceae > Desulfomarina. The sequence goes on from DEIL01000196.1 coordinate 434, forward strand.
ACGGCGGTGTTTGTCTGCTCAATACCTTGGGCCTGCTCATTTGATGCCGCGGCTATCTCTGCAATCAGCTCACCTATTTTGGAAGAACTTTCTGCAACCTTGCTGAATGCATTATTGGTTCGCTCTACCAGGTCTGATCCGCCTTTGACCTTTTTTACTGTTCCATCTATCAGCACAGCCGTGTTTTTGGCTGCTTCAGCAGAGCGAAGCGCCAGATTTCTGACCTCTTCCGCCACTACTGCAAAGCCTGCTCCTGCCTCACCTGCGCGGGCTGCTTCTACTGCTGCATTTAAGGCAAGCAGATTGGTCTGGAATGCGATTTCGTCTATTGTTTTTACAACCTTCTGGGTTTCATTACTTGCCTGTGAAATATCTTTCATGGATGTGGTAAGCTCTGTCATGGACGATTCGGCATCTGATACCACATGGTTGGTATCTTTCATAAGGCTGTTCGCCTGACCCGCATTATCTGCATTCTGTTTGGTCATAGAGGACATTTCTTCGATGGATGATGATGTTTCTTCGATTGAGGCTGCCTGCTCGGATGATCCTTCGGCAAGAGACTGGCTGGCAGATGAGACCTGGCCGGAGGCTGAGGCTACCTGGCCTGCGCCTTCGTTTAGACCATCGATAACATTCTGAATTGGATTGGCAATGGCCCTGCCCTGAAGGAAACCGAGCACAGCAATGATGCCGAGAAGGACAAAACCTATTATGGCTATTCGATTCCTCATCGCTATGATCGGTTCTAATATTTCTTCCTCGTCGATCTCCGCCAGTATCGCCCAGTTTACACCATCAATTTCCGCTGGTGTGTAAGCACTTAATACTGGGATGCCACGGTAATCAGTAACAATCTTTATATCTTTGTTCCCTCTCAAAGCCTCCCTTGTTGCTTCGCTTTCCACCTTGGTCTTAAGCACAGACGATTCCCCTTCTTTCGAGAAACGGGAATTGGATCGCATCAGGGAGTCTGAACCTACCAGGTAGGTTTCACCCGATGTACCCAAACCACTTTTTTCCATCATGACCCCATTGATCTGACCGATGTCAACCTGAAAAATAAGAATACCTATTTTTTTTGAACCATCAAAAATAGGCGAAGAGATAAAGGAAGCCGGTTCACCATTGGATGGAGCGTATGACGCCATATCTACCAGCGCTGTAAATTCAGGACTGGAGGAACTACTTGCTACCTTATAAACCTCTGCGATATTCTGGTTGTTATATTTCCCACTGGTCAGGCTAGTCCCGAAATCATCTTCCTTGAAAACAGAATATATTATGTTTCCTGTCCCTGGATCCGCAATAAAGATATCGTAATAACCAAAAGTCTTAAGATAATTCCTGAAAACCGGGTGATAAATTTTGTGGGTCTGAGTGTAATTGCTGCTGTCATTGGCATAATCAAGATTTAGTTTCTGTCCTGCGGGATAAGAATTTTTGTATATGTATAAATCTCTTACAACATCTTCGCCCAATTCAGAAAAATTTTTGGTAAATTTCCTTGTGGCTTCGATTGTCATCCTGCTTTCGGAAAGGGTCTTAATATCTCCCTTCATCTTTTTTAAAAAATCCTGTAACTGGATTTTTCTTGAATTTCTTATGCCGGTCAACCCTTCTATGGTCTGATTCATTAGTGCATTCTTGGAGTTACTATAGCTCATGATCCCGATGATGCTTAACGGAACCAATCCTATTGCCAAAAAGATAATTATCAATTTTGTCTTCAAATTAATATTCATTTGTTTTTTTCCTTTCTATAGTAGTCGACCACTACGCTGATCAGGATCCTTTTTTCCCAAGATGCTGATATGTGGCTCTGTTTCTCTGCCTTAAAATTCTAAATGATGACCTTTTTCCTTAAAAAAATATATCGGCGGTTTCTCAAATAACTTTAGAGATTTTGATAAAAAAATATAAATTGATTTTGGCATCCTTCATTAATGCCCAAAAGATTGGCCAGGAAATACAAATTCAAGCTCATTAGTAGTAAGGTATAAAAACATAACGTCCCATCTTAAAGAAAAAAGGGGACAGATTTATTTTTTGACATTCATTAGAGCTTCGTGATAAAATATTTGATGCCTAGACGAGCTCGATTAGTCATACCAAACTGTCCACATCATATTATCCAGCGGGGTCATAACCGACAGGTAGTGTTCGCCGAAGATGATGACTATTTATACTACCTGGATAATCTCCGGGAATGGAAAACGGAACTGGGCTGTAAAATTTATGCTTACTGCCTAATGACCAACCATGTGCACCTTATTATTGATCCAGGTGAGCGGATCGAAAATCTGGGTCTGCTCATGAAACGAGTTGCCGGTCGTCAAACCCGCTATGTGAACAAGATGGAAAAACGAAGCGGTTCTCTCTGGGAGGGGCGTTATAAGTCCAGTGTAGTGAGTGCAAATGAATATCTGCTTGCCTGTTGCCGGTATGTGGAATTAAATCCCCTGCGGGCAGGCATGGTCGAAGACCCATCGCAATATCGCTGGTCAAGTTGTTCGGTAAAAACCGGAATCAGAGAGCAGTCATGGCTGAATTTCGATCCGTTCTATATGAG
>DEIL01000067.1 GCA_002352445.1 Desulfobulbaceae bacterium UBA2775
ACCATTTCGCATATCTCGCCCCAAAGGTGTGTTCTCAAGCACCATCAGGGTAAGCGCTGCAACCTGCTGAGGGGCAATGTTATTGAGCGCCCCGGCTGTTAGAATCGCATGCTGCCTGGACAACTCAAGTCCGCCAAGCCCCATAAGAACAGTAACTGAAAGGAAGAGTCCGGACATGCGGATTTTCTTTCCCGCCGCTACCATCGATTCAGCTGTATCGCCCTTTATAACTCTTTTCAAGACCTCATTGCAGCCACTCTCCAGTCCCATATAAACACGGTCAAGCCCCAACTGTTTCAACTCGGAGAGTTCGCTTTCAGATTTAAGCGCAATAGCCCTGCCGCTGCCATAAAGTGATATCCGTTTTACCCAGGGAAGCTCCCGGCGTATAGTGTTAAATAGCGTAACAAGGTAACTCTGCTTCATGATAAGAACATCCCCGTCAGCAAGAAACACTCTCTTATGCAAGCGACAATGTTTTTTTGCAAAAGCGATATCCGCATCAACTGTTGCAGCAGGTTTCACCGTGAAGGAAATACCTTTATATGCACCACAAAAAGTACATTTATTGTGTGAACACCCGACCGTCACCTGGAGGATAATTGAATTTGCCTCGCTCGGTGGCCGAATGAGGTGACCTACGTAATCCATAGAATAAATTAGTATCTTACTCCTGGACTTCTGTCATAAAAACAAGAAACCAAGGAGTAAGTTTTGAGATTATACAGTTCCATTTACTTTCAAAGTACTTATCTAGCAAGACTGAAAGCTTTCCGATTAGTCGGGTTTATATGAAAGTCATGTTCGCTCCCAGGCAGGGAGGGATTTGGAGGAGTGTCGACACAACAATCCACAGCCTGCGAGGACGTTTGGCGACACTCCTCCAAATCCCGATTACATTACTTTCAAGTTTTGTTGTGAAATTCATTTCATGAGTGTTAGCTTGAAACAGGGTTTTCCGTTTCAAACTTCGCCATAAACTCAACAAGCTTTTTAACGCCTTCGGCAGGAAAGGCATTATAGATAGACGCTCTGCAGCCACCAATTGAACGATGACCCTTCAGTCCACTGAGGCCAATTGATGCTGCTTCATTGATAAATTTAGCTTCAAGTTCAGGGCTTGGCAAATTAAAAGATATATTCATCAGTGACCGTGAATCTTTTTCTGCATGCCCTCGATAATATTCAGTTGCATCGATTGCCTTATAGAGCAAAGACGCTTTCTCAATATTCCGTTTTTCTATGGCTTCCACTCCACCCTGTTTTTTGAGCCACTTCAGCACCTCACCTACCGCATAAATTGCAAAGCAGGGTGGAGTGTTAAACATGGAACCTTTATCTGCATGGGTCTTATAGGACAGCATGGTGGGTGTATTTTCGGGAGTCTTCTCAAGAAGATCTTCTCTGATTATAACAATGGTAACACCTGCAGGGCCAAGATTTTTCTGTGCTCCGGCAAATATGATACCAAATTTATTTATGTCTATCTGACGTGACAGGATATCTGAAGACATATCACTGATAAGCATTTTGTCCGTTTCCGGAAATTGAGGAAATTGCGTCCCGTATATGGTGTTATTGGAAACAAAGTAAAGATATTCGGAATCCTGTGCGATTTGATATTCTTCAGTCTGAGGTACTCTGTTGAAGCTTCTCTCTTCACTGGAAAAAGGTACATCTATATTTCCAAAGAGTTTTGCCTCTTTAATGGCCTTCTTAGCCCAGGTTCCAGTGTTGAGATAGGTGGCTTTTTTCTGACTTCCAAGCAGATTCATCGGAATCATGAAAAATTGACTCGAAGCTCCACCTTGAAGGAAAAGTACCTTGTAATTCTCAGGTATTTTTAACAATTCCCGCAAATTTTCTTCAGCCTCGTCCGCAACAGCCATAAATTCTTTGGAACGGTGGCTGATTTCAATAAGGCCAATACCTGTCTCTTGAAAATTGACAACATCTTTGCCGGCTCTCTCCAGAACTTCATAGGGGAGTGTTGCGGGTCCCGGACTAAAATTATATACTCGATTTACCATTATGTTTTCTCTCCTTAACTATCTATTTTAGCGTTTCATAGAATGATCTGTTTTGCCTTAATGCCTCATATAAAACAATTCCGGCACTCATTGCCAGGTTCAGGCTGCGAATATGGGGATTTACCATAGGGAGGGTATAACATCTGTCATGATAAAGTCGAATGATGTCTTCCGGCAGTCCTTTTGTTTCTCTACCGAAAATCAGATAATCCCCCGGTTTAAATTTTGCGTCGGTATAATTTTTCTTAACCTTAGTTGAAAAAAAGAATAACTTTAATTCATCCTGAGCTTGAAGAAATGTCTCAAAATCATCCCAGTATCTAATGGAAACATATTGCCAGTAATCTAGTCCAGCTCTCTTTAAGTGCTTGTCATCTGTTGAAAAACCCAACGGTCGAATAAGATGGAGACATGTATTTGTAGCACCGCACAATCTTGCAATCGATCCGGTGTTGGGTGGAATTTCCGGTTCTACAAGAACGATATTAAGAGGACTGTCAGTCATGAAAATGGTATATCTAATATTTCAAATAATTTGTTGGGGAAAGAGTTGTTTATAACCATAGTCACACCTTTAAACAATATAAATCAGTTACCATCAGAGTTTACATGGACGACTTCTTGAACATGAATCGTGAGAGTAAATCAAAGAGGGATGGGCGGTTCACTATCATTCTCTTTATAGCATCTATCTTTCTTTTTGTGTTTTTCATTCAGAGGATTTTGTTAGATAACACAGAAATGTTGGAGCAAAAACAGTATGATTTGCAGGCTGGTCTCATGCCGCTCTACAGCATAATCAATGACCGGCAGGGGAGGGCAGCTACATATTCAATACCTGCAGAGTTCAGTCCCTTTTTCTTTGAGAAAATGGATATCAACAAAGCCGGTAAAGAATTGCTTATGACCGTTAAAGGTATTGGCCCCAAACTTGCCGATAGTATACTGCAGAGCCGTTTAGAGTATGGCCCGTTCACAAAAGTTGAAGATCTCCTTAAAATCAAAGGCGTTGGTTCAAAACGAGCAAAATACTTTGAAACACTCTTTGTTTTTGATGGTGAAAAATGAATATTCAAATTATCGACCAGCCGGTTCTAGTTTTGGTAGGACCGACAGCCATTGGTAAGACAGCACTTTCATTAGAATTAGCCCGTCGATTTGACTGTGAAATTGTAAGTGTTGATTCAATGCAGGTCTATAAATTTATGGACATCGGCACTGCGAAAGTAACCCTTGAGGAGAGGGGAGGAATTACTCATCACCTCATAGATATAGTAGAGCCGGATGAATCCTACGATGCTGCACGATTCACCGAAGATGCACTATTGGCAATCAGGGCAATACATAAACGGGGGAAAATCCCTCTCCTGACCGGTGGCACAGGTTTATATCTCAGGGCTCTTATCAGCGGTATTTTTGAGGGACCTCCTGCTGATAGTGTAATTCGAAAAAAACTAAAACATCGTTTGAAGAAAGAAGGACATCATGCGCTGCATGAGGAGTTAGTGTTATGTGATGGTGTTTCCGCAAATAAAATTCACCCAAACGACAAACAAAGACTGTTGAGAGCGCTTGAAATTTATCACTCAACCGGCAGACCATGGTCAACATATCTGAACTCTAAAGAAAGCAACAAGCAACGGGTCCAGTTTTCCAATTTGCTTCAAATCGGTCTCATCTGTGATCGACCTGTTTTGTACGATCGAATCAACTTAAGAACGGAGATTATGCTTGGCTGTGATTTTGAAAAAGAGGTAAGGGGACTGCTTGACAAGGGGTATGGAAGAGAACTTAAATCAATGAGTTCTATAGGCTATCGCCATATGATAAAGTATATTTTTGGCGACTACCGATACGAAGAAATGAAAAGACTGCTGGCAAGAGACACAAGGCACTATGCTAAAAGACAATTGACATGGTTTGGTAAAAATGACGACCTGCACTGGATCGAAGTTAAGAACATATCCAAGGTAATGAAAACTGCCGGACGATTTCTAGATATTGGATAAACTATTTTATATATATAACTGAATGAACGAAATATATAAGACAGATGAAATACCACAAGTATTTCTTCAAATACTAAAAAACAGAGGGCTTAAGGAAAGGGGGGAGATAGCAGAATTTTTGTTTCCGAAACTCACAGATCTGCCGAAACCCGACGCTATGCAGGGTATGGCTGAAGCTGTAGATCTTATCTATGAATACCTGACTGCTGAAAAGCCGATTATAGTTTGGGGAGACTATGATGTTGACGGTACTACAGGAACCGCGCTTCTGGTAAATTTTTTCAGAAGCATTGGCAAAGAAATTGATTGGCACATCCCAAACCGTCTTCATGAAGGATACGGCCTTAATATTGACTGGTTTCGGAAAAGTGGCAAATACAAGGTGAAGCAGGATTTTCTACTTATCACTGTGGATTGCGGCATTTCTGATGTTGAGGTAATTAATCAGATAATGCAGATGAAGGGAAGGGTCATTGTCACCGACCATCATAGTCTGCCGAAAACATCTTTACCTGACTGCATCATTCTCAATCCATCTCAGGGGAACTGTGGTTTTAACGGTAAATGCCTTGCCGGAGTCGGTGTTGCATTCTATTTAGCAGCCGGGGTGAGAGCGAAAGTTTTATCGGCAGGGGGCATCAATGAGATTACTCAGGAGATTAATTTAAAACAATTTTTGGCTTTTGTTGCGCTAGGTACTATTGCTGACCTGGTGCACCTCAGTCCGACTAATCGTATTCTGGTCAAAGGCGGCATTGAGGTTCTGAAAATTACACAATTCCCAGGAATTTCTGCACTTCTACATTCGTGTGACATTCAGGATGGGAGTGTAAACTCGGAGGATATTGGTTTTCTCCTGGGGCCTCTTATTAATGCAGCTGGAAGGATGGGTGACAGTGAAACTGTAGTAAAATTACTTACCAGTACAGTTTTATCAGAATCGGAAAAGTTAGTGAAAAAACTTGTCAGACTGAATAGTAAAAGAAAATCTATTTGCATTAATGATCTGGAGGTCTCGCTGGATACCCTTAATGAGACCCAGGTGTTAGAGGATAGGTGCGTTGTTTTGGCAGGTGATATTCACCAGGGTGTAGCCGGCATCGTTGCCTCAAGGCTTGTCGATATGTTTGGTGTTCCGGTTATTATACTGGGCCTGCAACGAAGCGAAACAGGTGAAACCTTACTGGTGGGATCGGCACGCTCCGTCGAAGGAGTGAGTATCGTTAACGCTATTAACCAATGCTCTGAATTTCTCCTGAAGTATGGTGGTCATGATATGGCTGCGGGGCTGACCCTGTTAAAGTCTAACTTTAATGATTTTCGGCAAAAAATACACGCTGTACTCCTTGCAATGATGGACGCAAAGCCTGTCGTTCCAGCCAATAGAAACGATTTTTACTGTCCTGTTGCAGACTTGATGAGTGAAAAATATTTAGCTTTTCTGCAACTACTTGAACCTTTTGGACCTGGCAATGAACTGCCTGTTTTTAAAGACAATAATGCAAAAATTGTGAATTCGAAACGTGTCGGCAGAACATCAGAACATTTGCAAATTTTCTTAAGAGGTAAATATTCAAATTACAAAGGCATCGGGTTTGGCCTTGGGAAACATAGAGATGTAATACAGCAAAACCCTGAAAGAACAATACGATACACGCCAACAAAAAACAGATTCAGGGGAACAACCAGCTGGCAGGTTCGCATAATAGACATATAGAGTTTGAATCATAACTGCCAGACTGAATAGTAATTAGAGAATAGTGCAGTTGATCATGCATATAACACCCTGCAAAATCAATAAAATAACTTTAGTAACCATAATATACATTATGCGACATTAGTTTTTTGACCTGTTGTGGTGGGGAAATAAATTCTTTCAGGCTGGTCTTCCAAGTTCCAGGTTTAAATGCTATAAATATTGCCTGATTTCTGATGTCACTCAGGTATGATAAACTCGTAAAAAGGTC
>DEIL01000076.1:0-376 GCA_002352445.1 Desulfobulbaceae bacterium UBA2775
GGATTATAAAAACAAAGGCCGAACCTTCATTTGCAAGTGTCATTTTTATTTACCTCATAGTTTCTGTTGAACTAACCCGTTATCAGGTTTAGGAAGCGTGCTCTTATAGTTCGATCTATTGTAGATTGCAAGTGCTTATTTTAAGCAATTTGAGGGCAAAAGATTAAAGCTGACAATGCACGCAACCCAACCCGAATAGATCGGAATTTTTTAAAATGGCTGGATAAGTACCTTCACGAAATTATTTCGAAGTCTACGCTTATCTTTTTTATGACAGAAACTGGGGAGTAAAGTAGTAACAGGAAAAAGAATGAGCGGGAAGAGAGCAAAGACTTTTTTTCGAAATCATCATTCCTGATGGCGTCGTAAAAAGTCC
>DEIL01000076.1:429-5985 GCA_002352445.1 Desulfobulbaceae bacterium UBA2775
AACTTCGAATGACCTTTTTACGAGGTTGTCATTCCTGATAAACTCGTAAAAGCTCAAATTCTGTACCATCCCGTCATTCTTATGTAGAGAGAGGAGTCTCCTTTTTTCTAAATCGACTTAATAGAGATCGTGTAAGAGGTAGTGAGAGGATAAATATTGTAATAAGATTGATGCCCAATGTAGTGGGTCTCTCCCACATAAATGAAATAGATTCATCATAAATCATTAACCCTCTTCTCAAGTTGTCCTCCATCAGGCCGCCAAGGATAAATCCCAGCAAAAGAGGTGCCATGGGAAAATTCATCAACCGCAATGCCATGGCAGCGACACAGAAGAGTACCATCATCTGGATATCGAAATCATTAAAGGTTACAAGATAGACTCCCATTAGAGAGAAAAAGAGGATTACCGGTACCATGATCTTGCGGGGTATCGCCAGCAATCTGGCAAAATATGGAATCATCGGCAGGTTGAGAAAAAGCAGGAATACATTGCCCAGGTACATGGACATAATCACACCCCAGAATACATCGGGACGTTCAACAAACATACGTGGTCCCGGTTCGATGCCATAGGCAATAAGGGCACCGAGCATAACAGCAGTTGTTCCTGAGCCGGGGATTCCCAGGGTCAGCAATGGGACAAATGAGCCTGAACTGGCGGCATTATTACCGGTTTCAGGTGCTGCAAGACCGCGCAGGCTCCCTTTGCCGAACTTTTCCTGTTCCTCCTTCGACGCCAGATTTCTCTCCATGCCATAACACATAAATGAGCCAAGTGTTGCTCCGGCACCTGGTAAAACACCAACAAAAAAGCCGAGTATTGATGATCTCAGGATTGTTGGAGTGATGAATTTAAATTCTTTTTTGGTGACCTTCAGACTTTTAAAACCGATCATTTTTGGTTTAAGGCTGTCTGAAGAGGCATCTCTTTTTAGTACAATCGACAATGCTTCGGTGAGGGCAAAGGTTGCCATGGCAAGGAGCAGGAATTCTATGCCGTCAAGGAGTTCGAGGGAGCCGAAGGTGAACCTCTGAATCCCTGAGGTCTGATCCGTGCCAACGGTTGAGAGCATAAGCCCCAATATTACCATAAGAAGAGCTTTGAGTACTCCGCCTCGACCTGCAAAAGCTGATACAGCGGTGAGGCCAAGGATCATAAGGGCAAAATAGTCAACAGACTGAAAACTGGTTGCCACCTTTGCCAGCATAGGGGCGAAAAACATAAGTAAAATGACAGCAATGGTGCCGCCTGAAAATGAGGAGTAGGCGGCAATGGCCAGGGCCTTCCCCGGGTATCCCTGGCGTGCAAGGGGATAACCATCCAGCGCTGTTGCCACTGTTGCGGCCTCTCCGGGTGCATTAATCAGAATTGAAGAGGTTGAACCGCCAAATATTGCACCATAGTAAACACCGGACAGAAGGACCATACCGGTGGTGGGGTCAAGACCGTAAGTTACCGGTATCATTAAGGCCACTGCGGTGATGGGGCCCAGTCCCGGCAGCATGCCGATGAAACTTCCGGCAAAGCAACCCATTAGAACCATCGCAATGTTGATGGGAATCATGGTGGTGGTAATTCCGGTCATCATACCGCCTATCATTCCTTCCCACATCAGAACACCCCAAGCTGATAAAATATTTCACCAGGCGCAATATAAACCCCCAGCAATAGAGACATGATACACCAGAGAATAAGTACAAGAGGAACCGCCGAAAAAATCATCCGCTTGATGCGCCTCTCACCCAGGATCCAGAAGCCGCCAAGCAGGAAGAGGATGGATGAGAGAATGAAACCCAGCCACTTCATAACCAGTCCGAACAGCAGCATGAGGACCACCAGCAGAATTGCCGTCGACCAATCCATTCCCCTGGTTTCATCAGAAAGACTCTTTTTGCCGGATGGATCCACAGTCGGCAGCACGATAATGGCCAGAGATAGAACTATTCCGGCAACGGCAAGTCCATAAGGCATGGTACGTGCCGTGAACACCTCCTGCCGTGAAAGAAATGAAAGAGGTATTTTGGTAGCCATCAAGCCATAGGCTACTGAAAAAAGGAGTATGACAAGTGCTCCTACCTTCTCCCGTGCCATAAGAAACTCCCTTTGGAATTGGTGTTGCAGTTGCGGGGCAGATTTTAATATCAATCTGCCCCGATTCAGTATCAGATTAACAGGAGTAAGGCACTAACAGCCTTCAGCCTACAGCCTATCTACCTGTAATCTCCATTACTTGAGAAAGCCGAGCTTACGCATCATACTCCCAAGGTCCTTTTCCTGAGCTTCAAGAAAGGCATAAAATTCATCTCCGGGCTGATAAAGGTTCTGCCAGCCGCGTTTGGTGCGAATTTCTTCCCATTCGGGGGTATCATACATTTTTTTCAGCAACGCTCTATACGCTTCAGCCTTCTCCTTTGACAGGCCGGGAATGCCGAAAAATCCCCGCCAGTTGGCAAAAGTGACATCGTAACCTAGTTCCTTTACCGTGGGAGCATCAGGAGCCTGACTCAATCGCTCTTCGGAGGTCACCGCCAGAATTCTTACTTCTCCCTGGTTGGCAAGCCCGAGAGCTTCACCAAAACCGGTGGAAAGTACCTGGACATCTCCGGAAAGAAGGCCGGCCATTGCTTTGCCGCCCGCATCGTAGGGGATATATTTAAGCTTCAGTGGATCTTCTCCTGCCGCCTGAAATACCATTGCCGGTACAAGGTGATCCATACTGCCTTTAACCGACCCGCCGCCTATCTTGACAGATTTTGGATCTTTATGGAAATCAGCGATAACCTCTTTAAAGCTGGTATATTTGGAATCCTTTGGTACGACAAAGGCAGCATAATCGGCAATGACCGAAGCGATAGGGGTCAGATCCCGAAAGGATTGCGGGAACACACCCGTCAGGGATCGTATGATGATAGGAGTGGAATTCACAAGCAGAGTCCCTTCCTGTCGTTTTGCCGTACTTATCAGGTGGTTGAGTGCTTTACCGCCACCACCGCCGGACATGTTTTCAAAGGAAGCCTGCTCCAGCAATTTGGAATCAATCAGGGCCTTGCCTACTCCCCGGGCTGTACCATCCCAACCCCCTCCGGCACCCCCCGGAATGAGAAAATGAATTTCTTTCACTTCGCTTGCTGATACCGGCGAAACCAACAGAGCCATCAGCAGGGCAAAAGAGAACAATGTTGCGCCAAAACGAACAAACTTATTTCTTCCCTGTTTCATATACATCCTCCATCTTAAAATAAATTGGATGATTCCTGTTGAGACATTAGTGTCTCATTTCTAGACTTACACTCAAGAACAGGCTAAGAAGAAAACAACTCTTCCTCTACTTCCCAGCCAAATCACGGTGAAAAACCGTGAAGACATTTTTCACAAGAAATAGCAAAAAGTAAAGATTGAGTAATTTAAGAGTAAATAAACCTTTTTGAACATTTTGTTCATTTTGTTCACGCGAGGTAAGAGGTCACAATGAAAAGGATCTTCAATAGTATGAAACCCAAAAAACTCCAGACCAAAATGATCCTGCTGATCCTTGGTCTTATCCTCTGCATTGTTGGTGTCGGCGGGATATTTTCTCTGCAGCTTATCTCCTCCATACTTGAAGAGCAGATGGGAAGCAGAGCCTTAAAAGTTTCGCAGACCGTTGCTCTTGTCCCCGATATCCGAAGAGATCTGCAGCGGGCTGACCTTGAGCTCTCTTCCATCCAGACCATTGTGGAAAAAATACGTCATACCACGGGAGCTCAATTCATTGTGGTTGGTGATAAAGAAGGTAAGCGGTACTCTCATCCGGTTGCAGAGCGAATAGGGAAATTTATGGTCGGTGGTGACAACAGCCAGGCACTTGATGAGGGAAAATCCTATATATCCAGGGCAACAGGAACACTGGGCCCTTCGATACGTGGAAAAGTTCCTGTTTTTAATGATGAAAATGAAGTCATAGGTGTCGTCTCAGTGGGTTATCTTGTGCAGAATGTTAATTCACTCATCATGGGATACAACATAAAGATCATTACATTTCTGACAGCTGCTATTTTATTTGGTATCGCGGTGACAATAAAAATTACCGATGAGTTTAAAAGATCGATATTCGGTCTGGAGCCAGATGAAATTGCAGCTCTTTTGCGGGAGAGGACCACAACCCTTGAGACAATTCGTGAGGGGGTTCTTGCGGTTGATGAAAAAGGCCTGATTACAACTATCAACCAGGCAGCCTTTGAAACATTGGGGCTGGACAGCACACAGGATGTTGTCGGTAAGCCGGTTATTTCAATTCTACCTCAGACCAGGATTTTAGATGTCCTCCATACGGGAGTCAGCCAATTGGACAAAGAGTTGCTGGTTGGANNACAAAGAAATTATCGTTAACCGTATCCCGATGATAAGTGACGGTGAAATTACAGGAGTTGTATCCAGTTTTCGGAACAAAGATGAACTTGATATCCTGGCCAGGAAACTCTCCCAGATACAGAAATATTCAGAAATGCTCCGGGTTCAGACCCATGAGTATTCCAATAAGCTCTATACGATTTCCGGCCTGATCCAGATAGGGGCCTATCAGGAAGCTGTTGATCTCATCGGCAGTGAGACCTCCGGCTACCAGGAGCTTATCAATTCGCTTATGAGGATTGTACCTGATCCTATTCTGGCCGGCACTATTCTTGGTAAATACAATAAGGCAAAAGAGTTAAAGGTAGACTTTCAAATCGACCCGGACAGTAGTATGGTTAATGTGCCTGAAAGTATGAAACGGGAAGGGCTTGTCACCATAATATCCAATATTCTTGATAACAGTTTTGAGGCGGTTTTGGAGAGAGATGAGTCCCGGCGGCATGTTAAACTTTCCATGACTGATCTTGGCAATGATCTCATTTTTGAAATTGATGACTCAGGTGACGGTATTCAGGAAAGGGATTGGAATACAATCTTTATGAAGGGATTTACCACCAAAAAGAAGCAGGGACACGGCATGGGTCTTTTCCTGGTGGAAAATGCGCTTTCCAGGCTGCAGGGTACTGTGAGTGTTGGATCTTCAGAGCTTGGCGGGGCAGCGTTTACAGTAATTATACCAAAAAAGGCAACTGATGGAACCAATCCAGATAGTTATCATTGAAGACGATGAGAAAATAGCTGAAATTCAACGTATATTCACTGAGAAGATCAGTGGATTCACCGTTACCGGCATTGCCAACTCAATTCAGGAAGGAGAAGAGATGTTACAGGTGTTACAGCCTGACCTGGTGCTGCTGGACATCTTTTTCCCCGATGGAAACGGTATTGAACTGCTGTGGAAAATCAGAAAAGAGTATAGGGAAACGGACATTGTTCTCATTACCGCGGCCAAGGAGAGAGACATCTTTCAGGAAGCTCTCAGGGGAGGTGTTTTCGATTATATTCTGAAACCTCTCAACTTTACCCGTTTTCAGAATATGCTGAACAGGTTTCTTGAACATAGAAAAAAACTGCAGAAGATTATTACAATTAATCAGAGCGATGTGGATATTCTCCTGCACCAGGAGAAAAAAGATATTGGCCATAAAGACGATCTGCCAA
>DEIL01000177.1:0-11699 GCA_002352445.1 Desulfobulbaceae bacterium UBA2775
GAGAAGATTTTCACCTGTTACACCTTTTTGCTGGTCAGCCTTATGAAAATTCAGGCGAAACTGGTTTTCAAGCATACCATACATACTTTTTACTTTCTGCTTTTCGCGAAGCTGAATGGCATAGTTGGAAAGCTTTTTAAATCTGGCCTGTCCATGCTGTCCCGGGCCAAAAGCTCTCCGCTCGTAAGAGCATTTATCGGAGTAACAACGGTCACCCTTGAGATATAATTTCAACCCTTCTCTTCTGCACCGACGACATGCAGCACCTATATTTCTAGCCAACTTAGGCCTCCGTTCAATTAATTTAAATAGCTTGGAATCTGCACCTGAAACTATACGCGGCGACGTTTGGGAGGTTTACACCCATTATGAGGAATAGGAGTAACATCGTATATACGACTAACTTCAAATCCTGTACTGATAAGTGCTCTCAAAGCAGCTTCGCGGCCGGGGCCGGGTCCTTTAACCTTAACCTCAACCTTACGCATGCCGACATCTGCTGCTTTCTTGGCAGCATCAGCCAGGGCATTCTGGGCAGCAAATGGAGTGCTTTTCCGAGATCCTTTAAACCCTAAAACGCCAGCACTGCACCATGCAACAACATTTCCCTGTTTATCGGAAATCGTTACAATCGTATTGTTAAAAGTGGAATAGATAAAAACAATACCCTCAGGTATATTCTTCTTCACCTTCCGTTTTTTTGCTACAGCCATATTTTACACCTGTATTATATTCAACTATTTACGACGAGCAGCGCCTCTTCTAGGGCCTTTCTTAGTACGAGCATTCGTCTTTGTTTTCTGTCCACGACAGGGTAGACCCATACGATGGCGGCGACCTCGATAACATCCAAGGTCAGTAAGTCTCTTAATATCCATAGAGACCTCACGACGTCGATCACCTTCAACGGAATAGTCTGCTTCGATCACCTTCCTGATCCGATTAACATCATCTCCATTGAGATCATCACTGTTCATTGTATAAGGTAGATCCACCTCATCAAGAATCTTGCGAGCTGATGTCAGCCCGATACCGTGTATGTAAGTTAGTGCCCGATCAATATGTTTGTTTTTCGGAAGGTCAATTCCTGATATACGTGCCAAGATCTATCTCCTTAGAAGAAGTAGGTAATTATAACGGTCAAGCCAGTCTATCCCTGCCTCTGTTTATGTTTCTTAACTTTACAAGATACGCGAACAACACCCTTTCGTTTGTATATCTTACAATCACTGCATATTTTTTTTACCGATGCGCGTACTTTCATGATAACCGGACTCTATTTTTTCTTTTTGGCGTTTTTCGCCCGAAATGTAACCCTTCCCCTGGTCAGGTCATAGGGAGAAAGTTCGATGGTAACCCTGTCACCAGGTAAAATCTTGATAAAATGCATCCGCATTTTACCTGATATGTGTGCCAGCACTTTATGCCCGTTATCGAGCTCAACTCTGAACATTGCATTAGGCAGCGGCTCAATAATAGTGCCTTCTACTTCAATCGCTTCTTCTTTAGCCATGGAGATCCCTGAGTAATCAATGTTTCAATTAAAAACGGACAAATATAATACATCTCATCAAAAAAGAGAAGTCTTTTTTGATGGTGCCCCAAAAACTCTTCATCTACTTTGATGCCCGTCTAACTCTCACGACGGCTTAATATTGCCGGACCATTTTCTGTCACCGCAACTGAATGTTCAAAGTGGGCCGATGGCTGTTTATCACTAGTGATTACAGTCCAGCCGTCTTTTAATACTTTAACCTTATGTGAACCCATATTTACCATGGGTTCAATGGCTAATACCATACCCGGAAGTAACCTTGGTGTGCGTTCACCCTGATAAAAATTAGGTATCTCCGGTGGCTCATGGAGTGCATTACCGATGCCATGCCCTACAAACTGCCTGACAATAGCTAATCCGTGTCCTTCAACATGACTCTGGATAGCCCGGGAGATGTCTCCTACACGATTGCCTGGGATAACCTGCTCTATGCCCTTGGCGAGAGACTCTTCAGTCACCTTCAGCAACCTCGCTACCTCACCATCTATCTTGCCAACCGGAAGTGTTATAGCGGAATCACCAAAAAAGCCTTTGAATTCAACCCCAAAGTCAATGGATATGATGTCGCCATCTTTCAGTTTTGTTTTTCTGGACGGAATGCCGTGTACCACTTCTTCATTTACTGAAACACAAAGGCTTCCCGGAAACCCTCTGTATCCCTTAAATGCGGGTTTTCCCCGGCGCTTAATACACAACGCCTCAGCAATTTTGTCGAGCTCCCAGGTTGTAATCCCCGGTTCAACTAATTCTTTCAGCATTGTCAGGGTTTCTGATACAATTCGGTTAGCCTCACGCATAATCGAAATTTGACCAGCAGTTTTAACTATAATAGACCTTCTTTCTCTTTTATCAGCTATCCCTGTCACTACCTATCTGCGTCCTTTGATTCTACCCTGCTTCATAAACCCTTCGTAATTCCTCATATGAAGGTGAGATTCAATCTGTGAAATCGTATCAATTCCAACACCGACAACAATGAGCAAAGCAGTGCCGCCAAAAAAGAACGGTATATTGAATTGACCAATCAAAATCGTAGGCAGCACGCAAACAGCACTGAGGTAAATCGCTCCTACAACAGTCAACCTGGTGAGCACCTTATCTAAAAATTCGGCTGTTCTTTTACCGGGCCTTATACCAGGGATAAAACCGCCATTCTTCTTCAGGTTATCAGCAACATCATCCGGCTTGAATTGAACTGCGGTATAAAAGAAACAGAAGAACACTATCATTGCCACATAGCAGATATAGTAATAGACAGTACCGGGAGACATTGCAGCAGAGACCTTCTGTACCCAGTCAATCTGGATAAAACTCCCTATTGTAGCGGGAAACATCATAATAGATGATGCAAAAATAGGGGGAATAACTCCGGAAATATTAATTTTTAATGGCAGATGAGAACTCTGACCTCCATAGACCTTCCTCCCAACAACCCGCTTTGCATACTGGATGGGAATTCTTCGCTGAGCTGTCTCAAAAAACACAATCACAGCGACAATAAAAAACATGAAAAGAACCAGAAAAGGTACAAAGAACAGGGCAATTTCTCCAGCCTTGATGAGCTGAATTGAATTGACAATCGCTGCAGGTCCCCGGGCAACAATGCCGGCAAAAATGATCAGCGAAATCCCGTTACCGATACCCCTTTCAGTCATCTGCTCACCCAGCCACATGATAAAAGCGGTTCCCGACGTCAAGGTGAGCATGGTCATCAGCTTAAACTGAATGCCGGGATTAAGTACAATGGCAGCCCCCCCTGGTCCAGTCATACTTTCAAGCCCGGTGGCAATAAAAGTACCCTGAATAATTGACAAGGCGACCGTACCGTACCTTGTATACTGGGTAATTTTACGATTCCCGGCCTGCCCCTCTTTTTTAAGGGCTTCAAGCTGTGGTACAACCACAGTCATAAGCTGAATTATAATGGAGGCGCTGATATATGGCATGATCCCCAGTGCGAAAATGGAAAAATTTTCCAGGGCACCACCAGAAAACATATTGAACATGCCAAACAACGTGCTGGCATTTTGTTCAAAAAAAGCTGAAAGGGCTTCGCCATTGATACCTGGGGTAGGTATCTGAACACCCATTCGGTAAACTGCGAGCATAATAAGCGTAAAAAGTACACGCCTACGCAACTCTGGTATATTAGCAGCACTCTGAAATCCGCTCATTATATCATCCTATCTGCGTTTCGATCAAAGATTCTGGAATCATTGCCAACCGGCAAGAAATAATTATTCACTATCCGACGGGCTGGCAGTGATAATTTTCCCACCTGCTGCTTCTATTTTGCTTTTCGCAGAACCACTGATTTTATCAACATTGATATTCAAAGCTTTAGTAACCTCACCATTGGCAAGGACTTTTACCAGAGTACCTTCTTTAACAATTCCAGCTTCTACCAGTGCAGCTTGATCAATTTCCGTATTCCCATCAAATGAGTCGAGTTGAGAAAGGGAAACAATTGTATACTCTTTTTTGAAAATATTGGTAAAACCCCGCTTTGGCAGCCTGCGCTGCAGGGGCATCTGGCCACCTTCAAAACCCGGCTTTATTCCGGATCCTGAACGGGATTTATACCCTTTATGTCCACGACCTGCTGTCTTACCATGCCCGCTGCCAGGTCCCCGGCCTAACCGCTTCCGGTTCTTGGTTGCACCCTTTTGCGGAGAAAGGTTTGCCAAAGTCAACATGCTATATCTCCTCAATACATACAAGATGACTAACCTTATTGAGCATACCACGAAGCTCAGGCGTGTCTTTTCTTGTAATTTTTTTATTCATTTTAGTGAGCCCAAGGCCAACTAAAGTTGCATTGATCTTTTTGGTACTGCCAATGCCACTTTTTACCTGTGAAAAAGTAATTGTCTCTGCCATTTAATTACCTTTATTTGTCAAATATTTTGCATACATCTTCCAGCGTCCCCGGATAACGTTATGCGGTAATTTCTTCTACTGTTTTTCCACGCAGATCAGCAATCTTCTGGGCGGAGCGCAAAGTCTGCAATCCGTTGATAGTTGCCTTAACCATATTATGCGGATTATGTGAACCCAGACACTTCGTCAGAATATTCGAGACCCCAGCAGCTTCGAGAACCGACCGTACAGGCCCCCCGGCGATGAGACCGGTACCTTCAGAAGCAGGTTTAAGCAACACCTTTCCAGCACCATACTTTCCAATGATCATATGGGGAATTGAGGTCTCTGTAAGGTAAACAGATACCATTGCTTTTCTAGCCTTTTCAACCCCTTTCCTGATAGCTTCAGGAACCTGATTAGCTTTGCCAAGCCCGTATCCAACCTTACCTTTGCCGTCACCAACAACAACGATTGCGCTAAAACTGAATCTACGACCACCCTTTACAACTTTTGCTACCCTGTTGATAAAAACAATTTTTTCTATAAGTTCCTCAGCATTTGTACTTTTGGAACGTTTGAAATCAGACAAGGGACACCCCCCTTTTATTTAAAAATCTTTAAAATTCCAGACCACCTTCCCTGGCACCTTGGGAAAGAGATTTGACCCTGCCGTGATAAATCGACCCGCCACGATCAAATACGACTTTAGTAATGCCCGCGGCTTTTGCACGGGCCCCTATCGTCTCACCAACTTTTTTGGCTGCTCCGATTTTTCCTTTTTCATCGCCTAGAGCAAACTCTTTGTCTATTGTGGACATGGAGATCAAGGTATGCCCTGCTACGTCGTCGATAATTTGTGCGTAGATATGCTTATTGCTTTTAAAGACACGGAGTCTTGGGCGTTCACTCGTACCAAATACCTTTTTCCTGATACGTTTGATTCGCTTTGCCCTTGCTGTAGTCTTAGGATTCGTCCTTGCCATTGTAATTTTCCGTTAAATTTTTTTACGTAGGGTTCAAGATCAGGCAGCAGCCCCGGCCTTACCGGCTTTACGAACGATATGCTCATCTTCGTAACGAATTCCTTTTCCCTTATAGGGCTCAGGTTTTCTTATCTGCCGTATCCGGGAAGCTGTCAAACCCAGGAGTTCTTTGTCTATAGATTCAAGCACAATTTTAGTGTTGCCATCAACTGAAGCAGCAACCCCTTTTGGCAATTTGAAATCTACCGGGTTTGAATATCCAACATTCAAGGTCAACGTTGAACCGTTGACACTGGCCTTATATCCAACACCTTCAATAACCAGAACTCGTCTAAATCCGTCAGTGATGCCAATAACCATATTATTGATAAGACTTCTAGTTAATCCTCTGAAAGCATTAACTTTACTACTGTCAAGACGGTTGTTTAATGTAATCACATTATCCTCAAGCACAACTTCCACTTCTGGGATAATTTCACGCTTCAGGGTTCCTTTTGGTCCTGTTACCGATATCTGTTGATCCTTAAGATCAATTTTAACCCCAGCAGGAACCGGAATTGGTTGTTTACCAATACGAGACATACTTACCTCCGTAATTTATGAGATCTACCAGACCTCACAAATAATCTCCCCACCAGAATTCAGGGCTCTAGCTGTTTTATCTGTCACAACGCCTTTTGATGTAGAAATAATTGCAATTCCAAGCCCATTCAACACTCTGGGTATTGCAGTGGCTTTAGCGTATTTCCTCAGTCCGGGTTTACTTACCCGTTTCAACCCGGTAATCGCCGACTCACGGTCAGATCCATACTTAAGATCAACCTTCAGAACCCCCTGGAGGGAGTCATCGGTTACCCGGTAGTCGACAATATAGCCCTCATCTTTCAAGACTTTTGCAATGTCAACCTTAACTGTTGAGGAAGGCATTTCTACAGAATCAAATTTTACCATTACTGCATTTCGTATCCTGGTCAGCATATCTGCCAGGGGATCGCTCATTGACATAGCGAACACTCCTTATTTTTCAATATAGTAGACAAGCTCAATCAAAGTAGGTACCAATGTGCTACCAACTTGACTTAGTCACTCCGGTTATTTCACCACTCAATGCCAACTTTCTGAAACAGATCCTACAAATACCAAACTTCCTGATAAACCCCCTTGAACGACCGCACAGGGGGCATCGATTGTACTTCCTTACAGCAAACTTTGGGTCACGCTGGGCCTTTGCAATTATGGATTTCTTAGCCAAATCGACCTCCAAATAATCTCTTAATATGTAATAAACTAATCCGACTAAACCGGAACCTTTTTAAATACCTGGTTAAGCACCTGCACGCAATACTGTTTCTGCCGAACAAAAGCAGAAGGTTTTCTATGGTACTAATTCTTTTTGAAGGGCATTCCTAGTTTTTTTAGCAGTGAACGTCCCTCGTCATCTGTGCCCGCCGATGTGACTACAGTGATGTTCAGCCCTTTAATTTTATCAATCTTATCGTAGTCAATTTCAGGAAAGATGATCTGTTCCTGTATGCCCATGGAGAAGTTTCCCCTGCCGTCAAACCCTTTGGGTGACAAGCCGCGAAAATCCCTTACCCGGGGCAGCGCAATATTTACAAGTTTACTGAAAAAATCATACATCTTATCTCCCCTCAGGGTAACACGACACCCAATCGGCATTCCTTCACGGAGTTTGAATGTAGCAATTGATTTCTTCGCTTTTGTAATCACAGCCTTTTGACCGGCAATCCTGGTAAGCTCTTCTGCCGCTCCTTCTACAATTTTGGGATTCTGAACAGCTTCACCCAGTCCCATATTGAGAACAATCTTTTGTAATTGAGGGAATTGCATACTATTTGTATAGCCAAACTCCTCTTTAAGGGCAGGAACACACTCGTTCAAATATGTATCTTTCAGCGCACCCATGTATAACTCCTGGCCTAAGCCTTGTAAATTACCTGTTATTTATTCTCGATGGATTCGCCGCAGCTTTTACAAAAACGAACCTTCGTACCATCTTCCAGTATCTTCTTACCAATTCGCCCGGTTTTAGTACACTCTGGACATATTAGCTGTATATTGGATACATGAATCGGAGCTTCTTTATCTACTATCTGTCCCTGCTGATTCATCTCGGTTGGTTTGGTGTGGCGCTTAATCATATTAATACGCTCAACAACAACCTTATCCTGATCCCTTAAAACACGAAGGATTTTTCCAACCCGGCTCTTATCCTTGCCGGCTATTACTTCAACCTGATCATTTTTTTTCAGGTATGTTCTACCCTGTCTCATTTCTATACCTTTTCTCAGTCAATGTATCTAACCCTGCAAATTCAGATCAGACTCTTTAACATAGAGTCTAAAACCTGTGTGCTGCAGGGAGGTTAAAGTGCTTCCGGAGCAAGTGAAATTATCTTCATGAAACCTTGGTTTCTCAACTCACGAGCAACGGGGCCAAAAATACGTGTCCCAATAGGTTCTCCAGCGGTCCCGAGCATAACAGCAGCGTTATCATCAAATCCGACCCAGGTGTCATCCATCCTTTTCATAGCCTTTGCAGTCCTGACAATAACTGCCTTCATCACATCACCCTTCTTTACTTTAGCATGGGGCAGTGCCTCTTTCACCGTCACAACAATCACATCACCAATTGAGGCATACCGCTTTCGAGTTCCTCCGAGAACACGGATACAAAGAACCTTTTTGGCTCCGGAGTTGTCTGCCACATTAAGTACTGTCTCTGTCTGTATCATAATTTCACCAGATATCTCATACGAAACTAAACGTTTCTGCTAACTCACAATTACTATCAGTACCAACCCGAATAGACAGGGTTCTTTACAATACCAGCCTGCAGAAAGCTTTCTTTTTTATCCTTTGACATCTCTTCTTTTCAGGAACCCAATAAAGAGGCTGGACAAAGCTGAAAGCAATTTCCAGCTTATTAAACTGCCTGCTCTAATATTGACCTGACCCGCCATCGTTTTCTTTTACTCAGAGGCCGACATTCTTCAATCAGAACTGTGTCCCCAACGGAACAACTGTTTTCAGGATCGTCTGCGAGATACTTGACACTGGTTTTAACGAATTTGCCATAACGCTTATGGCGAAACTTACGTTCTACTCGAACAACGACGCTTTTTTGCATTCTGTTGCTTACCACAGAACCAGTTCTTGTCTTATTAGATTTTTTAATTTCACTCATTGTTTAATCACTTAGTGATGATAATGTAGAATGCGGCCGACCAACGTCAAATTTGTAAAATTATCGACTAGCTGGCAGTTTGTTTTTGAATGGTCGCGATCCTTGCAATGTCTCGTCTTATTTTTAATAACCGTGAAGTATCTTCGAGCGGCCTGATACGGTGCTGAAATGTCAGCTTGCTCAATTCCTCCCGCAGATCACTATCAGTCTTTAGCAGGTCTTCAGCGGACATTTTACGAATGTCTTCTACGTTCATAAAGTGTTCCTCTTAGTTACAACTTTGGTTGAAAATGGCAACTTATTACCGGCAAGATTCAGAGCTTTCACTGCCAGCTCCTCGCTCACCCCTGCTATCTCATAGAGAATCATACCAGGCTTTACTACTGCTACCCAGGATTCAGGGCTGCCCTTACCTTTACCCATACGAGTCTCGGCAGGTTTTTTGGTAAGCGGTTTATCAGGAAATACACGTATCCATACTCTGCCACCACGTTTCATTGTTCTATTAATCGTTATCCGGGCGGCCTCGATCTGCTGCGCTGTCATGAAACCACAACACGTTGCCTTAATCGCATAGTCGCCAAAAGAGATGGAAGATCCGCGATATGCCATTCCTTTTGACCGACCTTTAAAAACTTTTCTATGTTTGACCTTTTTAGGACTTAACATCTTTTACTCCAAATTGTGGTATGGAAACAGCACCGAACCAGTGGGTCGTTTCTGTTACACCGCACCTGCATCTTTATCGCTTAACACTTCACCGTTAAAAATCCAGACCTTGACACCAATAATGCCATAGGTTGTATTTGCCTCAGCAAGCGCATAATCAACATCAGCTCTCAAGGTATGCAGTGGAACCCGACCTTCACGCACCCACTCACATCTCGACATCTCCGCGCCACCGAGACGACCGGAACAGGATATCTTGATCCCCTGAACACCAAACCGAAGTGCTGAAGTCACGGCCTTTTTCATTGCCCGGCGAAATGCGACCCTTCTTATCAATTGCTGAGCTATATTCTCTGCAATGAGCTGAGCATCTGCCTCAGGACGCCTGACTTCCTGAATGTCAAGAGTCACCTTGCGTGATATAAGTTTCTCCAGTTCCTTTTTAGTCAGCTCGATCTCAATGCCTTTCTTGCCGATTACTATTCCAGGTCTGGCTGTAAAAAGTTTGATGCGTACCTGATCACCGGTACGTTCAATTTTAACTTTAGACAATCCGGCATGATGGAGACGTTTCTTGAGAAACTTTTTAATTTTCTGATCTTCAATCAGAAAGGTTGCATATTCTTTGTCTGCATACCAGATCGAATCCCATGTCCGGGTAATGTTCAGTCTCATTCCTAATGGATTAACCTTCTGCCCCAAAACAGTCCTCCAACAAATCCAATTTTCCCTTTAATCTTAATAGTAAGTAGTCCCTGGGGATTTACTTACCGAAATGTAAATTAACTCTCGTCTATAACTACAGTTATATGACTGGTTCTCTTAATGATTCCAGTGGCTCTACCCATGGCTCTAGGCCGAATTCTCTTCAAGGAAGGCCCACCGTCAATCATTATCTTTTTTATATAGAGATTATCAACATCAGTAGAGTCGTCCAGTGTTGCGTTGGCAACAGCAGATTCAACAACCTTCTGAATAATCCCGGCCCCTTTTTTGGGCATAAAACGAAGGGTTGTAATAGCCTGATCAACCCCCATACCTCTCACAACATCTGCAACAAGACGCGCCTTTTGCGGAGAGATTCTGATGTATCTGCCTACGGCTCGTGCTTCCATAGTGTCTGCTCCCGGTAAAAACTACCGCTTCAAATTATTTTCTTCCCTTCCTGTCTGATGTGTGTCCATAGTAAGTACGAGTGGGTGAGAATTCACCAAGCTTGTGTCCAACCATGTTCTCTGTGACAAATACAGGTATAAACTTTTTTCCGTTATGCACTGCAAATGTGAGCCCAACCATCTCCGGACTTATGTCGGATCGTCTGGACCAGGTCTGGATAACCTTTCGAGATCCAACTTCAATGGCAGCAGTTACTTTCTTCTGCAAATGATCGTCGATGAAAGGCCCTTTTTTAATTGAACGAGACATTCCTTGCTCCTTTTCTGTTATGATCTCTTCTTGACAATCAGTTTGTCAGAAGCCTTTCTCTTCTTCCTGGTTTTGAACCCCTTCGTAGGCCGTCCCCAGGGAGTACAGGGATGTCGCCCGCCAGAACTCTTCCCCTCACCACCACCCATTGGATGGTCTACAGGGTTCATGGCAACGCCTCGAACGTGAGGTCTCTTACCCTTCCATCTATTTCTACCGGCCTTACCGAGTTTCTGGCTCTCATGTTCACGATTGCCAACCTGTCCGATGCAGGCGCGGCATCTATTATTAAACTTTCTCACCTCACCGGATGGAAGACGAACCAGAACATACCCACCTTCCTTTGCCATGAGTTGGGCAGAAGCACCGGCACTGCGAACCAATTGAGCTCCTTTGCCTATTTTCATTTCAAGGTTATGGATGATAGTACCCAGCGGAATGTTATTCATCGGCAGACAATTGCCGGGTTGAATATCAACGTTTTCTCCGGCGATCACTTGATCTCCGACCGAGATGCCATCAGGGGAGAGAATATAACTCTTTTCACCGTCCAGATAGCTCAGCAAAGCAATATTAGATGATCTGTTAGGATCATATTCAATAGATATTACCTTCGCTCCGATATCGGTTTTATTTCTCTTGAAATCAATAATACGATATCGTCGTTTATGCCCGCCACCTATATGTCGAGAGGTGATGCGTCCGTAATTATTTCGTCCGCCACTCTTCGAAAGACTGCAAACAAGCCTCTTCTCGGGGCTGTTTTTAGATAGATCCGGGTTTTTAATCGACACGTGGTGTCGCTTACCAGGTGATGTAGGTTTATAAGTTTTTATTGCCATTATTTCCCAATCGCTCCATCAAAATTAGGTTAGATAAAATCACTTAGTGAAGAAAGTAGATGAACTTGGTCTGCTATTACCGGACTACAGTTCATCTGCAAAGTTAATTTCACCTTCAGATAAGGTTACATAGGCTTTTTTCCAATCCTTTGTAAA
>DEIL01000177.1:11762-14377 GCA_002352445.1 Desulfobulbaceae bacterium UBA2775
TCTTAACTTCTACCTTGTTTGCTTTGGGATGAACCTTAAAAACGACTTTACCTTCATCTTCCTGAAGTAAAGCAGCCTTTTCTGTAAGGCAGGGCCCCTTTAAAACGCTGTAAATATTTTTCATGCCACCAACCTCTTTTCAAGGCTCTCAATTACCGGTTGAACCAGAATAAGTTTTCTATGCAGGAGGATATCGTACACGTTCAAACCGTCGACTGGTAACACCTTATACCCATTTACATTTCTTGAAGACTTGTTAAGCTGTTCATTACCATTATCAGCGATTATGAGCGCATTATCTGCATCCAGTACATCCATGATCCCGACAAAATCCTTTGTCTTGATCCTGTCCATGGTGAAATCATCAAGAATAATGAGGTTACCTTCCTGCAATCTTGCACTCATGGCCATTGCAATCGCTTGTTTTTTAACCTTACGATTAAGTTTAAAGCTGTAATCTCTCGGCTTAGGACCAAAGGCAACGCCACCTCCTCTCCATATTGGAGAGTTACGGGTTCCTGCTCTGGCACGCCCGGTTCCTTTCTGCCTCCAGGGTTTGGCACCGCCACCGCTAACCTCGACCCGTGTTTTTGTACTGGCATTACCTGCCCGGCGTGCGGCTCGTTGCATCCGAACCACATCATGCAGGATATACTCTTTAACCTTACGATTGAACAGTTTATCGCTGAGTTCAACCTCGCCAACACTTTCATTTTTGGTGTTAACAACTTTTACAGTAGACATATGTATCTCCTCGAGCCTGTTTCAACTCAAAACATTTATTTAGAGAAAATTTTTAACAGGCTGTTCTTGGCTCCAGGAAGAGGCCCTTTCAAAAGCACAACATTATCTTCAGGGCGAATGTCGACGACAATCACGTTCTTTCTTAAGACAGTGTCATTGCCCATTCTGCCAGGCATTTTCTTACCTTTGAAGACTTTTCCGGGATGAGCACTACATCCTATGGAACCGGGTGCCCTGTGAAATTTAGAACCATGCCCCGCGCCACCTCCTGCGAAGCCATATCTCTTAACAACACCCTGAAATCCTTTGCCTTTACTACTGCCTTGCACATCAACCAGGTCACCTACCTTGAATACTGTGTCAAGTGCGATATCCTGCCCTACCTGGTATTCCCCTGAGTCACTTACTCTGAATTCCCGTATAAAATAGCACCCCTGCGAATCTGACTTTTTCAAATGGCCCGCAATAGCTTTATTCTGCCGTGAAGATTTTTTCTCTGAGAACCCAACCTGAATAGCATTGTATCCATCAAGTGCTTCATTTTTTACCTGAAGAACCCTGCATGGCCCGGCTTCAACTACAGTGACAGGAGTTGCTTGACCTAGTTCACTATAAACACGGGTCATCCCGATTTTTTTTCCTAATATACCCATTGACTTTGGCATTATTCTACCCGATGCTTCAATTTACAATTGATATGGTGCCATTTAAGGCAACTTTATCTCTACATCAACGCCTGCAGACAACTCAAGCTTCATCAGAAGATCTATAGTCTGCTGAGTTGGCTCCAGAATATCCAATAGGCGGCGATGGGTCCTCATTTCAAATTGCTCACGGGATTTTTTATCCACGTGGGGCGAACGCAGAACACAAACCTTGTTCACCGAGGTTGGCAAAGGAATCGGTCCTGCGACTGCAGATCCGGTTCTTCTGGCTGTTTCAACAATCTCAGAAGTAGACTGATCCAGCAGTTTATGATCGTACGCTTTTAATCGAATACGAATTTTTTCTGTAGGTATCATTACGCATCCTTTTTATAAAATTTCACTGATAACACCTGCACCAACTGTACGCCCGCCCTCACGGATAGCAAACCGCAGACCGGCATCCATAGCAATGGGAGTGATCAGCTCAACTTCAGCAGCTATATTATCACCAGGCATTACCATTTCTACACCTTCAGCCAACGTCAAGACACCAGTTACATCGGTGGTTCTAAAGTAAAACTGAGGTCGATATCCGTTAAAGAAAGGAGTGTGCCGACCGCCTTCATCCTTACCGAGAATGTAACACTCAGCCTTGAACTTAGTATGCGGGTTTATAGACTTGGGAGCGGCAAGAACCTGGCCCCTTTCAATTTCTTCACGTTTAATCCCACGCAGCAATGCACCAATATTGTCACCTGCCTGGCCTTCATCAAGGAGCTTACGGAACATCTCAACTCCGGTACAGGTAGTCTTCTGGGTCTCCTTAATTCCTACAATCTCAACCTCGTCACCGACATGGACAACCCCCCGCTCAACACGACCGGTTGCAACCGTTCCACGCCCGGAAATGGAGAAAACATCCTCAACCGGCATAAGGAAAGGCTGGTCTACATCACGCTTGGGTTCAGGAATATACGAATCAATAGCTTCCATAAGTTCCCATATGCATTTCACAGCTTCTTCGTCTTCCGGATTTTCAAGAGCCTGCAGAGCAGAGCCCTGGACAAATGGAATATCATCTCCGGGAAATTCGTACTTATCAAGAAGTTCACGCAATTCCATGTCAACCAGCTCGATCAGTTCCTCATCATCAACCATGTCACATTTATTAAGAAACACAACCATAGCAGGAACACCAACCTGACGGGCAAGAAGGATATGCTC
>DEIL01000124.1:0-568 GCA_002352445.1 Desulfobulbaceae bacterium UBA2775
TTGCTACCCTATTGCTACCCAAACTGCAAAAAATGACAATTCCGCTTGGAAGATGAGATGCTTTTCCAGTAATCGTTTTTTTCAGTTTCGCATGGGAACTATTCAACTAGCCAAATAGCATGAACAAAACATGAAGTGAGGTAGACATGTTTAACAAATGCAGTAAAGAAGGATATTCCACACCCCTGACCGGCATCCAGCAAAAGACTCTGGTTCATGGTAAAAAGACACTGATGGCAGAGTTCAGGTTACAAAAAGGCAGTATTGTCCCGCAGCACAGTCACCCCCATGAACAAGCGGGATATCTTGTTTCCGGACAAGTGAGATTTACAGTTGGCTCAAAAGAGATCCTCTGCAACCCGGGTGATAGCTGGTGCCTTTCAGGTGATAAGAAACACGGAGCAGAGGCGCTGCAGGATTCTGTACTGGTTGAGGTGTTTTCACCGGTGAGGGAAGATTATTTGCCGGGGTAGTGGTTTTCCTGAACCACCATTGGAAAAGGAAAAAACAACATGCCAACACCAAATCAATGCAAGGCCACATATCACGGCGGTATAGGCTCCCTGCT
>DEIL01000124.1:617-3183 GCA_002352445.1 Desulfobulbaceae bacterium UBA2775
ACTATGCTGGAAATGGGCAAGTGTAAAACCAAATTTCCTACTTTTGATGAATGGTATGCAACGTTGAATGCTGAACAGCGTAAACGGGTTGATGAGCTTCTGGTTGCGGAATATGGAGAGTGAGAGGGATGGTGCTTATTTCCGTCAAGAACGTTTACCTGGAAGTAATACCCACCAGTAAGCAGAGAAAAAACAGCGAAGTTATCTCAACCTATACCCAGGTATGCGTTTTGCCTGTAACGGCTTCCTGCAAGGGCTGACACTGTTGAATAAGTCTAAGAATAGAGGGTTGCTATGCAGGTAAAGAAATGACCGCTGGACAACTTGAAGAACTACTTGAAGAATGGTGTTAAACATTGTGCAATATTGCCCGCCAAACAGTTTCCATTTTGTATCAGCCACCATCTTTATTTTATTCTGCCTGAGGACAAGATCCGGTTTCATGAAAAAATTGTTTCTGCCCTTCTGTTGCATAAGATAATGATCTCATATGAGTCAATAAGTTTTACTTCCTTATCTTGATTTGTGCAGAATACATTTGCCTCCAGTAATACTTCAGCCATTAATGGTTCACTGCCTGACGGGAAGGCTCCTTCTTGCCTAGACATGACATAAGTATTTTTCCCAGCAGGAACTGGCCCTGTGGTTTTAGTAGCACAACCTATAATTAGAATTAAACTAATAAGGCTAATAGTTAAAATAATTTTTCCCATTTATGTATTCCTTCAGTGAACAGCGGTAAACTCCCGAGGCATTCACTGTCGCTATGACAGTACCGTCGGTAAAATTCCTAACTTGTATAAAATCAGTAACCCGTGTGGACTCAAATATTTTAACACCCGTATACTCTACCCTAGACAAAGGGGAAATTCCACGATACTCTACCGCAAGATGCCGATATTATATGATAATATATACCACAATGTAAGATGTCGAATGAAAAACCAAACCAAATCACCGCTTAAAGACAAGCCCCTCCGTTACGTTGCCCAATCAGGTGATGAGGCACTTGAGGAACTTGTTGTTGGCTGAATGATATCCAGTCTCTGCAGAATAACTAGTTGTTGAACATTTCATGTAACCATTGATAATTACTGTGCATTCACCTTGCACACCACTGAAATCAAAAGGAGGTAGTCATGGCTATCAAGAAACTGAGTGTATGGATTTTTATCTTTTCCCTTATCCTTGTCGGCGCAGGCAGCTCATACGGTGCAGAGGGTAACAAGTCCTTGTTTGTCAATTTAACCAGCAATGAAATGAACCGTGCTGCAATGGCCATCACCTTCAGTACCAGAATCAGGACACATAAACAGATTCCAGTGACCATTTTCCTTAACGTGGATGGTGTCAGGCTTGTAAACAGGCATATCTCCGGTAACACACATGTCAGCGGCAAAACCCTTCAGGAGATGCTTGATGTCTTTATGAAGGCGGGGGGAAAAGTGATTGCATGTCCCATGTGTATGAAAAATGTTGGTGGAATGAAAAAGGTAGACCTTTTGAACGGGGTGGTAGTCGGCGGGTCTGATGTTACCTGGCCTGCCCTTTTCGCAGAAAACACGACAGTGCTAAATTATTAAAGGGGTGTCCCGCCAGTGCAGTGCGGAACAATGTGGCTCATGGTGATGCAAAGGTATCCGACCAGTAGTTTTAACTCTGCCATCAACGCCACTGTTATTCTTAAAAAAAAGGCCATAAGGAGATTTCCTCCCCATGGCCTTACTAATAAAAAGCTTGATTATATTATGCAGGACAAAGCCTGATTAAGGATTTGTCCGTTCGTACCTCTTCCCTACACTATCGGGTGTATGTTTCGGCTTCGTTAAGTCTTTATTTAATTTTTCTGCTATCTCATCGAAAGTTAATCCTAATTTTTTCAGGTCAACGATTTCAGCATTGGCAGCATCAGAAGACACTCTAGCCCATATTGAGTCGACTCTCTTTTTTCGCCAGATTACATCATCCCCCCTAAGGTGGTTCATAAAGAACTCCTCTACGAAAGCTACAGGGAGACGGCCTTCATCATAACAAAGCAGCCAAATATACCTAGCAAGACCGAACGATGGTTTCTCTGTAAAGTCTTCTGTGAGGCTGTCGATTAATTCATTCATAGCCCTAATCCTCCTGATATATTATACGGTTCAACTCATGATTCATTAATATTAGTTCTGCACGTTTCTCTTCAAGGTAATCATGCTGGTCAAAAACTCCAATCCGAAGATGAGCAGGCCAGGCAATCAGTTGCTGAAAAAAACAAATGTCTGTCGGCATTTTTAAAGCTCTCAGATACTCAGATATGCATTTTGCCTGTAATGAGTTTCTACCAAGGCTGACACTGTTGAATCAGTCTAAGAATCGAGGGTATCATTCTGTTCAAAGACGATTTAAAACGTTTTTTCACTTGTTTTTTACCTTGTTGCTAACCGAATATCATTCAATAAAGAGTGATACCATAGCGTTAAAGTCGTGAACGCCTCCATCCTTGTTCTGATTTAATAATCATCGACACTGTTCTATCTCCCCTCGGTTCCATTTCACAGGATTTCTTGAAGATCTACCAGGG
>DEIL01000132.1 GCA_002352445.1 Desulfobulbaceae bacterium UBA2775
CTTTTTTGATTGGAATTTTTCGGAGGCGTATTCTGCTCTTATACATTTGCAGACTTTCGGCCACCCACGGTCAACCGGCTTGACCAACACAGCTCATGGTGTCCGCTCATGAAGGAATTGTGGAAGAATAACCGAATGGGCGTATGACGGATCATGACCTAGGGCCTACGGGCATTCGCATAATTCCATCCCCATATAACTTTATAGCGAAGGAAATAAATAATCAGAAACTATAGTATTTCTACGTCGAAGCGTTTTCTTGTATATCTTCGATAAAATCAGCCTGTGTAGTTTGTTGAAGCTTTTCTTCCTCCAGCACCGTGCGCATGAAAGGTGCATCAGCCAGCTTGCGATGCAAATTCAACATCCTTTTTTCAGCTTGGCCGACAAATGTGGAATAGAGCATTGGTTTGATGCGGACATTGTTATCCTCCGTGCGAATGCCGCCTTCACCTGATTCGATACGATCGCCGAGTACGAACCCACGCACCATTGTTAAGTTGTCTACATAGCCCTTTTGGATAAGTTCCTTAATGTATTTCCATGCTTGGTTTTTTTCCTCGGAACCGAGAGGTACACCAGGTTTTTTTAGCTCGATGATCACTAAAGCTTCTGTGCCATCCTCATTACTTTCTTCATCATAACGCGGTCGCGCATAAAAGCCGATACTGCTTTCTGGTAAAACTACGAAATCCGGGCGGTTCAGGGTACCCGAATCTTCTGCATTAAAAAGACGACGAACAACGGTTGACATCCCACGGTTTGATGTGAACTCGATGCTTTCGAACTCCGGGCCAAAGATCCAAAGTGATTTTTCAAAAAGAGGCTGTAGTTCCTGGACTTCGTTTGTTTTTGGGTCCTCCGTCTTTAAGCGAATTTCCTCTATAAGTTTAAGGCGTCGCGAAATTTCATCGAGGGCAGCTTTAGCAGTCTTGACGGTCCACTCATCTAGAATGTTGTTCCAGTCATCCACGTCTTGAGGTGAAAATTTGTGAAGTTTTTCAAGAAAACTATATTGGGATTCTGCCAATTCCATATTCGCGAGTAAATCCATCACCTGATCAATCTGTTTTTCGCCGATAGTGGGGCACTTCTCGATAAGGCTGGTCAGCATGCTATTCCAACGATCTTGTCCAAGCTTTGGTAACTTTTTCACAGTGTTTCGATGGGCAGCCGCGACTTTTTTCTTTGTTTCTTTACGGCGTTCTTTCAATAAATCCGCAATCACATTGCGTATGGCCTCGACAACCAACTTCCTGGTGGCAGTGAAGGTGGTGTCGTCTTTTGTGAACCCCGACCACTCAGGATTGGGTTTTAGAAAGTCTGCGAACACAACAAAACTGTAGCGTTTTGCCTCTTCAGTGCGGCCATCAATGAATTTTCCTTCAAAGTCTTGCCAATTTGCTTCCCCTACAAGACGCTTATTCACCCACCAAGCGATACCATGCTGTTTGGTCGTGCGGTCCGGTCGCTGAGCGTCAATTGTAATGATAGTTGCAACCCCGTGCCCGGGAATCGTCACATCAAATTGATTTATCGAGTCTTCTGGTATGTCGTTGAATGTGACTTGTGTTCCATCAACTAAGACGTTGAAACTTGGATCTAATAGGAAGCGCGTGCTTAAGACTGCGCGGACATCATTGGGGGGCAGACTGGAAGGCACCACACTCTCCCCGATGATTTCCGTTCCATGCCCCGGAATATCATCACGTTCATTAATAAGATCAATCACAATTGGGGTGCTATCTCCTTGACTCACGCGAAAAGTAACTTCCATACCATCCCGCCAGGTCCGTACTGTATAAGGCGAGGAGAATAGGAATGCTGCATGTCGTCCACGACCATTCTGTCCATAGACTTGGCGCGGAAGGGCATCGGTCAGTTCTGAAGGTGGATTTGCCTTCGAACCTTGGTATTCCGCACGATTATAATCAAGGGTGCACCAGCGTTTTTCAAATTGCTGGCGGGTCATGCCCTTACCATCATCGATGATCCGAAACGGCGTACGAGAATCTTTATTGGGCCATTCGATACTAACGCGAGTTGCGTAGGCATCCCATGAATTTGCTACCAACTCTACTAATGCCGTTGTTGGATCTGACATTATTTGACCAGCGTGCTTTCCAAGAAATCGCTTGTCGAATAACGTCGTTTGAGTGGTCATTGTTCCTCCTAATTGCGCTGGTTTGAGGTGCCAATGCGACATACCGCTTATTTTGCAGAGAGTACATGACCACTATGCTAAATAAGTCTCAGAATTTTTAGCATAGTCATTATTTCCTAGTCTTTGTTGAGATGCAATAATAACCCTAGATTTTATCGGTATGATGTCCGCAAAGCGGAAAAGTATAGTAATTAGTGTTTTGCTTCCTCTATACGCCCTTGCTAGATCCCTACCAGTCGACCTTTGTCAGCTTCCGAGAGAACAGCGGTATCTCGTCCCTGCGGTCTGGTCCGACTTAATCGACGCACGCTCCATGTCCCCTTCCTCTGCGCTGCTCCCATCGCAGCACACAGAATAAAATAA
>DEIL01000290.1 GCA_002352445.1 Desulfobulbaceae bacterium UBA2775
GTAACGAGTTTTTTGCATATTTTGCAAGCACTGACAGTAAAAGCAGAATTAATTTCCTCAAACTTCTTCGCGCCGACAAAACTGATTACATTCTCGACGATAATGCTTTTCAATATATGATCGACGAACGTTTACCCAAATCACCCTTAACACTTTTAGAGAACCATTCAGTTAAGAAGTTTACTGACGATAAACAATGGCAAGAGCACCTTGAGAGCCTTGGTATAACAACGCCTCGTCATATGAAAATTGCCATGGAAGGCGCTCTTTTTGGCAGTGTGTTGTCTCAAATTCCAAAGAACCTGGTCATCGTCAGTGATGATGCGGGGCAGTTTAATATACACAACCATGCTCTTTGCTGGATCCATGCAGAACGAACCCTGGCAAAACTTATTGTCCCAAGCACTATCAAACAAAAAACTCTTGAAAACGTTCGTAAACAGGTCTGGGAATTCTACGATGAATTAAAATCGTACAAGGTATCGCCGGATGAAAAAGAGAAAATTCGGTTACAAGAAAAATTTGACACAATTTTTACCCAGCAGACAAATTTCCAGCTCCTTAATCTCGCCCTGCAACGTCTCCACTCCAATAAAGCTGAACTTCTTTTAGTACTCGACAGACCCGAAATACCTCTACATAATAATTTGAGCGAAAATGATATTCGCGAATATGTCAAAAAGCGTAAAGTCAGCGGATCCACTCGCAGTAAAACAGGCCGTCAATGTAGAGACACTTTTGTAAGTTTAAAGAAAACTTGCAGAAAACTCGGCCTATCTTTCTGGCAATATCTCAACGATCGCAATTCAGGTAAAAATTTGATTTTACCTTTACCTCAATTTGTGGAACAAAAAGGCGCTACATCCACTTAACCTGATTGAGGTATTTTTATCCCATGATGTCAGTATGACCGCAACCAAACTCTTTACCTACCGCAGCCGCGTCATCACATCCGAGGACGTGAACTTTCTCGCCACAATCATCGCTGACAATCCTAAGGAAAGTCGCAGAGCTTTATCCATAAGGGTATGCCGTGAATGGAATTGGATTCAGCCCAATGGTGTTTTTAAGGATGGGGTATGCCGAGGACTTATGCTCAAACTCCACAGAGAAGGACACATTGAACTTCCCCCCAGAAAGCAACCATTCACAGGTGGACGACAATCCAAACAAAAAATTAAAAACCCCGAGATAGATCAAACCCCAATTCTCTCCACAGTCAAGCAACTTCAGCCAATTGAAATAAGACAAGTGCGGAGAACCAAACTCGAACCACTCTTTAACAGTTTAATTGAACAGTACCACTATCTTGGCTATACCCAACCGGTTGGTGAGCATCTCAAATATTTAGTTTTTGCTGCAGGACGTCCCATTGCCTGCTTTGTTTTTTCATCTGCTCCTTACAGTATACGCCATCGAGATCGTTTTATTGGCTGGTCACATGAGATGCTCGAAAAAAACCGGCACCTTCTGGCTTACAATTCTCGTTTTCTCATCTTGCCGTGGGTAAAAGTTCCTCATTTGGCATCCCATCTACTCGCCAAGTGCGCCAGGGGTATTTCAGCAGATTGGCAAACACTTTATCGCCACCCTGTCTTCTGGCTTGAAACTTTTGTCGATACCGAGCTATTTAAAGGTACCTGTTATCGGGCTGCAAATTGGATTTTTCTTGGAAACACCTCTGGTCGTGGTAAATATAATAAAACACAAAAACAACTTACGTCGATAAAGGCTATGTATGGTTTCCCACTCGTCAAACAATTCCGCCAACTGCTATGCCAGGAATAGAGTGAGAGTTACCACCAGTTTTGGAGTAGTTACGTTTTCAAGAATGATTCTTCTTTGTCATGCAACATAACTTATAAGGTTATTTCTTACCTGTCCGTCAACCTCTGGGAGGCCGGAAGCTCCTGCAGGCTATCAAGCCAATTTAAAATTTCCTCCTTGTTTTCCCAGTCGACCAGTTCATCTATCTTGTCGTCCTGATTGAGCAGTGACTGGGTATGGGTGATGAACTTTTTCTGTATTCCTCGACGGTGACCTAAATCAAGGTGCAGATAGATCATTGTCGATTTAATGCTTTCATGACCGAGGCGGTTTTTTATGTCTGATATGGGATGACCGTCCAGAAGCATATTGACTGCGCAGGCATGCCTGAAACTGTGGGCAGGGTTGAGGTCTTTCAACCGTTTTTCCGGTAGGACTTTTTTCAGATATTTTCGACAGAGCCGATATATTCCATGCCGGGTAAGTTCCTTTCCTCGCTGATTGAGAAACAGACGATTCCTGTAGAGAATATGTGGAGTTGCTCGATACTTTTCAACATACCTGGAAAGGAGGTCAACCGTTTTGGGCCAGATGGTTATCATTCTGAAACGACCTCCTTTGCCGAGGATGGCAACGTTTTTTGCTGTGGATCAAAAAAATCGAGATCGAGTGCGGCCACTTCGCTGGCCCTGGCACCGGAGTCAAAAAGCAGATTGAGTATGGTATAATCTCTGAAGCCTTGTGCTGAGCTGAGATTAACGGAACCAAGAACAGCCAAGATTTCTTCCTGGTAAAGAAATCCGATGATATTCCTGTGGTAGCGCTTGCAGGGGATATCCAGTATTCGCACCGCAATGTCTCTTTTTTCCGGATGCATATAGAGGATCATCTTTGCCAGGGATTGTATGGCCGCCAATCGATGATTTCTTGTTCTGGCCCCATTTCCCCGCTCTTTTTCCAGCCAACCAAGAAAGTCTACAATTAACTCCGGGGTGAGCTGCTCAAGTTGCAAAGAGTTGATGGGCATTCCAAGCGTATCTCTGGCAAAAGGTAAAAAGAGAGAA
>DEIL01000069.1 GCA_002352445.1 Desulfobulbaceae bacterium UBA2775
AAAAAACTTATACGCCTTGAATTGCTTAAAAAGAGGAAAGATGGTAACAGAATTTATTTTCAAGCCAATAAAGAACACCCGCTTTATTCGGACCTCCGAAATCTTGTTTTGAAAACAAATGGTCTTATTGACATCATAAAAAATGCATTAATTCATTCTGATGCAATCAGGTGTGCATTCATTTTTGGATCTTTTGCAAGAAAAGAAGAAACATCGTTAAGTGATATTGATCTTATGGTTGTAGGGGATTTGGGTCTGAGGCATCTGACAAAAATGCTAAGCGGCCTTTCAGATAGGCTGCATAGGGAAATTAACCCGCATTGCTTGAGTGAACAAGATTTTATTAGCCGGAAAAAAGCAGGAGAACCATTTATCAATAGAATTTGCGAAGAATCCAGGCTTTTTATAATTGGTGACGAAAATGACTTTGAAGCAATGGCTCGAAAATAGTTGGCTACGTCAACATCAAACAAAACCTCGTGAAATTACGGATCTGGTACAGATTGTTGATAGAGATTTGGAGGATGCGCGGGAACGGCATATTTCAAGCGACTGGAGATTCGGTATTGCTTATAACGCTGCTCTGAAATTATGCACAATACTATTATATGCCGAAGGGTATCGTTCAGAAAGAGCGTTGCACCATTATAGAACCATCCAGGCATTACCGTTAATACTTGGGAAGGGTAGAAAAGACGATGCACAATACCTGGATGTATGTCGATCCAAATGTAATATAGTTGAATATGATCAAATTGGAACTGTCAGCGACCAAGACGCAGATGAGCTCATTGAATTTTGCGGCGAATTAAAAGAAGACGTTCTATCTTGGTTACAGAAAAATCATCCTGAATTAATGTAAGTAAAGGGGCGGAGCTATATAGACCACCCAAAAATTGACCCCAAAAAAGATCCGTATAAATCCGTGGCCAAAAAACCCAATAACCACAAGAAGGAAAGACTGACCCCTTTGTCTTCCTCGAACTATACCAGGATATGGGAAAACAATTTCCTGCGAATTTTTGAAAGCAGGCACAATCTCAGCAGTTTGCAGACAGCTTGGGATTGATAAAAACTCCTTGTGATAAATGGAACGTGGGCAGAAGCAACAAAACATCAACGTCCCTACGGTCTTCCCAAAGATAGAAAAAAAGATAAAAGTGTGAAGAATGAAGACCTGACCCCTATGTCTTTCCCGAAATAATATATTCTATAATAAAAAAAATAAATAAGAGCCAAATGAAGATTTGACCACAGGCCTGGCCCAACGGCAATAATCAAGGTTTGACCCCAGCTCCATACCAGCTCCATATGTCTTTTCTGGCTTTTGTATTGACAATGTGTACCTGATGCGATACATTATGTTTTAACTATTGATTAAACTTTCATAAACATAAATGTATA
Source organism: Desulfobulbaceae bacterium UBA2775 (assembly GCA_002352445.1). GTDB lineage: Bacteria > Desulfobacterota > Desulfobulbia > Desulfobulbales > Desulfocapsaceae > Desulfomarina. The sequence continues at coordinate 1,405 of DEIL01000069.1, forward strand.
GGATAGGGGTCTGAATTATGGCTAAAAATACAAGTGTAAATGTTAGAACAACTGAAGAGATTAAGAAGGGGGCAGAGGTTATTCTTAATGGCCTTGGATTAAATATCTCCTCGGCCGTCAATCTTTTTTTGAGACAGGTTATTAATTATAGAGGCATCCCTTTTGATTTGCGACTGTCTAACAAGGAAACACAACAGGCTATGGAAGATATTAATAATGGTCGTAATCTTGAATCGGCAGATACTGTTGAAGAAATGTTCAAAAAGATTGGCGTATGAGTTCCAAAAAACTGATATGGGCAAAAAAGTTTTCCAAAGATGTCAAGCGTGCGAGAAGGCGTAACCGGAACTTGGAATCTCTTCGGAACATTATTGAAATATTGCAATCTACCGACACCCTGACCAGGGAATACAAGCCTCATCCATTAAAAGGTAAATATACAGGTTATATGGAATGTCATATTGAACCTGATTGGTTGCTGATCTGGAAAGCAGATGGCGAAGCCGTTTATCTAACGAGAACCGGCACACATTCAGACCTTTTTGGTTGAGAGTAAAGTCCGATGACATGAATCTATGGTTGGGCTTGTTTTGTGAAATGCGTACATGCACTTCGGGTAAAAAACTTTGATGAGTTTGGGGAAAAAATCGAAAGTAATAGAATTACATAACGTCCCCCTTAATATTCCCGCTGTTTTACTTGGGCCCCCAATGTGTGAAGAATGAAGACCTGACCCCTATGTCTTCTTTTGGGGATGATGCTGTAGCTGGTTGTTTGGAAAACGCAGCAAAGAACCACGACAGCTATCTCTACGGAAAACAGGCATGAAACAGATTTTTGTAGATACCAGCGCTTGGGGTGCCTTAGCTGATAAAGCAGACAAAGACCATGCAGGGGCGTTACAATTCAGAGACGAGATTGTCGGTAAGTGCAAGCTTGTAACTTCGAATTATATTTTGGACGAGTTATATACATTCAATCCTATTCGCGCCCGTCAGGGCTTGGTGTGTTCTGATCCTGAGCCTCTCTTTCAGGATCAGAACAAAGCAACAAAAACCCCTCTTCGCGTCCTTTGGGCCTTCGCGGTTCAATATTTTCTTTGCTTTTCATTCGACGTTCGATGTTGGATGTTCGATGTTCGACGTTCATCTTTTCCTGAGCCTTTAATCCCATGCCCAAAAACATACATCTAATCGCGGCCGCCAGGCCCAATTTCATGAAAATAGCGCCCCTCTACCACGCACTCACCAAAGAACCCTGGGCCGAACCCATCATCGTACACACCGGCCAGCACTATGATGCAAATATGTCCGATGCCTTTTTTAAAGACCTCAACCTGCCGGACCCCCACATCCACCTGGGCGTCGGGAGCGGCACCCACGCCGAGCAGACCGGCCATGTCATGATCGCGTATGAAAAAGAGCTTCTAAAAAACCGACCTGATCTAACTGTTGTGGTGGGAGATGTCAACTCCACGGTGGCCGCAACGCTTGCAGCCGTCAAACTGGGCGTAAAAATAGCCCACCTGGAAGCAGGCCTGCGGTCCTTTGACCGCACCATGCCCGAGGAGATCAACCGCGTCGTGACCGATTCTCTGGCCGATATTCTCTGGACGCCGTCTATGGATGGAGACGAAAACCTGAAACGCGAAGGGGTCGCCAAAGAGAAGATCCAGCGTGTGGGCAACATCATGATAGACTCGCTGGAGATGCTCCGGCCGGTCATTGAAAGGCAGGATGTATGCAGGGAATTAAACCTGGAGCCCAATAATTTCGGTCTGGTGACTCTCCACCGGCCATCCAACGTGGACAAACCCGACACTTTAAAAACAATCACCGAATCTCTGGTACAGATCGCAGAGAAGGTTCATCTAATTTTCCCCATTCATCCCCGAACAAAAAAGAATCTTCAAAAGACAGACCTTCTGTCCGTTTTAGAAGCATCACCCAGCATTACCATCACAGAACCCATGAGCTATATCCGGTTTATGAATCTGGTCTTTAATACGCGTCTGATCATAACCGACTCCGGCGGGATTCAGGAAGAAACCACATACCTTGGAATTCCCTGCCTGACCCTCAGACCAAACACTGAAAGACCGATCACCATCACCCAAGGCACCAACCGGCTCTGTAGCCCCGATCAATTGAAAGAAATTGCTGAGTCAATCCTGCAAAACGATCATTTAAAAGAATCTTCAATACCGGATCTGTGGGACGGCAACACAGCCAAGAGAGTGGTTCAATCGATTGAGCGGCTTATTAACCACTAATTCAAAGGATACGCCCCGAATTTGAGATTTCAAACAGTCAACAGTAGACATTTCGCCAACGTTACGCTTACTATTTAAGCGGGGCGCAACTGATAGCAAGAGTCAACGGCAGACTTGACCCCCCACTTTTTTATCCAGTTCCCTAATTCCTAACCCGGACAAGCCGGAA
>DEIL01000215.1 GCA_002352445.1 Desulfobulbaceae bacterium UBA2775
CCTCTGGATACGTTCTATGGCCAGTCCGACCGGATGACGCTGGCCATGAGCCTTAACAATATTCTGGCAAGTCCGACTTTCACTGCCTGGACCCAGGGAGTTCCGTTGGATATTCAACGAATACTCTACTCGGAAACCGGTAAACCGCAGACGGCTATTTTTTCCATTGCCCACCTCAGCGATACCGAGCGAATGTTCTTTGTTACCATGCTGCTTAATCAGTTTACAGGATGGATGCGGAGGCAGCAGGGGAGTTCATCTCTGAAGGCACTTTTATATATGGATGAGATTTTCGGTTACTTTCCGCCGACGGCAAATCCTCCGTCGAAAAAACCGATGATGCTGCTGTTAAAGCAGGCTCGTGCCTACGGAGTGGGAATAGCGCTGGCAACACAGAATCCTGTTGATCTGGATTATAAAGGGCTGTCGAACATCGGCAGCTGGTTTGTGGGGCGATTGCAAACCCGTCAGGATCAGGACCGGGTTGTGGAAGGTATAGTCGGAGCCAGTGAGGGGAAGCTGGATGTACGACTTGTAAAGAATTTGCTTTCTGATATGAAGGGACGACAGTTTCTGCTTAATTCGGTTCACCTGGAGGAGCCACTGCTCTTTGAAACCAGGTGGGTGATGTCATATCTCAAGGGCCCTATATCAAAAAATGATATCAAAAAATTGATGGGGAAGAAGAGAGAATTAAACAGTGGAAATGATCTGGTTGACAGTCCCGCAGCCTCAAGCTCTCCAGGGTCTCGGGTTTTATTGGATAACCCTCCGGTGCTTGCACGGGGGATTGAGCAACTCTATTTTCTGCAAAACGTGATGAGCGAGGAGGTACGCTTTGAGCCGTGGCTTTGGGCGACATCTTCTGTCAGGTTTTATAACAACCGTCGCAATATAGATATTGTCAAAGAAGTTTCTCTACGTCTTTTTCTTGATGAAGGGTTCAGTCGGCCGGACTGGCAAGGTGCCGAGACAGGCGAATATTCGGTTGAGGACTGCCTTCTGGAGGCTCCGGGTAATTCCATTTTTTATCCTCTTCCCTCAACCTTTTCAGGGATGAAAAACCTCACCAGGCTGAAAAAAGGTTTCTCGGATCATCTCTATCAAAGTGAACGACAGGAACTTTTTAGAATCAAAGGGACTAAATTTGAGTCTGTTCCGGGAGAGAGTTCCGGGGATTTCAAAGTCCGCTTTAGTGATTCCTTACGGGAACAAAAGGACGAGGCTGTTGAAAAACTGAAGGGGAAATATGAGCTTCGCCAGGAGCGGCTTGAGAAAAAACTTCAGACGGCATATAACCGGCTGGAAAAAGAAAAAGTGGATGTAAAAACCAAAACCACGGATTCGCTTATTTCTTTTGGTGTTGCGGTGGTAGGAGCCTTTTTCGGTAGAAAAGCCCTCTCTGCAGCAAATATTGGTAAAGCAGCTACAGGGATGCGCAGTGTCGGGCGTGTTGCCAAAGAGCAGAGTGATGTAAAAAGGGCTGAAGATACGGTGATGGATCTGCAACAGGAGTTGGATGATCTCAGTGTGGAAATAGAAGAGAAAATAAATGCATTGGCAGAAGATTTCAGTATCGATAACCATGAAGTTGAGATATTTTCCATAAAGCCGAGGCGAAGTGATATCTTCGATGTGCGCATGGTGTTGTTATGGGAAATGGTAGTTTGATTACTACGACCAGGGTAAACAGGAAATGATAGAGAAAAAGATTATTAAGAGTCTAAGAGATATTGTCGGCAAAGACAGTGTCTATACGGAAAACAGTGACAGGATTACCCACTCCTATGATGCGACCCAGAAGAGTTATCTGCCTGATGTTGTCGTCTATGCAAAATCCGCCGAGCAGGTAAGCGAAATTGTCAAAATAGCCAACAGTCATTCTATTCCCATTCTGGCAAGGGGGGCGGGGTCAGGCTTTACCGGAGGCACTCTTCCTGTTCAGGGCGGCATTGTTCTGGTGCTTACTCAAATGAACCGGATTCTCTGCATTGATACGGATAATTTGATCGCTGTGGTTGAACCGGGGGTTGTGACTTCTGAATTGCAGAGGGAGGTGGAAAAGCTCGGCCTCTTTTACCCGCCGGACCCGGCCTCGAAGGACTTTTGTACCCTTGGCGGCAATGTTGCGGAATGTGCCGGTGGCCCAAGATGTGTCAAATATGGTGTCACCAAAGATTATATTCTGGGTCTCCGGGTGGTGACTGCTTCCGGTGAGATAATCAGGACCGGTGGCAGGACGTTAAAGAATGTTGTCGGCTATGACCTGACTAAACTGTTTGTCGGTTCCGAAGGTACTCTTGGGATTGTTACGGAAATAGTCCTCAAGTTACTGCCGAAGCCGGAAGCCAAAAAGACCATGCTGGTGCAGTTCGAAACCATCGATGGTGCTGCCCGTGCTGTAGCCGATATTGTCAGGGCAAAGATCGTCCCGACTACACTGGAATTTCTTGACGCCGCAACCATTGGTTGTATCAGGGATATTTCACCTGTCCCTTTGCCGGATGAGTGTAAAGCAGTGCTTATCATTGAGGTTGATGGTGACAGAGAGGTTATTGAAAAACAAGCTGCCAGGATAATGGATATTATCCAACCTCTTGGCATCCTTGACACTCGTATAGCTTCCACTACTGAAGAATCAGAAGAGATCTGGGATGTAAGGCGCAAGGTCAGTCCGAGCCTTCGTAAGGTGAATCCTGATAAATTTAACGAGGATATTGTTGTTCCACGCTCAAAGATTCCCGAGATGATCAGTACTCTGGAAGGATTATCAGAAAAATATGGGTTGCCCATAGTCAATTTCGGCCATGCGGGAGATGGCAATATCCATGTCAACGTGATGGTTGATCTTGCTGAAGTGGGGATGCAGGAGAAAGTAGACAAGGTGATGGAAGAGATTTTTCACTCAGCGGTGGCACTAGAGGGATCTATAAGCGGTGAACATGGTATAGGTATCTCAAAAATGGATTATCTGGGTATGGAGGTTGACAACGCCACCGTTGGTTATATGCGACGCATTAAATCCGCCTTTGATCCCAATAATATTCTCAATCCCGGGAAAATATTTCAAAGTACCGAACCATAATTAAAAGCCGATGATGGGTAAGAATAAGACATTAAAGGACTATGAGCAGCAGATCCGTGAGTGCGTGAAATGCGGTGCCTGCCAGGCCCACTGTCCTACCTACCTGGAGAATCGCCGGGAGGGGAGTGTTGCCCGTGGAAAAATTGCTCTTGCTGCGGCTCTTCTGGATAAAACCGGTGATCTGGAAAAGAGGTTGCGGCAGGATATCTCCATGTGTCTGATGTGTGGTTCCTGTGTCGATAAATGTCCCAACAAGGTGCCGACGGATCAGATAGTGGGGGCCATACGAAGGGAGATAACCGAAAATCGCGGCCTGTCTCTTCTCGGCAGAGGAGTGTCCACTGTTATCGGCAATAAATCCCTGATGAAGGCGGCAATAAAGACCGGTGCTGTTCTCTCTCCTCTCATGCTTAAAGAAGTTCCCGCATCAAGCGGCCTGCGTTTACGTTTTCCGACCCCGGTGATGAAAGACCGTAGTCTGCCTAAGATCCCGGCTGAGAATCTCTTTGATCTCTTCCCTGAGTTTATTCAAGGAGATACCAATAAACCCGTTGTCGGCTTTTTTGCCGGTTGTTCGATATCTTTTATATACCCTGAAATCGGCGCATCGATGATCTGTCTGCTGCAGAAGATGGGCTATTCTGTCTTTCTGCCGAGATCTCAGAAGTGCTGCGGTATTCCTGCACTTTCTTCGGGAGACGGCAGACTGGTTGAGAAACTTGCCGAACAGAATATAAAGAGTTTCCAGGAGCACGATGTACAACATATCATAACCTGTTGTGCCTCCTGCAATGGAGGTATAAAGGAATATTACAGTAGTATGAAGGATGATAACGCTGATTTTACCGGCAAGGTTATTGACTTTAATATATTTCTGGCTGAGCAGGGATTTATTGACGAGATAGCGGAATTACCAAAATGGCAAAACCGTAAAAAAGTGACCTATCACGACCCCTGCCATTTGAAAACCCAGGGGATTGTCAAAGAGCCCAGGGCGCTTCTCAGGGCCTTACCCAATGTGGAGTTTGTGGAGATGGATGGCGCCTCTTCCTGCTGCGGTCTTGGCGGGACATTTTCCGTCTACCACTATGAGACAAGCAAGGCAATAGGAGCACGTAAGATAGCTGGACTAGAAGCGAGCGGTGCGGAAATGATAGCCACTGCCTGCCCCGGCTGCATTATGCAGTTGCAGGATGTGGTAAATCATGCCGGGCTGAAAGTGAAGGCAGTTCATATCCTTGACCTGATTGCGGAATCGGTCGGTATTACTTTACCTCCTGAATAGAGAAAATATGTATTGGATCGATGGAATTACCAGCCAAAAATAAAGATATGCAGGCGGAAATAAATAAGAAATCGCTAATACAGGATCTGAAAAGTCCGGTCAAAGTGGTCTCAAAGATCATGCAGATGACCGCATTTCAGTATTTCTTTACCAAGATTTCTCAGGCGGGTTTTCTCCTCTTTGGCTCAGCGGTATTTGCTTTTATCTGGTCAAATATTGATTCTGCAGGGTATGACCATTTCTGGCATCAGGAGTTGACTGTTTCTCTTGCCGGTTTTGCTCTCACTCATTCCCTTGTACACTGGATCAACGACGGATTAATGACGATCTTTTTCCTCACAGTCGGCCTTGAGATTAAAAGGGAACTGCTGGTCGGGGGACTCTCTGATCCCAGGCGGGCTGCACTGCCGGTAGCTGCAGCGGTCGGTGGTATGGTTTTCCCAGCTGTTATCTATCTCTTTTTTACCTGGGGAACCGGTACTGAAGCAGGGTGGGGAATTCCCATGGCAACGGACATTGCCTTTTCCCTGGCGGTCCTCAGTCTCCTTGGGGAAAGGGTACCTTTTGGTGTTCGCCTGTTTCTCACTGCTTTTGCCATTGCCGATGATCTCGGGGCAATACTGGTTATCGCACTGTTTTA
>DEIL01000008.1:0-477 GCA_002352445.1 Desulfobulbaceae bacterium UBA2775
TTAAGGCCCATCCGGTATTCAAGATTATATACGGACTAAAACCTTATTAGAGTTAAGACGTGACTTGGGGCGTTTTGCGTTTTTGTCTTCCTGGGGATGATGATACCCAATAGCCAAAGCTACATCGCACTGGTAACCATGAAGTTCCTTTTTAAACTCTTCATTTACTAACTCAGTATCAATGCCTTCCATCGGGGTGGAATCAATTTTGAGGCGAGCTAAAGTATGCAGCGTATTTCCCAGGGCAAGATAAGTCTGTGCCTTTGTCCAGCAACTTGTGTCTCCGGTCTTATCAGTATTTAGCTCGGCAAACATAAAACTACCGAAAGCACTTTCCCGATCTACCGGTTTGGTTCGTTTGTCCTCAATACCTTTGTCTACCACTTGGGCATAATCATCACGTTTGTATTGTGGGTTGTAGGCAAAGAGAATAATCTGCGAGCTGTCAAAAACATGAGGCTGGTTAAATTGATATTT
>DEIL01000008.1:546-8464 GCA_002352445.1 Desulfobulbaceae bacterium UBA2775
ATTGCCTCAAAGAGTACATCAAGATCCTTTTGAGGAATCTTCTTTGTTTTATCGTATTTTTTGGTTGTATGCCTCCAGAGAAGGTCTTCAATAATTGGATGTTTCTGATTCATGACTACTCCATATATTTAGTTTGATATTGTTTGATTAGTACATTGTATTTCCGTTCTTTGTCTCACTCGGAATTTCCTGCATTGAATCCCAATGCTCAACGATTTTTTCGCTATCATCAAATCGGAAAAAATCCATTGTTACGTACTCCTTGTTACCTGGCCATGTCTGATGAGTGTGAACCGCAACCAAATCGCCTTCGGCTACGGCTCTTACAAATTCGATGCTTTTGTCAGGGTAGTCCCGGGCCATTTCTTCAAAATAGTCGACCAAAGCCTGCTTGCCATCTGCAACCAGGGGGTTATGTTGTATGTATTCTGCCCCCACATACTTTTCGACTGCTTGAGCCGGTTTTCCCAGGTAAGCGATGTTATAAAACGCGATTGCATTCTGCTTATTAGCTTCCAGATTGTGTTTCATTTTTTCTCCTCAGCGTTCATTTTACTGATCTCTTTCGTTAGTACAGTTTTGCTTTGAGTTTAAGTTATTGCATTTTTTCAATTTATTTTCCACGCTGCCAATAGCAGTGGGTTCTCCGGGAAGATTGAACGGTGCATCTTTTGGAGATCTTATGTACTATTTCATCCAAACAACTTCCAACAGAGGAACTTCCCATTCATCCGGATAATCGTCTGTATTACGGTCTGAAAATTCTTTGCGCCAAGTGACTATCGAGTGAACACGAGCTGATCGCACAGAGTCGAGGCGGTCCTCCCATTGACGACTGATCGTTTCTGACAAAATGCCGATCTTGTAGCCCTTGGCATCTGAGATGGAGATTCGACCACCCGGCTTTGACCTATCCAGATAAACAACTGATCCGGTTTGAAGCCTGGCTATCTGCTGCCGGATGTTCTTCGCTCCTTGAGCAATCGCAGGATAGTCGATCCAGATCGAAGAGAGATCCAGTAACGAATAACACAGACCTAGTTCATCATCGGAAGGCCCAGTCAGCACTCCAGTTACCTGGCGTTCTATGGCTCTCCCCTGAAGCATGGAAGTATTAGGATTCTGAATGCCTTCAATTGCATAGAGCGTCAGCGTCTTTCGTGCCCTTGTCATACCCACGTAATAAGGCCGGCGCTCCTCTTCCTGCTTCTCTACGGTACGCTGCCTTGTCCAGTTACCCAGGATGAAAACATGGTCAAACTCTAAACCTTTGGCGGCATACACAGTGGAAAGATAAACAGAGTGATCAGAACCTCCGAAACGCCGGTATTCCTGTATCGCCTCATAAAGGAAATCGACCGCTTCTTCTGGTGTCGTAGCATAGTTATTAGTATCCTCTCCCCACTGAACCAGGAACTCATCGAGCATAATGTTCCACGGGTTTGCACTGTCGTACTCACTTTGACTAAGAAGTTCCTTTCTCAATTCCTCTGCTGTGACAGTAGCCTGATCCAAGTCCTTGATATGTTTGATTAATGCCTGGAACTCGCGAAGCCTGTGAAGAGGAACACCGCTATTGCGTTCAGCTGCGATAGAAGATGGGATGTCGGCAGACTCCAACGCGGCTCGGATGGCACCTAATTCTTCATTTGTTCGCGACAATACAGCAACGTTTTCTCCGGCTTTATAGAGCACCCTGATTTCCTTGAGAACGTGACGTGCCTGATTGAAGGTATCCGGGCACTTGACAATCCTTACCGGATCTCCAGGTGAGTTTCGTCTCCGTGCTTTGTTGATCTGTATCGGATGCTCGGTTTTCATCCGATTGTGGTTCAGTGCAATCAACTGATTGGAAACGTCGATGATATTCCTGGTGGACCGGTAGTTTTCAACGAGATAATGAAGCCGTGCAGCATAGTCCTGCTCGAACTGGCGGATGAACCGCACATTGGCACCACGGAAAGCATAGATGCTTTGGTCATCATCACCCACTGCGAGGATGGAGAGTTTGGCATCCTCGCTTTCTGAATCCAAGGTTCGTCCAGCGATGGCTGATATCATGTCGTACTGCGCTTCATCGATATCCTGGTACTCGTCAATGAGAATGTGACGGTAGCCAGCCAGTAGCCTTTCTCGCATTTCATCTCTTTCTAGACCGGGGATATCACACTCCCCACGCAGCATCGCAGTTGCTTGAGGAATGATGCTATCCAGATCAAGAGTCTCCTTATGACATTCCAGGTGTGCAGCTAAGGAAGCACCGGCTAAACGCATTGCCAGGCCGTGGTAGGTCTGGACGGTAACGCCTGCTGCGTCCCTACCAACTAGTTCAAAGATACGCTTTCTGAGACTGATCGCTGCAGCTCGGTTGAAGCACACCACCAGAATCTCTCGAGGACGGACTCTCTCAACTCGCAATAAATAGGCACATCGATGAGCGATGACCCGGGTCTTTCCTGAACCGGGACCAGCCAGCACCAGCATGTTGCGACTCACCTTGGCCGAAACCACAGATACTTGTACGCTATTGTTCAGCTCATCGACAATGTTCTGATAGGACTCGGCGCTGATGGCACGGTCCAGCATTTTTTCGTCTCCTGGGAAGTATCGTTCCACAAACTCGATTTTGTTCATAGTAAAATAAGCCAGGACCAGATTCAGTGCCTCTTGGATTTTATCCAGCCCAAGAGACGCGTAGCGGTTCATGACATGGATTTGGAAGTTACGCTCTCTGTAGTGCTCTTTGAGAGAGGAGAAATCGCCTTCTGTAAAACGCCGTCCCTTAGCACTCGGAAGAATTCTGATCGTCATGGCGGAACGGAATACCGCTAGTCCCTGTTGCAGAATGATGCAGCGTTGTTCATGAAGGAACAGCAAGCCGCGCTCAATGGCCGAACCGGGATCAAAGATCTTCGCGGAAACGAACATATCAGACCTCAGAGATTCCAACAGGTCACTCTCGCCGAACTCTACCAGGTGCTCGCCACTGGAACCCTCGGGAACCTTTTCGATAATAGTGTTCAGTACAATACTCGCTACTTGTTGTCTCCGTTCAGCGGTCTCTCGAAGATCACTCCAGGATCGCTGGAGTTTGACTCCATAGTGATCTTTATCACGATACTTCAGTGCAATACTGCCCTGGCGGCCAGCTAAGCCCTGTCCATCCATGGCCAGGCTTCTCAGAAGACTGCGCAAGGATTCCGGTACACTGGTATGATCATTATCGATCAGTCGCTGGTTCAATCTCCGAAGGCTTAAAGGCAACCACCCTTCGGGGTCAGGCTCCTCTTCGCTCATCAAATCAATCATGGCCAATTCCAGAGCACAAACCCCGGACAATAGCTTGTCCGATGCATTTGTGCAGCGCACTTTGACATAGGCACTTAACAATGTATCTTTCTTTACCAGGCCAGCTTTAACCATGTCGTTCAATATTCGCAGCACGGGCAAAGTGTCGTGTCGTAACCCACTTTTCTCAGAGAAGTCTTGATTGAGGGCCATGGATGGCAGTTCCGCCAATTCGTCGGCACTGAGGGCTTGGTTCGGATCATGATAGAAGAGCTGCTCCATAATCTCTTTCCATTGCCGTTTCAAAGTGTCAGAAAGATCCAGCGCTTGTATCTTCTCGAGAGCTTCCGCCAGATTTTGCATGAGTGGCCGAACCTGAATTACACTGGTTCTGTTCTCATTGCGCTCAACAAAGCTACCTCGCTCCAGAACAGAAACTGCTGTGTTGACCTTAGTCGTGGACATTGGATCATCAGTATCAAACCTGGTTTCAACCTCCTCATCCCGAAGAATCTCTCCAGAGGTAATAATCACAGTGTTATTTTCATCCGGTTTGGAACGCCGAAGTCCCTTTAGGATCTGAGCAATATCGTTACGTGTTAGTCGGGACCTCGCGCTGAGTGAAAACTGGGTTTCAATATCCTTTTCATCGTAGAGCAACACGCATTGGGCAGTCTTTCGGTCCCGTCCTGCACGTCCTGTTTCCTGGAGATAGTTTTCCAGTGAACCAGGAATATCGGCATGAACCACTAGCCGTACGTTCTCTTTGTCGATACCCATTCCAAAAGCGTTTGTGGCACAAATATGGTCGATATCACTGGCGATAAATCCGTCCTGGATTCGCTTCTTCTCAGGTGGTTCCAAGCCGGCGTGAAAGGCTTCAGCAGAAAGATTGGAACGCTGAAGCCATTCAGCCATCTCTTCGGTCTTGGCACGAGTGGCACAATAGACAACCGATGCTCCGTCTTCCGGCACACGTTCTTCCAGTAGCTGCAGGACCCGCACTTTTTTCTCTGTCGAATTAACCATCTGAACTTCGAAATCCAAATTTGTACGTTCTGCGCCACCGTCGTAGGTCTTTAATTCCTGTCCCAGCTCCGTCTGGAAATGCTGAAGGATTTCCTCTGTGACATCGCGCTTGGCTGTGGCAGTAAAACATGCTACCGGTGGACTTTCTACTTTCTGGTCCTTGGCTAATTCACGAATGAAGCGAGATGCATAGAGATAATCCGGCCGGAATGAATGCCCCCAGCGAGACAGACAGTGAGCCTCGTCAAATACCCAACAGCCGATTTCCCTCTGTTGAACCAATTTCCGAAAGGAAACATTCCGCAGCTGCTCTGGTGAGACATATAGGAGTGCAATATCTCCGAGTCTGACACGCTCGAATACGTTTCCACGTTCCGGCGGAGTCAGCATGCTGTATAAAGCAGCGGCAAAATCGTATCCAGTGAACTGGTTGAGATTGTCTACCTGGTCCTTCATTAAAGCCTGTAGTGGCGATATGACAATGGTGAGTAAACCGCGTCTCTGATTTCTTACGAGTGCCGGGAGCTGATAACAGAGCGACTTCCCTCCACCAGTAGGCAGGATGGCAAGGATCGGCTCGTTGTTCATACCGCTTCGAACAATTGCTTCCTGTAGACTTCCTCCATCTGGCAACGATGGTTCGGACCGAAAGTCATCGAACTTGAAGAAATGCTGGAGCTGATCCTGTGGGTTGTGATTGACCCGGCAGTATTCACAATCAGGATCATCACAAGCGGTTTCTCGCAATTTGTGAACAATTTTGACCACCTCAGGGAAGCGATACCGGACCCATGGAGGTATGACGGAATTGGCACCTGCCACTCGTAGCCAAGACAGAGCATAAGCCACCGGCTCACGTTCTTGTATGTTTATCTTTTGAGCTGCACGTCCACATCCATACTTAGCTGCAAACTCCTGAAAGAAGACAAAAGCTTCCTGATCAGTGAATGCCAGGATGTCTAAGGCCAGAAACAGAGGCTCCATGGTTTCAGCAAAGGCCCATGCGAAGAATCGCATTAACGGCTCATTGGATTGCCCTAGCTCGTCAAATATCTCGAGCTGATCGCAAAAGAGACTTGCGGCGGTTTGAGCATCTGCGACTGGATCGTTTAAAGCAGTACGGACTAACTTGTAATCCTTCACCAGGTGATGATACGGATTCTTCGGGAAGGCTATTGGAGAAAGGAAGAGGGTATCTATAACTGGAAGTTCATGTAGTGCGAGGTTCGGATATTGCTTCTTCAGGATTGGCAAATCATGATCAAGTATGTTGTGGCCAAGAACGAATCGGGTGTCGTAGCATAGCCTATTGAGAGTCTGCTCGACATCTGACCGCTTGAATCGGCCTTTAAAATATACTTTCTCTTGTCCGGAGATCGCCCCGATCTTGAGTATGGAGTCATCAGGGGCTGTCTCCAAATCCAATAACAAGCTCGAATCCAGAATTGTATTTGCTCCGTCCATCCAACTAGAACCATATAATGAACAAGTAGCTAAGTCTATTCGAAAAAATAAGATGGAAGAGATCTGAATCGAATAAATGAAAGCCCATCAACTAGTATCACGAGTTCTTGAAGACGGTAATCAAGAGCCTTTCTGAGATATTGGAAAGACTTTGCTTTGGGGAAGATCTTCTATTAAAAAATAGACTAATTCCTTTTGAACAAGTAGAGCCATGGACAGCTGGGCTGGGTTATTTGGCTAGAACTATCCGATTTTCGTCTTCGATGGCTTTTTCCACATACTTGTTGAGCGACAATCCCATTCGAGTCGCTGCAACAACCGCCTTGCTGTGTATTTCTGGATCGGTTCGGATAAGAAACTTGCCGGAAAATGGCTTTTCGGGGTCTTTCCCCCTCTCGGTACACCAATCCAGATAGAAGTCGATTGATTCCGCCATCGCAGTCTCCAGCTCATTAACGGATTCTCCCTGAAATGTAATGACGTCTTTGAGCCCGACGACTTCACCGTAGAAGAGGCTCTGGTTTCGGTGTTTTTGCCTGCTTCAACCTTCTGTATTTTGTATATACTCTCTTTTATGAACACAGAATCAATTATTACCGTTGCCGTTACCGGTGCCTCGGGGCTCCTTGGGCGCCCTCTTATGTCTCTTTTGGAATCAGATTCCCGCTTTCGGGTAAGAGGTGCTGCCTGGTCCCGGGCCGGAGGAAGTCTCGATCGCGTTGATATTACCGCCCCGGCCGCTGTGGATGCCTGGCTGGATGATGTGAAGCCCGACGTCCTGGTACACCTGGCTGCCGAGCGGCGGCCGGATGTTTATGCAAAAGATCCTGAGGCTGCCGACAGGCTGAATATCAATGCCACCGAAGCGCTGGCATTGAGCTGCGCAGCGAGAGAGGTCAATATGCTTTTCCTTTCCACAAACTACCTCTTCGATGGAGCCTCTTCGCCTTACATTTCCGAAGATGAAGCGAATCCTCTGAACGCTTATGGTCTTGGGAAACTGGCAGCTGAGCTGGCGGTTAGTGCGGCATCGGATAAGCATAGGATGCTGAGAATCCCGTTAATCCACGGTCCTTCAGACAGTTTGGAGGAATCTTCAGTTACTGTGCTCTGCAAGGCGTTTCTGGATACTGATGGGCCGGTGGTGATGGATGTCTGGCAGACCCGTTATCCTACCTTTACGCCGGATGTGGCAGCGGCGATTACTAAGCTCCTCCCCAGTCTGGCTGATGGAACGCTTCCTGGTCCGGCTCTTCATTTTTCCGCCGATGAGCCGTTTACGAAAAGGGATATCGGGGAAATCATGGTATCTTATCTGGGGATGGACCCTGCAAGAGCGGTTGACGATAGCCGGCCGCCTTCCGGAGCTCCCCGTCCGAAGGAGGTTAAGCTGGCCTGTCCGAAAATGGACGCCATGGGTCTGATGAAAATAACACCTTTCCGGGATGCGATCCGGATAACTCTGGATTCTATACGGGATGCCGGCGGGTTGGAGCGCAGCATTCTGGTATAGCATTGTTCGCGTCAGTTCAGTTCAGCAGTAGAACCGCATCCAGAGCTACCCATTTATTCCCGTTGAACACTATGGGGTTGATATCAAGCTGATTGAATTGATCTCCCAGTTCAACAACCAGCTCTCCAATTCCGGAAAGAATCTCTGCCAGTCCCTTCAGATCCAGATGACTTCCCCGGTATCCGGTAAGAACTTCTGATACGGTGAGTTCCAACAGCATTCGTTCTGCTTCCTCTTTGTCCAGAGGAATCAGGCGGAAGCTGACATCTTTGTAGAGTTCTGTCAGAATCCCGCCGGCACCGCACATGAGGGTGGGGCCGAAGGAGGGGTCGATAAGGGCACCGAGTATGAACTCATTTCCTTCATAGGGAATCATCTCTTCCAGAAGGATGCTGCATTCGGGAAACCGGCCGCTCAGCTTCTGCATTTTTTCTACCCAGTTATCCGCTTTCAGGTTCAGTTCCAGGCCGCCCATATCTGTTTTATGTATAATTTCCGGATCGCAGACTTTGGCTATCATGGGGAAGTTGAGATTTGAAGGCGGGGGAGTTGAATCCTGCCTGTAAATTTCAATTTCAGGGGATGTGTAAAGTTGCCCCCGGGGAACGGTAATACCCCGGTCTT
>DEIL01000150.1 GCA_002352445.1 Desulfobulbaceae bacterium UBA2775
CGCTACCCCCAAGGACTCCAGTTTGTAAATGATCGGCAAAGATGGTTCATAGAGCAACTCTCAGCAGGCAAGCAGACCAGAGCATCCGATTTGGCTGCCTATTTCCTCATTTCCGAGAAGACCGCAAAACGGGATATTGCCGATTTAAAAAGAAAGGGTATGGTTGAGTTTGTCGGCGTGCCGAAGAATGGTTTTTACCAGGTTTTGGGATAAGGCTTGGTTTATTGTGGTTATTGGGAGAAGGGAGAAGGGAGAAGGGAGACGGGAGAACGGGGTCAGGCTTGGCTTATTGGGAGGGGGAGGACGGAGAAGGGAGACGGGAGGATGGAGACGGACGGTGGGTATGTTGATGCAGCCACATCGGAAGCATGTTTATCAGTTGCTGGTCAATGAGATGGGAATTGAGCATTGGAAAGTGTCGGTGGGGTATGGAGTGTTGCAGTTGATGGTTGGGGTCGGTGCCCTGGTGCTTCGCGGGTATGGGGATTTGGTGGTTGTGGCCTTTCTGGGATGTTGTTTCGCCGCCTTCGGTGCCGCCTCGTTCTTTGTCCGCCGTTAACGGCGGTCACCCATTAAAAGGTCCTTGTCAAGGTCAAGAGAATAAACTCATCCATTACAAAAAATGTTGTTTTTTTTGTCAAGTTGTACTGTTGCCGTGCTCTAATTGTCCTTTTTGCCTGTTGATTACCGTTTTTCCCTGCGCCCATTATTTCATATAAATTGTGTCGGCATCTTGTCATACTCTCGCCAAAGCGTGCGAAATGGGTTCATGCGGCTTAATTTCTACCCAAGTGGTCCAATTGAATCTGCAAAATCTGGTCCGCAGATTACACGGATTAATTAAATGAGTTCTTCTTTAAAATCTGCGAAATCTGTGGATTGAAACGTATCTTTGATCTGGCAATAGCCGGTTTTTTATTATGTTTTTTGAGTATTCTGATTCTTGTCGTCGGATTGATGGTTAAGCTGATTTCAAAAGGGCCGGTGCTTTATTGGTCTGATCGGGTGGGGCGGTATAATGAGATTTTCAGGATGCCCAAGTTTAGGACGATGCGTGTTGATACTCCGGCTGTCGCGACTCATCTTATGAAGAATCATGATGTTTACCTTACGCCGATCGGGTCTTTCCTGCGCATGTTCAGTCTGTTAGAACCGGGAAAGGGATTCACAAACTTATTCCGGGGATCAAGGGTCAGCCTTGCCTTATTGTCGTTATTGGGAGAAGGGAAAGGGGGCCAGGGGTCAGAAAAAGAAAAAGAGATATCCATGTTTCAGATAGGATCAAAGGTGCAATGCTGCTTGACAACGGTACTGTTTTGCTGTACTGTATTATGCAGGTAATCTGAAAGCAGGAAGGTGTAAAATGAAAGAAACAACAGCAAACGATTTTCGGAAGAAACTCAAGTATTATGTAGATATGTCAATTGAAAATCACAATCCTTTGAGGATCAATCGTCGAAATGGACAAAATTTTGTAGTACTCGGTGAAGAGGACTGGAAAGCAATTGAGGAAACATTGTACCTTAATCAGTTTGCCGGTCTTGTTGAAAGTATTCACGATGCTACAGCAGAATCTTTGGATGAGGGGACCCGCCTTGAGGAACTTGACTGGTGAATTGGAATGTTATTTTATCGAAAAAAGCGGTGAAGGATTCAAAAAAGCTCAAATCCGCAGGTCTGAAACCCCAGGCTGAAAGATTGCTCAGGATACTGTCTGAAGACCCGTTTCAGTCACCGCCTGATTATGAAAAACTGGTTGGTAACCTTAATGGGTTCTACTCCCGGCGTATCAATATTCAACATCGTCTGGTTTATGACATTGATAAAACAGCACAAATCGTACATGTACTCAGAATGTGGACACATTATGCGTAGCAAGAGGGATCGGTGGGATCGGTGTCAAATCTAAAACTTGGGGGTCAGGCTTGCCTTATTGTCGTTATTGAAAACAGGGGTCAGGAAAAGACAGTTTTGAGTTGACGGGAGAAGGGAGACGGGAGACCGGAGGACGGTTGCGTATTGAAGTATAAGAGGAGAGATACCATTTTAAATGGCTACTTTGACACACAACGACAAATATGCGTGTACATTTGATTTAACCCTTTCAGAGTGGGAGCGTTATAGTGCTGAAAAGGGGGATTCTAATATTGAAACGGTGCCATTAGGTGAACCCTGTACCTTGTGGGTTAAATATCGTATGGCACTGCAAATAGGAGATCGTATTCTATATCAAAGCCAAAAAGATACTACCCTTGTCCTTGAGGATATGAGGGAGTTGATCGAGAACCTTCGACAACTGGCAAATGGTAAGAAGGACAGGGTAGCATTTGATCCTATTGAACCGGACTTTGGACTGGTCATTCGCAACCTGATAGAAAGTGATGCTACTGTTATGATTTCGTCGGCAGCCGAGATTCGGGCGGATATGCCAACGGGCGCTACAAACGAATCGACTGAGCCCTCCAGTCTATTCGATGTAAATGTATGGATTGATCACCCTAATCAGGTAGATCGGTTTTATGGTGGATATGGGCCGGGGTTGTATTTTTTTGTGGGATCCCATGGCATTGCCCGGTTCGCTGACAAATTACAAGAAGAACTGGACGGACTCGGTTCATACTTTCCGGCGACAAACAGCAAATGAAGACCTGGAGCTATGGCATAAACAGCCTGTACCAGACCGCATCTATTGATTTGCGGACCGGTCCCTGGTGTTTATTTGCCCTGGAACGGACGGCTGAGTTCTGCTGCGATATAATACCTTCCATTCCATTGCCAAATGCAAAGAAGAAACTGAGAGATCAGGAAGATATAGAGCTGAATGGCGGTAATCCATGGACAACCTGGAAGGAGTGGTATGGTGATTTAAGTCAGCTTTTTCACTGCCTTGTTCATGTTCCGATTTTTGATTTTTGTCAAAAGAGAATTAAATGCAAATCCATAGAGTTAGACTACGATAAGGCGAAGGAGATGTTTTACCAGGAGGACAAGAGGTTCTGGGACGAGGAAATAAATTTATAATGAAATTTGTGGAATTGGTTTACAAATACAAATGGGATGAAATTTGTTCTGTTCTCATATCTCTGTACCCGAATGATCAAAAAAATATTTCCGGATTCAAGGATGAGATCGGCAATCAAGAAGTGTCGTATGGAATCGAGTTTACGGACTGGGAAGAGTGGTTGGGCATGGATATTGACCCTGAGTCTACGTCAAACTACCACGAGACAGATATTATTGCACATTGCCCGTGGGAAATGAGCTTTTACGGGTATACACAAAAGGCTATCAAAAAAGCAATTAGCCGCAAAAAATATAAACACTATTATAAGCTAAAGTTTCACAGTTTTTGA
>DEIL01000276.1:0-489 GCA_002352445.1 Desulfobulbaceae bacterium UBA2775
ACCGTCAGCGATTTGACCGCGGATAGAGGAAACTATATGCATAACATGACTGTATCGCTCAATAAGCAGAAAATCCTCTACCTCTACCTGCCCACCCTTTGCCACCCTGCCCACATCATTTCTGCCAAGATCTACAAGCATAAGATGTTCAGCAGTCTCCTTGGAATCCGCAAGCAACTCCTTTTCCAGGGCCAGATCCTCCCGGGTTGTTTTCCCTCTTCTTCTTGTACCCGCAATTGGTCGTAGCTCGATGCTGTCTCCCTCTTTTCTTACCAGAATTTCAGGGGAAGAACCAATCTGTATAATATCATCAAGCTGCAAAAAGAATAGATACGGACTCGGGTTGATATGTCTGAGAGCACGATACAGAACAACGGGAGACAGTTCAGTAGTTGTATGAAAACGCTGGGAGAGAACGACCTGGATAATATCACCTGCTCTAATATACTCCTTGGCCCTCTCAACCATAGCATGGTACTGCTTTTCTTC
>DEIL01000276.1:584-3636 GCA_002352445.1 Desulfobulbaceae bacterium UBA2775
TTGACAGCTTCCCGGTAAAGAAAATCTATCTCCCCTTGGTCTCTCCATACCCAGCAGATAACAGTTACTGTCTGTTTCAAGTTGTCATAAACCAGCACAATTCTGGGGATCATAAACGATGAGTCAGGAAGAGCGATGGCTTCCCGGTCATCGGGAAGATCCTCCATAAATCGCACCATATCATAACCGAGAAAGCCGACTGCCCCACCGCAAAACCTGGGCAGCATCTCATACTCCGGCACAGCCAGTTCATCTATCAATGTTTTCAGAGCTTGAACCGGATCACCATGAAAGCTCCTTACATCTCTGGTTTCGTTTTTTATCTCCGTAATTGTTACACTATCCTCTGTGGATAAAAAAGTAACGAGGGGGTCATAGCCGATAAACGAATACCTTCCCCATTTTTCACCACCCTCCATGCTCTCAAAGAGAAAGATATGTTTATCTTTCTGTACAACTTTGGCAAAAAGAGTCAAAGGTGTGTCAAGGTCAGCGACTATTTCAGTACATACAGGTATAAGTTTTGATAAGCCCTGTTCATCTCTTAACTTCTGGATGTCCGGGTAATACTTTCTATGGGTCATAGTCACCTTCTTCGTTATCCCCTCGACAGGCGGGAATGACGGAATAGCAAAAAAAAAGTCATGGAATCGTATGATTCCATGACTTTAAGCACCTACTTGCATAAAATTACCCCCGTGGGAGGGGCACCATCCAGCCTCAGGCTGCACTCATACCATTCACACGTTTGGTCAAACGGGATATTTTTCTGGAAGCATTCTTCTTGTGAATAGTTCCCTTTGATGCAGTTTTAGCTATAACAGGAATCGCCTTGTTCAGTGCCTCCTGGGCCTCATCGGCTGAGCCGGCAACAACAGCCTCATCAATTTTGCGAATTGCTGTTTTCATTTTGCTTTTATTAATTTTATTACGCAAACGACGAACCTGAGATTGACGATTTCTTTTTTCAGCTGATTTATGATTAGCCACGCACTATACTCCTCATGTAAATTATCTTATATTTCAATCGGCGCACCGATTAAAGATCCACCTCACAATTCATACCACAAGTTGGCATTAAATAATTCAAATACCTGGTAAAGTCAACAGATAATGTAATTGCAGATAAATACTTTTTTATTTTACCGACGACAGAGAGCACAATCCCCGATAAACATGATCATTTCTGGCATCTTGTATCTCCCCTGAGACACTAAAGCGGACGACATCCACAACCAACAAGGTACATCATCTCACCACAGAGTTCACAGAGAGCACAGAGAAAAGATTCTCTTTTTTCTCCTCTGTGTTCTCTGTGGACTCTGTGGTTTAATCTCTGAAAGTCTACGTTTATCTGAAGTCTACGTTTATCTCTTGTTTTTTATGACAAAAGTTCACGAGTAAGACACTAACCAAGTTTACCAAAATAGTTAAAGGTCGACAGTTTGCCGTATTTACCACTATTCATAAGCCGTTCTTTCAGCTCCAGAATATCCCTCTTGCCTGTCTTACCGCCGGTGATATCAACGACAATATAATCAAACCTCATCTCTTTTAACTCATTCAGCCAGGGAAGCAGGGAAAAAGGCTTTTGTGGAAATGTCTGAATAAACCCTTCCTTCTTTCGTACAATAAATGGCTCCTGCCTGGGACTTATCACCGGCTTTTCATATTGAAAACCGGCCGGCAGCAGCCTGGAGGTATAAAGTGCCGGCGCTCCATATACAGTAAGTCCCAAAGGAAAATTTCCACCCTGCGCCCTGTGTCCGGCGACAGTATCTAAAAAAGCTTCCTTGTCCATTTCTATGGCAAGCTGGGCTCCGGCAAAACCTGTTTCCCGGACCATGTTAAGTGCCCTGTTGTTCATCAGGTTCATGGTATAGTCTGCAAACAGCCGAACCTTCCGGTCGCTGAAAAGCTCAACCTGGCTGACATGTCCAAGCTGAAAATCTCTATAGCCTGACCGGACAAGCAGTTTAATCTGTTTTCGGCAGCGTGCCAGATCGTTCTCCATGATAAGAGGTGGAAGAGCCCAGATAACTTTTCTCACATTTCTTCCCAGGTATCTTTTGATCACCCCTGCCTGACTGACAAGCTGTTTCTCAAAAGAGAGCAGGAAACGGTCGGGAGAAAAAGGCAGTTGACCCTGCACCGATTTTATTGAATCTGTCTTTAACCACCAGTCCAGAGGGATATCACGAAGACTGGGTTTTCCAACCTGCTGTTTTTTTCCTACTCTTCTCTTTTCCAGTTCTCTTTTGTCTTTTTCAAATACTCCTCTGCAGACATCAAGACAGACTGCATCAACCTTTCCGCCCAGTTGTTTTGTGAGGGAGGATAACTTCTCTCTGAAGCTATTTATCTTCAGCCTTGATTTTTCTCCAGCGTTTCTGTTGACTCCGCCATCCACTTTATAGACTTCAACGTGTCCTCCGGTTATTTCAGCGGCTTTATAGGGGATAGCAAGAGAGACCTTCTGTCCACTATGGGCCTGACTCTGTTCCTCCCCGGCAGCAAAGAGTTTTTTGAGTCTGAACGCCACCCGCTCACCTGAAGGTTCCATATGGAGACGAATTCTGTCACCAACAGCCAGATCCGCCTTCAGAGTAAATCGACAGACATGCTCATTTCCAACCATTTTAACAGCTGAAAAACGCCCGAGATGTGTACCCATATTTCCTGAGTGATATGGAGTGATAGCCTGGGCAGGTTGTGGAGAGAAAAAATATCCCGAGGTCACCTTACGACTCATAGCCTGATCAGCCAGAAGTGATGCTTCAGCCAGTGCGCTCTCCCGGTTCTCTTCGGTACAATCGAGTACTGTCCTGTAGGCCTGCACAATATGTTTTACATAATGGGCAGAGCGCAATCTTCCCTCTATTTTAAAGGAAGAGACCCCTGCGTCACGCAGTTCAGGAAGAGCTTCAAAACCGCACAGATCATTCATCGAAAAGATATATCCGCCGGATCGTTTTTTTCCGCTCCCCTTTTTTGACTTGGTTAAGGGAGTATACGCTCTGCGGCACGGTTGCACACATTTCCCCCTTAAACC
>DEIL01000305.1:0-1703 GCA_002352445.1 Desulfobulbaceae bacterium UBA2775
AGGCATTATCCCATGCTTTCTGGTCGGATGTTCTCTATATCGCACTCCTGTAAATTCTGTCCTATTCCATTTCGCCATATCCACCCTCTGCCAAACCCAGTCCCCATTCTGTCCCCACTTTTATCTGTGTGGACAGGTTATTTATTGTGATGGTTTATGACACTAGAATACAGATATAACTCTTTACTGTCAAGAGTTACAGAGAATATTTGCGGCAGTAAATGAAGGGTTGTGATGCAGTGTGAAAACCCTCAAAAACGGACTCTGACTCCGCTTATCAAGNNCAGAATGCGCACACCTCCTTCTTCTTTCCGGGAACCTGCAGATTGATACCGGATGGAGAAATAGCGATCAGGCATTATCCCATGCTTTCTGGTTAATTTCAATTAGTTATCAGCACTGACCACATTCAACGTCCACAACTTTCTACCCCAGTACCAACACTGTACCAACTTTTCCACTTACGGACAAAAATCAGTCATCAATATATGAATCCCAGGAAGCTCGGTTATTGCTCCTGATATTAGCATTACAAGACTGCATTTTATAAGCGGCAAGTGTCATCTCTTTACGTGAACGTTCATGCAAGGGACGTCTGGCACGAACAAGCGACCGCTCAACCCGGGAAATCATCTCCATACCGTTTGGCAGGTCACGACAATATTTCTGAAAACAGTGCAACTTGTTAACTTGAAGATTTTTTAATTCCTGAAAATCACGCCTTGAGTTGATCTCCTATACAGTATGGTGTGAATCTACATATTTTTGGAGAATAGCATTGATTTTGGTTTGCCACCCTTTTCCCTGGCCTTTAAAAAATTTTAAAACCTCAGCATCCAACCGAATAGTAGTGGATTCTTTTGGATTTTTTTTTGGTGGTCGCCCACGCCTAACCAGTGCCTTCAGGGCAAGATTATCAGCCACCGGACTCATAGTTGCCAACTGCTCGTCAGTAAGCATGGTGTTATCTTCTATAGCTTGTCCGGTAATGATTTTATCTTCTTCGTCATTTGGAATTATTGTTCCTCTTTTAAGTTTCGGCATAGATCTTCACCTCTCTTTTGTTGGCCTTGCGTA
Source organism: Desulfobulbaceae bacterium UBA2775 (assembly GCA_002352445.1). GTDB lineage: Bacteria > Desulfobacterota > Desulfobulbia > Desulfobulbales > Desulfocapsaceae > Desulfomarina. Next base: position 1,078 of record DEIL01000305.1, read on the forward strand.
AGCTTATGACTCGGACTTTTTCTTCACGATAAGTAAATACCACATGACAAAGACGAGTATCAATATAGCCCAAAGCGCAATAACGGGATTCGCCATAATCCATCCTGTCATCTTCCCACGCCACCGCACTCTCCCATTCAAACTGTTTAACCAGATCAAAAGAGAGATTGCGGTTTTTTATATTGCGCTGGTTTTTCTCTGGATCATATTTAATCTCCATATTATTTATTGTAGTAACAGAAAACAGGCTTGTCAATTATTTTTTGTTACTACAATAAATAATACCTTCTTAGCACCATTGGAGGGTTCCAGTGCGACAAAGGTGTCAGCACTAAGCGGGTCACGACCCGTCAGTCTGCTATTTCTTTTCTGCTCTTGATCAAGCAGTTTCCGGTTAGAAACACGAAAATTACGCTACCTGCAAGAGGATTTTTAGGTTGTTTTTTGGAGCGTCATCCTGCAATTTTCGCAGTATTTCTGAGTATACACGCCTACCTCTTAACATTTCGTGTTTGATTCTTGTTAGTCTTTGTGAGAATCTCGCATGATAAAAATTGAATATAAAAATGTTTGAAAATCAAGAAGTTTTCAGTAAAAAGTGGGAAGTAAGCGAACTTGTGAGACTC
>DEIL01000305.1:1716-30866 GCA_002352445.1 Desulfobulbaceae bacterium UBA2775
CCACACTAGTCCCACGTTTTATTTTTCTACTTTCTATTCACAGTTAGAAGGCAAATATTGGTCCACCCTCCTCTACCCTCTTATCTTGACATGCATATTCTCCAGCCGTGCTAACTTCCGCCCTTTTCCAGTGTTGACAAACTAGGTTTTGGCGAACCACAGGTTTCAAGTGGAATTTGACCCAAGAGAACTTTATGCATAGTATAAAAAGATGTTTAGAATAAACAATCGGGCTAAACATAAGTCTGTCTATTCTATTAAAATAATGAAACCTATTAACATTATTAGGAGAGTAAACAGGAATCACAACTAGAAATGCCACATCAAGCAACAACGCTTTCATGAGGGTAAGGTCAATAATCCACATCACCATGGGAACCGACATAAATAAAAGCCCAACTTCAAAAAAAACTGCGTGGGCTAGACAAAGCTTCAGCCCGCGAGGGTAAAGCGGTCTTCCCATCCACACCAGCGCATGATCAAACAATATATTATAAACATAGTTACAAACCATGGCGATCAGGCTCATGGCAATGCTCATACCACCCATGTGACTCATGGGCTTATTAAACACAAAGGCCAGCAAGGGCACACAAATAGCAATCAAGATGATCTCAAATAAGAGGGTGTGTCTTATACGATCCCTAAAGCTTCGCATGGTTGTCGTCATGACTGCTCTCCTTCACGGGTTTCATCGTATGTCAAGTCAGTTTTTAAAATACATGCAACATCGAGGTAAAATCACATATGGCAAAACACCCCCGATGCCTGCACCGAGGGTGTTTTGAGGTCATGTCATTCTTTCTTTCTTCTTTTGATAACCTTCCATCCCTCAGGCAAAATCACAAAAGGAGGCAGAATTAAACCTTTCCTCTTGTAGTAAGCCTGAAATTGGATATTACCACTGCCGGGCCTGAGCGCTTTCTTCATCGGTGATATCGATTTTTTCGCCGGTTTCAGGCTGGGTTTCTTCATAAAATGTCTCCGTAAAACGGTAATCCTGGGCAGTGATGCCTGCATCTGTATTAAACTGATGCTCAATACGCAGAGTTTCTTTAACAAAATCATCAAATTCAGATGCACTGATCTCAACGTCGTATCTGGCCTTGATAAGGTCGAGAAGCGGGGTCATATCATCGCGTACTGAGTAGCGGACAAAGTTGCACATTCCCATGGCATCCATGCGAGAGCCTATCACCTGGAATTTTTTTGACAACTCCACCTTACCCTCTTTAGAGGTAGGGTCATCTTCATCACGCAGGGTAAAACCAAAGGTATGATCTGCACCCATCGGGTTGGAAAGGTATGTCATTGCCATACCCTTGGTACCACGAGGCTCATAAGCCGGTAGAGCCTGCCCAAGGATATGAGGAACATGACGGACGCCAAGTACTTTTGCCGCAACCTTACAGCCTGAGGCGAGAATGCGACCAAGAGGTGTAATATTTCTCACCTCTTCCATCAGTTCAATCACAGCTTTTTCATCACCAAACTCAGCCAGTCCTGCCTCCATTGCCACACCTATAGCAGCTCCAACATCCAGAGTGTCGACTCCGGCATCATTGGCTATCCTGTTCATCTCTGCAATGACATCAAGGTTTTCAATACAGAGATTTGACCCCATAAGAGCCATGGTCTCATACTCAATAGGAGAACAGAGAAGTTTTCCATCCTTGTCCGGATAGACATTGGAGCACTGAATAGCACACGGATTCATACAGGCATGCTGGGTTTTACCATCTCCTCCCCTCTCCTTGATGATATCGTACATACTCTGGGCGTTGATTTTCTCAGCTCCGGGCAAAGTACCCTGGGTAAAGTTCCTGGTAGGTAACACTTTCAAGGATTGACAGATATCGACCATTGCCGCCGTACCGTATTTAGTGAAAAGTGACGACACAGGGTTTTCCTTCAACAACTGGACAATCTGTTTACTGCCAGCTTTGAAGGCTTCCGGGTCGACAAAATCCGGCTTCACTTCGCCGTCGGCGAGTATAACCATACCAATAACTTTTTTGGAAGCCATGACTCCACCGAGTCCGCCGCGACCGGCATAACGTGAGCACACTCCATGAGGATCAGAACAGGCAATGCCGCTGGCCAGCAGCAGCTTTTCTGCGGCTGGACCAATGGTGATACAGCCTGCTTTCTTGCCAAACTTTTCAACGAGAAGTTCTGATTTCTCATATACACCCTTGCCGGCAAGAAATTCTCCATCACTGATTTCCACTTTATCCCTGCCAATAACAATAACTTTCCAGCCATCATTTTCAGCAGGGGCGCCTTCAAGAACAATACATCGCAGACCCTGCAGGGCCATGCGTGTACCAACTATCCCGCCGGCATTGCTCTCTTTTATACCTCCGGTAAGAGGGCTTTTGGCACCTATACTTAAACGGTCCGAACTGGAAACCGTCGTACCGGCCAACACTCCGTTACAAAAGAAAAGTTTATTGTATTTGCCAAAAGGATCGCAGATGGCTGGAACTTCCTGGCTGACCAGACGTGAAGAGAGCGTCCTTCCCCCAAGCAGGTATTCCTTAGTGTCAAAATTTTCTCTTTTAGTCTCTCCTGTTGCCGTATCAATTCGTAACATGGAAAACATCCTGTTCCTCCGTGTATGGTATATGCATCTTTGATCACAATAGTCTGTATAACACTTACGGTCTCATTTCCTTAGTCTCACGAGGAATGTGGATTAACAGTTTAGCTGCTTAACTCCCTGTTTGGTAATCAATGAATAATCCACCCCAGTATTACATACGACAATCCCCATTCCATCCATGACCTTTAATAGCTGCTTGATCTCAGTAAGACCAACACCGAGCCTACCAGCAATATCAACAGATTTCACCAGTTCAGGTCTTACATTATCGTTGGCATTTTTTGCGAGTATTTTCAACACCTGTTGTATGTGATCAGAACGACACATCGTATCCCTCCCCTACACAACTCCCTGGTCTATCATTGCATCGACGACTTTGACAAAACCGGCAATATTGGCACCAACAACATAGTTGCCAGGTGCTCCGTACTGGTCAGCCGTTTCCTGACACATCTTATGGATATTTTTCATAATATCTTTCAGACGGTTATCCACCTCTTCTCTAGGCCAGTTGAGGCGCATGGAGTTCTGGGACATTTCCAGGCCGGAGACGGACACACCACCCGCATTCGCGGCTTTTCCGGGGCCATACAGAACCTTATTCTCCAAAAAGATATCGACACCTTCTGGATTGGTCGGCATATTGGCACCTTCTGAAACAACGTAAACACCATTATTGACAAGGTTCTGAGCATCAATTTCATTTATCTCATTCTGAGTAGCACTTGGAAAAGCACAGTCACCTTTATGGTCTTTCCACATCGGATTATGGCCAAGTTCCTGGTCAGCAGGAACATAAACTGCCTCGGGGTAGCTTTCCACATACTCACTTACCCTGCCCCGCTGGACATTTTTCAGGTACATTATGTGATCAAGTTTTTCTCTATCTATGCCGGCCTCATCATAGATATAGCCGGATGAATCAGAAAAGCTGATCGGTGTAGCACCCAGATGGAGCAGTTTCTCCATAGTGTACTGGGAGACGTTTCCAGAGCCGGAAACCAGACATCGTTTGCCTTCAAGGGTCTCATTCCTGGTGGTCAGCATTTCAGCAGCAAAATAAACACTGCCGTAGCCAGTTGCTTCAGGACGAATCAGGCTGCCGCCCCAGTTAAGTGCCTTGCCGGTGAGTACACCCGTAAACTCATTGGCTAGTTTTTTGTACATACCAAAAAGGTAGCCGATCTCTCGTCCGCCAACGCCTATATCCCCTGCGGGTACGTCTGTATTGGGGCCAATGTGGCGGTACAATTCTGCCATAAAGGACTGGCAAAATCGCATGATCTCCATATCAGATTTACCTTTGGGATCAAAGTCGGAACCGCCTTTACCTCCACCCATAGGCAAGGAGGTAAGCGCATTTTTAAAGACCTGTTCAAATGCAAGGAATTTCAAAATACTCAAGTTGACTGAGGGATGAAAACGCAGACCGCCTTTATAGGGGCCGATAGCGCTGTTCATTTCAATTCTAAAACCTCGATTTACATGCACCTGCTTCTGATCATCCACCCAGGGAATCCTGAACATGATTACACGCTCTGGCTCTACAACTCTCTCCATAATACTCTCATTTCTATAGAGCGGATTCTGTTCCAGGACAGGTCGTACTGACTCGATTACTTCGGTTACAGCCTGGTGAAATTCCTTCTCATGAGGATCTCTTTCGGTTACAAACGTGATGCTGTCCATTACTCTATTTCTCCATGATATATTAGAGGCAAAGGCTTCTTCACCTTTCCCCTTGTTTGCATCGTTCTAAATTGACTGCAGGAGGCCTTTTTTATCCCAACCACGCAGCCGGTAATAATCGTTAAGCATATATTCCATTTCTTCTGTAGAAAGAGCTTTTCCTGATGGAAGAGCCTTCTCTGTCAGTTTCTTTGGCAAGCGGTCATCTGCAGGAACCAGCCCTTCCTGGATATTATACTGTCTTGTCATATTGACAATATTGACCGCAACCTCACGTAACTGCTCTGTTGAGCTGTCCAGCCCCGTTACCAGGTGTAAAACTTTTTCAAGCTCCTCCCAGGAATAAAGATCACGGTAAAATCTACATAGAACCAAGGTATCAAAGATATTGAGGCGATCTTCATAATCGATAAGCATTTCTGCCTTTTCCTCGATTTGCTCGGGAGGAATCATGCCGGAGAGTTCAGGCTTATAGAAGGTGGTCCGCAGATGACAAGCCCCTCTGGGTGAAGTTGCAAAGGTCAAACCCATTCCCTTGAGGGCACGTGGATCATAACCCGCAGGTTCCATGCCTTTTACATGGATTGCCAGGTCTTCAACTCCCCATGCCTTGGCGACAGGAACAATGCCGTCGGCCAATAGATCGCCAATACCCTGACGAGAGGAGATCTTCTCCAGCAGTTCAGCAATCTGATCAACGTTGCCGTATTCGATATCATAGTCAAGCCGACCCTGTGCCTTGGCTTCCATCGCCAGACCACAAAGATTGCCGGCCGTTATGGTGTCCATTCCCAAGCGGTCACAGATATCATTGAGGTGGGCGATTTCTGCCATATCATCAACCATACATAGTCCACCAAAGGAGTAGATAGTCTCATATTCAGGGCCTTCAATTACCAGGTCCTTATGCCTGCCTTTTTTAATTTTGGCCATTCTTCCACAGGCCATAAAACACTTAGCACAGGCATGTGGTTTGACTTCATGCTCTTCATGGTAAGTCTCCCCACTTATCTTCTCCCAATGCTCACAATCTCCCTGGGACCAATATTTGGCAGGGAAGGCTCCGGCTGTGTTCATCAGGGACACCATCATGGTTGTTCCCATCGCTTTATAGGCCTTCACTCCGGGGCTATCCGTATTGACTTTGGAAAACTCTCTGGCATAGGAAGCAACACCATCCATATCGTAGTATTCCCTTTTCCTGTCCCCTTGGAAAACGATAGATTTAATATGCTTTGAACCCATAACGGCTCCCACTCCGGTTCTACCAGCACAGCGCCACTTATCATTAGAAATAAGGGCGAATCGCACAAGGTTCTCACCTGCCGGACCGATGGTCACAGCCCCGGGTTTACGATAGCCATCCTTATTTTGTGCAAAGCGTGCCACTGCCTGCTCTTCAGCTTTGATACTATCCATGCCCCAGAGTTCTCCGGCATCATGAAAGGTGACACCTTCCGGCTCAATTGCAACCACCGTTGGTTTTTCCGCCTTACCTATGAAAACAATGGCATCAAAACCTGTGCTATCAATTGCCTCAGGTACCCGGCCACCGGAATAGGATTCAGCATAAAAGCCGGTTAAAGGAGATTTGGTATAGACTCCATACCTGCTCCCACCCCATAACCGTCCACCGCAGAAGGGACCTGTGGCAAAGATCAGATGGTTTTCCGGTGACAGTGGATCCACACCAGACGGATTTCGATCAAGCAAAAGATGCGTTGCCAGCCCTTTCCCTCCCAAACACTCTGATAGGATATCATCACTGACCTTCTCAATAGTTGATGACTTTTGGGACATATCAATTGTTAAGATACGATTATAGAAACCAAACATCTTTTACCTCCCTTCCGGTTAACTGGTAGATACTGCCGTATTAAAGTGTGGCTAAGCCATCTCCAACAATTGTCATGCCCTTTTCCAACTCTTCATCAGTTATCACCAGGGGCATCAGAAAACGGATCACATTGCCATATGTTCCACAAGCCAGAAGGATAAGGCCTCTGTCAAATGCATATTTCACAAGTTCTCTTGCCTTATCAGCTGCAGGAACTTTCGTTTTTCTATCGGAGACAAGTTCAATAGCGATCATGGGGCCAACACCGCGTACCTCGCCGATGACCTCATATCTTTCCATGTAGCCTTCAAGTTTTACACGCAGTGTTTCTCCAAGTTTTTCAGCCTTCTCAAGCAGGTTCTCCGTTTCAAAAATGTCAAATACAGCGAGAGCTGCTTCACAGGCCAGAGGGTTACCACTGTAGGTTCCGCCGATACCAGATGGATGCACAGAATCCATGATCTCCTTTTTACCCACAACTGCGCTAAGCGGCATGCCGGCAGCCAGGCTCTTGGCCACAGTGGTAATATCAGCTTCAACTCCGTAATAATCCATGCCAAACATATAGCCGGTCCGGCCCATTCCGGTCTGAATTTCATCTGCAATCATCAGTATATTATTTTTTTCACAGAGAGCTTTCAATCTCTTGAAATATTCTTTGGGAGGAGCAATAAAACCGCCTTCGCCTTGCACCGGCTCAACAATGATAGCAGCTGTCTGTTCCGCAGAAATATGATTAACAAAAAACTCTTCCAGATGATCAGCGCACTTCAGATCACATGATGGATATTCACTGCCAAAGGGGCAGCGATAACAGTAGGCGAATGGCATTCGATATACTTCAGGAGCAAAGGGTCCCATCCCATGCTTATATGGTTTAACTTTTGAGGTTAAAGTCATGCCCATCAAAGTCCTGCCATGAAACGCACTTTCAAAGGCTATAATTCCCTGCTTTTGGGTATAATAACGGGCAATTTTCACTGCATTCTCGACAGCTTCGACACCACTGTTGACAAACATAACTGATTTAGCAGAATCACCAGGGACAGCGTCGCACAGCTTTTCGGCAAGTCTGACTGGGGATTCATAAGGCATTACCATGAAACAGGTGTGGGTGAATTTTTCCGCCTGCTCCTGTATGGCTTTCACAACCTTCGGATGTGAATGTCCGACATTCATTACCGCAATACCGCCAGCAAAGTCTATATATTCATTTCCCTCTACATCGACCAGTATTGCCCCTTTTCCATGGGAAATATATCTGTCCGTTGCACTGACATTACCTTTGGCAATTACTCTACTGCGAATCTCATTCAAGGCTGCATTTGTCTTTTTAGAAATCATTGTATTTCTCCCTGACGTTGGTTTATCAATTCTTCCCTCTTCTCCCACTATTTTGGGGAGAAAGCAACACACTTAAAAGAGAATTACAATAGCCATGCCATAGAACATTTAATCTTAAATTATCTTATATTTTCAAGGCATTATTGGATTTTGATCTTGAACGTCACAATCTAACTTGATACACTTTTAAATCAATTTTTGATTTACTCATGAAAATACAATGACATACATGTTGATTCATCATTGAATCAACATGAAGAGCTAGAGGGGAACTATCTAAACATGCTTACAGGATCAATAGTACAAATGATGTATTATCAACCATATATCCGACATGTTATCAGCACTGTTTACATAAGGGAAAGGGGTTATAATCTGATAGCTGCATATAACATAATAAATATTTGATTCATTAATGAATCGAGCTTTAAAGACCATGCTTTTTCAGTTTTCTTACCACGGACGGTTGACTGATATTGAGGTGTCCAGCCATTTGGCGGGTTGTCCGACAGTTATTCTTTGCCTTGAGCAAGAGTCGTCTTTCGACCTGGTTAAGCGCGGAGGTGAGATCGATCGGCTGGTCGTCTACTCCATCAGGCTCCAAAAACAACTGCTCGGAATGGCTTTTATCGATAGTGTCCAAGATGTAACTGTCGATACCATTTTCATCGCTGAGCACCACAGCATTTTCCAGAATATTCTTCAACTCTCGGGTGTTGCCTGGAAAAGAATAGTGCTGTAAGGAGAACATGGCGGTTGAACCGACGATCTTGCTGGTATTGTACTTCTTATTATATTTCTCTAAATAAAACCGGACAAGGCCTTGAATATCCTCTGTCCTGTCACAGAGGGAGGGTATATCCAGAGTGAAACTGCTGAGTCGGTAATAGAGATCTTCCCGAAACAAATTCTGCTTCACACGCTCAATCAAATTCCTATTGGTTGCTGCAATGGTTATACACTCGACCTGAATCACCTTAGTTCCACCTACTCTCCGAAATTTCTTGTCGTCAAGGTACTTAAGTAATTTAGTCTGCAAATTTATCGGCATATCACCTATCTCGTCGAGAAAAAGAGTCCCCCCTTGGGCCAGTTCAAAAAGTCCAGCCTTTCCCTTGTCGCTCGCTCCGGTGAAAGCACCTCTCTCATATCCAAAAAGTTCCGCTTCCAGAAGATTTTCAGGGAGAGCAGCACAGTTAATCTCAATAAATGGATTTTTATTCCTGGTACTGTTTTTATGAATAACTTTGGCCAAAAGACCTTTACCTGTTCCTGAAGCTCCGGTAATAAGAATATTTGTTGCGCCAAGATGAGAAAGTTTCAGGGACATCTGCAGAATCTGCTGCATTTTGTTGCTATCAGCGATAATCGTATGACGTTCCAGTTCGAGGAGAGAAAGGTCAGTCAGCTCTTCTCTGTATTTTTCATTAACTTTTAGACTCTGTTCATACTGTTTCTGCAACTTATCCAGCTCTGTCATGTCTCTTTCGTTAACCACGACAAGTTGGATATGCCCCTCCGCATCAAGAGTTGGTGTAGCTGTTAAAAGGAGAAGGCGATTTGTTTTGCTAACATGTTGCAGAATAGTCTCCCGGTTTCCTGTTTCTAAAACCAAAGTCGTTACAGACTTATCAAAAATATTTTTCTCCAGAAGGCTCTTAACGTCAAAGCCTACGACATCTTCTGCCTGAATTCCATTAAGCCGCTCCGAAGCCTTATTAATTGTGATGACAATCCCCTGACCATCACAAACCCAGATACCATCCGACGATGAGTCGATTATTGTTTCCAGGCGATGAATAAGCTCTACATATGAACCTGTCGGAATTATATTCTTTTTAATAGAGTTCATTAATCACCGAGATTTCAGTTTGACAAATATTGCTGGTGTGTTACTCATATCCGACTTCTCATTTGTTGTCCTCACATCGTGCAGGGACGCCTCTCAAGCAATACGAATTTTCACATAAATGACTCTAATAGCTTGATTTATTATATTAATCTAAACAATTCAGATAGACTGCAATATAATATGAAAGAACACTGCTAACGTTATTGCCTGCCAGTCAGTTCTAACCATTTTCAAAGGAGGAGTTGGACGATTTTCGTCAAAGCAACGCGACTCCATGGCATCCGCCAAACGCTGTGAACGACCTATCGTACGACGCATCACCGGAAGTACCAAACGAGACATTCGTAAAATAGGGTTTTTACGTTGATCAATAGCTCGTGCCCGCTGGGCATCAGATATTTCCCGCGTAGTACCCAGTATTACCGGGATGAATCGTACAATTAGCCCCATCATGACCGCAATGCGTTTTTCAGGGACAAACGGTATTGGGGCCAAAAGGTGTTCTATTGCCGTGCGAATATCTTTTGGCCGCGTTGACACGGAAAATAACAGACCCATTAGAATGATGAGTGCCAGCCGCCATGATGCAAACAACCCTTCAACTACCCCCTCCCGAGTTATGTTTATGCCCTTTAGACTGTAAATGGGTGTCCCTGGTTGTGTCAAACAATTTGATATAAAAACAACTAATAAAAACAAGCCAAAATAGCGCAATTCAAAAAAAATAGTCTTACCTGGAAGATCAGCATCCCAAGCGAGAACAGCGAAGAGCAGAGTAAGCAGCAACAGCCCTGCTGTTACTGCCTTGAGGGTGCTGAGACTGACCAGCGCCAGGCAGATAATTTTACAACGGGGATCCATTTGGTGGAGAAAACTGGTTCCTGGCTGGAAATGAAATGTTATCGTTTGAGCCATGCCTGAAACTCTCCTCTACTTCGAACAGATTGGGGCAGGTAAACTCCAAACTCTTCTGCAAAATGAACCACCTCATAAAAAGGCCCATCTTTCACAATTTCTCCTTCCTGCATTAAAATCAACCTGTCTGCCATCCCAACCACTGTTTCCAAATTGTGAGTGGCCACCAGAATGGTATGTCCTTCTGAATGCAAGGCTGCCATTTGTGTCTGAACCTGTTGAATGCCCGGATAGTCCAGATTTGAAAATGGTTCATCAAAGACTATAATTCTGGGTGCCATTGCCAAAACACCTGCTATGGCCAAACGGCGTTTTTCCCCTCCGGATAGAATGTGAGGAGGCGACTCTTTAAGATCCAGCAAACCGACGAGATCTAAAGTGCGGTTGACAACTCTACCCACATCTTCCGCGGGCAAACCTAAGTTTTCAGGCCCAAAGGCAACATCATCGAATACGGTTTCCCCAACGATCTGGCTGTCTGCCTCCTGGAAGATCATGCCCACCTTCTGTCGGGCTCGTTTGAGATCATCAGCCACAAAGACGCCATCAACTTTCACTTGCCCCTTACCTGCAATCAACAGACCATTCAGCTGTTTGAAGAGCGTGGACTTCCCGGATCCGTTGGCACCGGCCACTACAATAAATTCACCCTCCTCTACAGTCAGGTTTATATTATTAAGTATTGGCTTACCACCAATAAGCTGGTGGGTCAGATTGCTGATTTCGATGATATTCATTGGCCAATGTTTTCAAGCTTACTCGGCTGATGACTTTGTATTGTATTTGAATAACTATCAATCATCGGTCTAATAGTTTTCACAACAAAAGCAGCAGCGGTGATTTTAAGTACATCCCCTAATAAAAAAGGATACATGCCAACAGCCAGGGTTTTTGGCCAGCTCATACCTGTAGAAACCTTAAGCCAGCTTGTCCCTAAAGCATAAATCACCAGACTCGCAAGAATCATGGCAAGACTATCCCACCAAATAGTTTTCTTTTTGAGTTGAGAGATTAAGCCTGTGATGAATACCGCTGGAAGATATGCTAAAAGATACCCTCCTGTAGGGCCAAAAAATCGACCAATTCCACCTGTACCTCCTGCAAAAACTGGAAGTCCCAAAGCACCTGCAAGAAGATATACACCGCAGGTCAGAGTTCCCCATTTGGGCCCCAGCAATAACCCGGTCAACAGTACGAAAAAATTTTGCATCACAATAGGTATTGGTCCAATGGGTATGGCTATAAAAGCACCGACCGCTATCAGTGCTGCAAATAGTGCAGACAGAACCGTCATATGCAGGTGGGTTTTAGTGTTCATATACTTTCCATAAATTTGATTTATCACCAGAGAACATTGAATAACAGACTACATCACCCCCTACAGCCTAGCAATCTAGCAGCCTAACAACCTTGGGTTGCGGGCTTGTCCCGCATTAGGCCACTAGTAGAAACAATCGCCATAAATCACTTTATCAATTTTGCCGCTATCTTCTTTAATCAGCAAGGCACCATTTTCATCAACACCTTCTGCGTATCCTTCAAGAGTATCATTATGTGTTACTATCCGTACATATCGGCCTAATGTTGAATTGTATTTTCTCCACAGATTGATTGCTTCCTCAGACATGGCCAAATCAAGCTTGTCTTCAAAGCGGTCAAGAAAAATTGACAGCAACTCTTTTTTCGATACCTTTCGACCTGAACATCTTCGGAGACTCACACTATTTGGTTCATACCTGGCAGGATCATTATGTACATTGATACCTATTCCAATATTCAGGAAAGTTGTCATTTCTCCTTCCACCTCCATCTCTGAAAGCATGCCACAGAGTTTTCTTCCCTCTACCAAAATGTCATTTGGCCACTTTACCTTTGCATCAGCCCCATACTCTTCACGTAATGTTTGTGTCAGTATCGCAGCTGTATAAAAATTGATTCTCCCCATATACTGGGGTGGCATCGACAACCGTAAAACCATGGTAAAATAGAGTCCTCCCTTATCGGAATACCAGGTTCTATCCAACCTGCCTCTACCTTTTCTTTGGGCCGATGCCACAATTACTGTGAGATGTGGACACCCCTTACGAGCTAAATCGCGGGCAATATCCATAGTGGAGTCTACAGTTTCGGTATAGTGGATTTTCTCACATCTGTCCGGATACTCCCAGGCGAAAGGGGTATCCGGACTAGCCATTAGACGGTAACCTTTTGACGACGTATCAACGTCGTATCCCTTGGCAATAAGGATCTTAATATGTTTCCATATCGATACCCTTGAAATACCCAGAATCGAACTGAGATCTTCTCCTGAAATTCGTTCGCTGCTTTGTCCAAGGATCTGTAGAATTTCTTTTTTCATGGTGTTTAAGCCTTTTGGTTAACCTGGTCTCAACGCGAGGTTAACCAAAAATACATGCATATGTCAATACTCATTTTTTCTATAACTGCGGTTTAGTTGAGGATAAAAAATGATCAGATCTTCATCATGAAATTTATTGGCACCGATAAGTCGGCAAATAGATTTTTTTAATGGTTCGGTGGAGGTGATATCCATCATGGTATATTCGGAATAGACCCCATAGGACAGAGAAAGCTGGCGCAGACGATTTTGCTACAAAGGATGCTAACATATTATGGGCTGGTGGATTGAAAAAATCCTTTCTTAATCTGCCGCTTCACTACTCTTTTTTATCTAATAATGTATTTCCAAATTTAATTTTTTAAACCTTCTTATTTTTCCCTGTTGAAAGTTATCAAACTCCAATTTCAATAAATTTTTCGAGGAAATTATAAATTCGACTGCTGAATTACTCTGAATACTACCAGTGAGATCACCTTTAAATTTTGTTGCTTTTAATTCAAATATGGTTTTTGTCAGTTTTTTGATGTCAAGACTGTTATGTTCAGTAGGTTCGCCCATATTTCTTCTTTTTCCAGCAATCTTTGGTAGTCTAAAAAACCAAGGCAAATATGGATGTTTTTCATTAATAAACACCTCCATATATTTCCCTTGTGGATAGTATTCAGGCTGAAATTTTAAGGACTTTTTAAAAAATTGGTCTGAGTTTGCTCTATTTTCAAAACAAAGTCCATAGGGAGAATAGTTATTGTTTTTGAAGTTTGAACGTTCCCAAATTTTTAATGGCGATGAATTTTCACTTTTTGCTTCTGACTCATTCTCGACCCACAAAATTTCCAAATAAAAATTTTCAAAAAAGAATCTCCTGTTTGCAGTTCCTATTCCCGGATGAGTCCTGCCGCTTCCTTCTGTTAGTCCAAATTCAACTAATTCATCTGCTTCCAGCCCTTTGTTGGAAAAAATGAATATATGATCAACTATCATAAGCAGATCTTTTCCATGGCCAAAACAGAACATATTGTATATATGATCATGGCATTTTTAGAGTTGTCCCCCAGACAACCGATGCCCTGGGAGACTGTATGGGAATACATTACCGAAAAAAGTCCCCAAAGCATCAGCGTGCCAATAAGTGCTTTTCTTTCTGGGTTTACCCGTATCATTATTACGACAGATAGTTGTCAATGAACCCTGTATCCATACTACGATCAAAAAATTTGCGGTGTTCAAGAATACGCAAGTTAATTGGAATGTTAGTTTTGACCCCTTCAATTTCAAATTCTTTAAGTGCTTGAATCAAATATGCCACAGCTTTAGGTCGATCTTCTGCCCATGAAATAACTTTTGCCAGCATTGGATCATAAAAAGGAGGAACCACACAACCGTCAGACAGATTATGGTCAACTCGTAAATTCTTTCCGATCTTAGGCAGAGTCACCTTATTTATTGTTCCTGGGGAAGGGTAAAATGTCTCAGGATCTTCTGCATATATTCTAGCTTCAATAGAATGCCCCATGAAGTTAATATCATTTTGAGTGACATCAAGCTCTGCGCCAGAAGCAATCTCAATTTGCCTCTGCACAATATCCTGCCCAGTGATAAATTCCGAAACAGGATGCTCAACCTGGAGCCTGGCATTCAACTCCATGAAATAATATTTGCCTTTTTGTGTACGCAGACATTCAATTGTCCCAGCTCCGGTGTAACCCAATTTTTTAATAATTGCCTTGGTATTTGCAAACAATATTTCACGATCAGCGGGAGTAACTACAGGTGACAATGCCTCCTCTATAATTTTCTGATGCCGCCTTTGAATTGAACATTCACGTTCTCCAAGGCAAACCACATTTCCAGCTTTATCTGCAATGAACTGTACTTCAATGTGTCGAGGATTAAGCACTACTGTCTCAATGTAGCAATCACCAGAGCCAAAAGCTGCTTTGCCGATGCTGGTTGTACGATCAAGCACTTCTGCAACCTTACTCGGCGAGGTTACCTTTTCAATACCTTTCCCCCCACCACCCTTGTCCAATTTTAAAAAAACAGGCCATCCGTATGCCTCCCCAAAGGACACAACCTCTTCTGGAGATTTGACAGGGTTTAATGTACCTGGAGTTACTTCTGCTCCAACTTCGACTGCAAGTTGCCTCATATAGCATTTCGAACTGATGGCGAGTAGAATTTCCGGTTGAGGACCGATCCAGGACATTCCTGAATCTGTTACCGCCTTGGCAAAGATTCCTCGCTCTGAAAGAAAACCATAGCCGGGATGAACAGCGTCTGCACCTGTCTTATTTGCAGCATCTATTATAGCTTGAATGTTTAGATAGCTCTCTGTCGGATTTGAAGGTCCTACGCATACTGTTTCATCAACCGAACTTAGATATGGAGAATCTTTGTCAGCTTCAGAGTAAATCCCTACAGTTTTCACTCCCATTTTTTGGCAGGTGCGGGCAATACGCGAAACGACCTCAGCTCTATTGGCAATTAAGATTTTTTTTATCATTTTTTGTTCCTGTCATCATCCATTATTATCAACAGTTAACAGAACCATTGGGTCACCAACTTGAAGTTCATCCCATTCTTTTGAGACAACACTTTTTACAATCCCATCATATTCACTGTTCACACTGATTTCAGTTTTCATACAGTTAATTACAGCAACTTCCTGGCCTTTTGCTACCTTGTCGCCTTCACTCACAACAACTCTGGCACAAAGACCTGGCATAATAGCAGTTACAATTTTTTCCATGGCTCCACCTATATTATTATTCAATTTGGGGTAACTATTCAGGTAGGGTAAAATTTAGAAAGAAGGAAGTATCAGATGTTCGATTTGAGGGTGTCTGTGGCCCGGACGGCCACAGTCAAGCCACCAGGGATGGGTTTATGGCGTCCCTCAAAGCGAACATCTGATACTTCCGACCATATTTACCACTCCAGCTGAATAGTTACCTATTTGGTTTATATAAAATCAACACACCGACTGAATTATATTTGTAATTGGTCTACAGCAATGACCTGTCACTAAGAATATCGTTCTGGGTATGGCGGGCACTTACAGCTTCCTCTTGTGTAACAAGCTCAAACTTAAAATAATCTCTGCCTGGTGCTCCCTGACCCACTTTCCATAAATCTGCATTGATTACATGAATGGGACATATATAGCCCCCCAATGTAGGTCCATCGGCAATAAGGAGAATTGGAGTATTGCCACAAATATTTAGTGTGCCTCTAATAGCATAGGCGTGATCCACAATATTCGATGGATGGCTACCGCCCACACCTCCGTCAGACCTGGCATAAAAACTATCCGGTAGCTCCTCCATCCTGTATGCTGACCGGTTCGATGTGTGCTGAATTTTTGAAGTACGACTAAACAGTAGCTCCATTCCTTCTTCGGTGACATAATCAGGACTTGTGTTAGGCCCTGGCATAGCTCTCAACACGATTTCATTTTGATATTCAGGAACAACATCAGGTTTAATTTTATTACCGACTACCTTGTCACTATCAACAGAAAATTCACCAATTTTCACTTCATCACCGGCTTTCAGAACTCTGCCTTCAAAACCTCCATACGAGCCAAAAACGCATGTGGATTTACTACCCAGATAGACAGGAACATCTATTCCACCAGCAACAGCAAGGTAAGAACGAAAACCAACTTTCCCAATATGGCTGAATTGGATTTTATCCCCAGAATTTACTTGAATAGATTCAAACAATGGTATGGAAATATCGTTTAGTTTTGGTTGCATGTCTGTTCCAGAGACTGCAATCACATGATCTTCTGTAAATTCGGCTTCAAAAAAACCACCAGTGATCTCAATACCGGCCTCTCCTGGCTTGTTCCCAACCAGGATATTAGCCAACCCGAGTGAAACATTATCCATAGCGCCAGAGGCACTCATACCTTTACTCAAATACCCCAGGCGACCAGGCCAATCTTCCACCAGTGTCTCGATTCCACCGTTTATTACTTTAAGCATCAGTTCCTCCTTTCTTAGTCATGAAAAAAACTTCCTATCTTACAAACGGGGAGCTGCTTTTATTCCTTTTTCTTGCTTTTCCTTCAGCAATTTAATCCCTGCCTGAATTTTTTCTGAATCAAACCATTCAATGTAATCTTTTGCCTTGATTACACCTTTTTCGATGTTGTATTCATAATCAGTTTTTTCATGCACATGCTTATATATTTCAACGACTTCTTTCTCGGTAGCTTCATGAAATTTTACACGGTCAGCATTTCGATATAAAAATGGACCATCCTTAAACATCGGATGTTTACAGGCGAATTGAAATACCGGAATAGTCCTGCCAAATAACTGATAACCTCCACCAGTTGGTGTCGTATATGTGAAGACACATGGTCCACCTATACCTACAGCACCCTCAGGAGTCCAGGTACGGGGTGGATTGTATTTGGGAACAACTAATGCACAGCGTGGATCCATGGCCCAGAGAAATGCACCTCCTGGCCAAAAACCTCCGCCAGAATTGAACCACTCTGTACTTAAGAACATTTCTTTTACTTCTTTAACTGTAAGCCCATTACAGAGAGCAATGTACTCCAAATTGTAACCATTGATAATGTTAGGAGCATCTGAACGAACCTCTTTTGCATATTTTTCAACAGCTTTTTTGGTTTCAGAATCCTCAAATGCAATCGGTAGATTTATTATTCGTGATTCCAAAACGACATCATCGACTGTCTGCATGGAATCTTCAGCTTCCTTGACCATATCAATCAATTTAGCGACAGTCACTTTTCCGGGATCGAAATGTAATAGATTTGTCCTGATTCCTGGTACCGTTTCAATAAGACCATTAAAATTTTTAGCTGCAATTCGATCATTTATAGCTAACATTCTAAAAGAATCTTGAAGCAATGCTCGTTGTTCTCGACCATATTCTACTTGTAAAAAGCCATCTCCAGCTTGCCTGAACAAAACCTCAAGCCTGCCTTGGGTTGCTGGCATATAATCTAAAACAACATCAAATTTACCATTTTTCATTGATTTTCTCCTGATCTGCATTGGGCCCAAACACTAGAAATATGTATTATCTCAATGGCATTAAATCCAATCGTTTTTGTTCCTGTTTCTTTCCAAAAGCCTATCTCTTATCTACCTCATATCCTTACCATCATTATTGCTAATTTTCTGGTGAAGATATAGTACAATTAGATTTCTCTAAAACTGAACGTACTGCCATCACAATTTCTAAAGAGCCAGGGCTGTCACTGTGAACACAAACAGAATTGCCACTTATCGCAATATCTCTTCCTTCAATCGAGGTCACCTTGTTTTCCAATACCATTCTTTTGACGCGCGATGCAGCTTGCTCATGATTATGAGCTTCGTGAGTCCTTGTTATGACAAGATTCCCATCAGCATCATAACCAAGGTCAGAATACATTTCGCAAATGGTCCTTACCCCCATACCTTCAGCAATAGGAACAATGACTCCCTTTTCCATTACATAAAGAAACAGTTTAGGATCAATATCCAAAATAGCCTGGCATATTGACCGCGCAATTTTGTCATCTTTATGAGCCATGCCATAGAGCGATCCATGCGGTTTGACATGGTGCAATTTAATACCAGCTGCATCTGTAAATGCTTTAAGCGCTCCTACCTGATAGAGCACTATTGTATATACTTCTTCAGGTGCAAGCTTCATCTCTCTTCGGCCAAATCCCTGCAAATCCGGCAGTCCTGGGTGCGCACCTACCTGCACTCCGAACTTTTTGGCCAAAGCAACGGTGTCCTTCATTACTCCAGGGTCTCCTGCATGATACCCACAGGCAATATTGGCACTTGTTATGTAGGACATAAATTCTTCATCATTTCCAAGTTTATACATGCCAAAACTTTCACCCATATCGGCGTTGAGATCTATTTCCATCAATATCACCTAAATCAAAATAATATTAAGATAATGAAATTATTCTTTATCTTTAGAGAGGCTTGCCAGGTTTTTTGAAACTACGATAAAATTCCAGATTTCATAGCCAAAAAGCACAACTCCACTTGAAATAATACAAGTCCATAAAAATATTTCTAAATTATTCATACGAGAATCTCCTGACTTAATTGGGAGTTAATATTCGTCTTCTTTCTTTATCTTCAGCACTGCAAAATCAAAATCATCTGGCTTTATCGTGCTCCCAACTACTGATATTAAACCAGCTGTTACAAAAGCTATGATCATAGCCCACCCCCATTGATCCATTGCAAGAAACACGTATGTTCCTACGCAAAAACCGACAATACCCCCAATAAACAAAGGTGTAGAAGCTAACCATTTTTTATATTGAGACATAACAAATCCACACACAAATGGTGCGGTGTACATTGGCATAAAAAGAAGAACCATAAGAATTGACTTCGGTTGCCAGGAAACAG
Source organism: Desulfobulbaceae bacterium UBA2775 (assembly GCA_002352445.1). Classification (GTDB taxonomy): domain Bacteria; phylum Desulfobacterota; class Desulfobulbia; order Desulfobulbales; family Desulfocapsaceae; genus Desulfomarina. The sequence goes on from DEIL01000305.1 coordinate 20,728, forward strand.
CAATCACTAATAATGTTACGACAGTAACGACTATACGAACAACCTTTTTAATCTGATCACCATTTGCATCTGGATTAAAATACGTTCGATAAATATCATTGCCAATTATGTTACCAATGGCCAACATAGCTGCACCAACACTTCCTACAGTGGCCGACAAAACCAGCCAGATAAACAGTACCCCAAACCCGGATGGCAAGAACTGACCTACTATTGCAGCATATGCCTGACTGCCTGGAACTTCCGGCATTTGACCCGTTTTCATAAGAATTAATGCTGCAAAACCGAGTGTTGCAGACAACAGAGGCATGAAAAACCACCAATTGCCAGCGTGCCTGAAAGCCTTTCCAACATTTTTAGGATTTTTAACCGCAAATGCAGTCTGCCAGTAATCTTGTTGCATAGGTAAGGAAAAAAATGCCCATGCAAGAACCGGAATTAAATAATTCAACATTGCATTAGGCCTAAATATGTCTATCATATCAGCACTTAATGCTCCACTCTCGACTAATTCCATGGTTTGTTCGACGATAGGTCCCGGCCCGCCAATTGCCCACCAAGTTGCTATTCCTACAATTGCACATATTGGCATTGAAATGAGCGTGAAAATCCAGGTGGCAATCAGGCTTCCCCACATACCTGCTGTTAGAGTGAAAATAATAACAGCAATTCCTAAAAACAGGACTCCTACCCAATAAGGTACAGCCTCGCCGGTAAGGCCAACAAAAACGTGGCCAGCAGCCAATCCTTGAATCCATGCTCCACTAAAACTCGTTGCAATTGCCGCGACAATAATGAGGATATGCAATTTCTTGTCAAAGCGGTGCTTGAAATACTCTGTGAAAGAAAGGGCGTAAGGAAAAATATCACGGAGTTTTGATGCCCAAATGCCAAACACCCATAAACCGGCTGCATACATTGGGTAAATCCACACACCAGAGATGCCATTATTCACGCTACCTTCAGCTGCCCCCATAACAGAGGCACCCCAGATATACATTGAACAAATCGAAGCCATTGCGAGTGCCCAGTGTGCTTTTCTTCCCGCGACAAGATAATCTTCCGCAGTTCGCACCAATTTCAATTTGCGAACTAATACAGCAACAATTACCGGCACTAAAATAGCCATTAACCCTGCCATAATAGCCAGAGTTGGATCCATGGTTTTCATCGTTTGCTCCTTTTATAAGTTATGGTATTTGATTTAACTGAGCTCTCACCCGGGCTTAGAAGCTTGTCCGAGAATAGGCATTTTTCTCAAATCGAGGTTTTTCAAAAAAATAAGCACAGCCATATAGGTCATATTGTGAGCATTATTTTTATGAAAATACGAAGAGTTGGGGGGAAATGCATTCTCGGACAAGCTCCTAGTCATCCGCTTTTAAAACAAAAGTTGCCTTTCCCATCTCAGTCATTCTTTTAGCGCTCTTTTCCTCCAACTCAAGGTCATACTTCAAGCATCGTCTGGCCTCTTGAATTGCCTGTTCTTCACTCAATACTCCAGCAATTTCTTCAAAATCGCCACACCGCTCATTTACAGAACGTTTAGGTGCCACCTGCCTTAACGATTTTTCCTTTAGTATGAGTTCTGAGGGGTCTACATACGCAGTCGGTCTCTGCATCTTAATGAAGGGAAGATACTTCTCTTCCTTGGATGGCAGCTTTACTGGCATTCCCTGGAGGTATCGATTAATGGACTCTGCTGCTATCTTACCCGCGGCCATAGCTTTCACCACAGTCTTCGGCCCTGTAACCACATCGCCGCCGGCAAAAACCCCGTCAACCCCAGTTGCCAGCGTCTCCATATCAGCCTCAATGGTCCTTGCCGCAGTCACGGAAACGTCAGGATCTGAATCAACAACATTTAAGTCCACACCTTGACCGATAGCAATTATCACCGTATCTGCATCCAAACTCTTATCAGTACTTTCATCATACGTTGGACAGAATCTCCCTTGATCATCAAACACTGAAGTGCATTTAACCAGCTCAACTCCTGATGCCTGACCGTCTCCTGTTATTCGCTTTGGTCCCCAACCGTCATAAATCAATACCCCTTCCGCTATTGCATCTTCCAGTTCTTGATGGTCGGCCGGCATCTCCTGACGCGATTCAACACATGCCATCTGTACCGTCTCAGCTCCCAGGCGGATTGCTGTCATTGCAATATCCACCGCCACACTTCCCCCACCAATCACGACGACTCGTTTACCAATTTTTACTGCCCCGTCCAATCTTACATTCCTGAGAAAATCAAGCCCGATCAGCACACCGTCATGGTCTGCTCCCGGGATATTTAATTTTGCTCCTAACGCTGCACCAATCGCGACAAACACAGCTTTGTATCCCTGGTCAAACAGATCTTTAATCGCGAAATCCTCACCAAAGGCCATCCCTGTTTTTATCTCCACCCCCGCACTTTCAATATAGGCAATATCGGATCCTATCACTTCTGTCGGTAGACGAAATTGTGGAACCCCCGTAGCAAGCATGCCACCTTTAACAGGGAGTTTTTCAAAGATGGTTGGGCTGTATCCCCTTTGCGCCAAATAAAAACCACAGGTAAGGCCCGCCGGACCAGAGCCGATGATAGCCACCTTACCGCGACCACCTTCCAACCCCTTTTCTGCTGTAACCATCAGCCCATGCTTTATGCCGTAATCGGTCACGAAGCGCTTCAAATCCCGAATGGCCAGAGGTTCTCCAGTCTCACCACGACATATTCGCTCACATTGGTGATCACAAACCCGACTCAGCGATCCGGCAAGAGGATTATCCCTTTTGATCACTGCTAATGCTTCGCTGAACTTCCCCTGTGCTATTAATGCACTGTAACCGGGAACATCCTGATCAATAGGACACTCCATCCGACAGTAACCAGGGTAAAACTTGTAACAGGTCACGGAACCGGTAGCTAACTTTGTCAGGCATAGATTACACAGACGTTCCCGGGAGACACATTTGGACCGCCTCAAATCCCCCGCCTTGACACGATTGGCAAAATCAGGTTCACATAGCCACGGTCGAGCCAGGGATATCAAATCCACTCCTTGTTCCAACAGTTCTTCCATCACTCGTGGCGAACCAATCCCCCCCACAAGCATAAGAGCCGTGTCCGTGCCTTTCAGAGCGTCTACAAAGGTATCAACCGCCTCACTAAAATAGTATTCTTTCTCACCCACCTTTTTGCGCAAAGATTCCCGTAACTCGGTCATAAATCCCATGCCGCCACTGGCCTCAATAAAATCAAAGCCCTCTTTTACAAATCGTTTGGCAATCTTAAAAGTATCTTCCAACCAGTGGCCGCCAGGCAGATAATCAGCTGTGTTCATTTTGATGCCAATAGGAAAATCATCCCCAACTTGCTCCCGCACAGCCCGGTATACCTCGACTGGAAACTGGAGCCTTTTCTCGAGATTACCTCCCCATTTATCAGTTCGGTGATTAACTGCCGGGGAAAGAAATTGCGAAATAAGGTATCCATGGCCGCCGTGGAACTCAATTCCATCAAAACCGGCCTCTTTCACCCTTGCTGCTGCCCTGCCGAAAGCCTGCACCAAATCTTCAATTTGCTCCGCTGGCATGGTATCCACACTTATTTCAGAACTTACCTGTCCATAGGAATAACCAAAGCCCGAACCGCCGGCACTTTGCAACTGTGCAAACACCTTCGCCCCATCACCATGGAGATGAATCTCGTCCGCCAACAGTCTCAGCCCTGGCACATACTCATCCCCCCAGGCAACAATTTGTTCATGAAAAGAGCGACCCATGGGTTGTACGCCAATTGCTTCGGTGATGATAAGGCCAACGCCACCTTCAGCCGATTTTCGATAGGTATTCAGAATGTCCACCGTCACATGGCCAGTCGGGTCACCCATTCCAGTTTCCATGGCCGACCGGACCAGCCTGTTCTTGATCTTCAAGCCTTTCAAATGAAAAGGGCTGAATAAATTTGCACATTCATGACTGCTCATAATAGACTCCTGTAGCTTGAAATAAATCCATGCCTGAAATTAAAGTGTGAACGGTTTTCATTTGTTGCTTTTAAATGCTGTCTACCCATCTTGAGCAATTGCTGGTAGATCGCGGTGATGGCAAAATTGAAATATGAGTTTATAGCTGAGACCCTGAAGTCTCTTGCCCCACTCATTGAACGAACAGATGAGAGACACAACAACAGGTTAGGCCGACAATGCTCTTTACGGACAGTACCGAAATATTTAAATTATAATTGTTGGTTGGGTGTGATTCCCCCAACCATGGATCATTTGTTTAATAAATCGTTTAATGCAACATCGATAAACTTTTGGTCTTCTGGGTTGAAAGGTGCGAAGTGCCCTAACAGGGACGGTATAACCCTTAACTCAGCATTTGGCATAAGCTCCACTTCGCTGTTATTATCATTGGGGGGAAAATATTGATCCGTTTCGGACGGCATAATAATTGCGTTGGCTTTGATCGAGCCAAGAGATTTTACAAAGTCACCGCCATAAAGAGGTTGGTCACTGATGTCACCTAAAATCCAAGTCCACATTTGTGAAATCATGTTATTTGCATCCCTGGCGGTAAAATATGCCTCCCAGAAATCGGTTAGAAAATCGTCCAGCGTTGGATGGCCGAAAGCGTGAAACATTTCCTTGCGAAAGAACTCCTCTGACATTCCCCAACCGGCGTAAATATGGGCCATGACACGCACACCTTCGATAGGGGGAATATCTCCATACCAGCCTTTTTCCCAGGCAGGATCACTGACAATCGCTTTGATATTAGACTTTAGAAACAACTCATTGTAGACACTGGTTTTCGCGGAGCATGCTACTGGAGCAATCGCTTTGACCATATCAGGATACTGGGCAGCCCATTGATAGGCCTGTGTTCCTCCCATGGACCAGCTCGTAACCAAGGCAATTTCAGAAATCCCCAGTTCTTCTGTGATGAGCTTGTGCTGAAAGCTAACGTTATCGTAGTAAGTGACACGAGGGAATCTGGAATATTCGTATGGAGCGGCTGTGTTGCTCGGTGAGGATGATTCTCCCATCCCGAATAAAGCTGGAATTACCACAAAGTACTTATCAGGATCAATCGCCCGCCCTTTCCCGACAAATATATTGATCACGTCATCTATTGTACCTGTAAACCAGGTCGGACAAAGAACCACATTATCCTTTTGCTGGTTAAGTTTTCCCAAAGTTTTGTATGCTAATTTTGCATTCGGTAAAACTGTTCCTTTTTGAAGTAACACATCCCCCAAGTCAATGGTTTCAAATCTGTTCATAATATGCCTCCTTTAATAAAATACTTCCGAACACTGGAACCCCTCACATTAGGTATTTTTTGTTAGGCGTCCATGTCTCCTGGTCAAGATGTTGGCCAAAATTCATAAAAATCTATTTGCCTGTTGCATAGAACGGTGAATCCATACCCAGATTAGCTTCTTTGGTAATCTCACCGTCAAAAAGCCTCACAGTGAGACTTCCTTTAGATTCTTTGGCAAATGGAATTAATAGATTCTCCACATATTTTTGAGCATTATCTATAGAATCAAATTCATAAAACCCACCAAGAGAATTGGTATTAAGTCCACTCAACCAAGTCTTTGATTTCAAACCCGGATTTTTTTTCATGTCTTCATTGATGGGTTTCCAGTCAAGCTGATCGAAAGGAACCGATAATTGATACTCAGCATACAAAAACACTTTACTGATGCTTTTCATTTTGCCTCCTGACCCGAAATGTATCGGAAGTTTTGAGATACCTGAACTAGTACCTTTGCAAATTATTTTTCTGCCAACAAACATAGAAAATAATTCGTTAGTACTTGCGTTGTGACTAAACATGCGTGGTTGTAACTAAGCACACGCACAATAATAATAGAAAGTAGAAGTTGTAAATATCTAGTTATTGAGTTGTGAATTCGGATTTTCAGATGGCTGGCAACACGATAAAATTAAAGTAACTTTTGGACTCATTCAGTGGAAAATATATTTTTAAAAAAAGCGTCCATTCAAATAGGCACTTACTATCTTACTGAAAATATAGAGAATAAAGGTAAGGGTGGAATTTACAGAGGTTCTGTTTTTGTTAATTTAGAAAATACAATTCGGAAAACCCGGGGTCTAGGAGTAAAGCTGAGGAGGTGAAAAGCCATTATTCAGCTGGCAAATTTTTTGCAACACAATCATTCGTCGATAATCTCGTAAAAAGTCATCCAACACCACCAGATGGGGTCTGGAAAAACTTTGATATACGAGCCCATCATTCTTTAGTTTATGCTATATTTGTTCTTAGATTGCCGGATGTGTACTCCATCTGGCAGAATTCTATAAATCTGCGGGCACATTTACTATGCTTCCTGCGCTTTGACCAAGTCAAACCTACATCCAAAGTTGGAACATCATCGTATATTTCATGTGCCTCAATGCGGTCTCCTTCAAGAGACCAAGGTCGGTAAACCAAATCTGACAGTATGGTAACACCTGATCTTACTCCAACCATACTTCTGACTGCCTCAATTGATTTCGTACGAAAAATTATTTGGGGTTTAGAGTTATACTGGTGCCAAAAACTCATATGAGTAGTACCCGCTTCATCAATCATAAGCTGTATATAGGGCTCTTTCAGGATATCTTCAAGAGTGATATTTTTGTTTTGAGACAGAGGGGAATTAACTGAAGTCCAGAGTCTTCTTTTCGAAGAGATAAAGGTTTCCGTTGAGAGACCAGGATTACTGACATTAGAAACCAGTAATACTGCCAAATCCAGTTTATCCTCCAGCAACATCTCCTCTACTTTATCTCGGGAATATTCAAATAATTTCACTTTAATCTGAGGGAATGTTCGAGCAAATCTAGCTAGAAGAGGAGCTAAAAAATATCCAGCCACAGTAACCGTGATACCCAGGCTCAGATCTCCGGAGATATCTGTAAATGAATTTTTTAAAGCGTATTCTGCATCAGAGACAGAAGCATTAATATTATAGCAATGTTGAAGAAAGCGATAGCCGTCAAAAGTTAGATTAATACCACGGCGGTGTCTGGTTATCAAAGATACCCCGGTATTTCTTTCCAGTTCTTTTATTGATTCGGTGATAGATGAAGGGGATATATTGAGTACGTTCGCGGCACCAACGATCTGGCCCATTTCAGCAGCAGCGACAAAATATTTTATTTGTCTAAGAGTTATATCCATATTAAAACAATTTATTTAATCTCAAATACGAATCTGCCTTCAGATGCAGTGAATTACCTCTCTCCAGATAAAATTCAGACCAAGTTTTAACAGAGAAAATATTTGCATTTAGCAACTGATTTGAAGCGCACTACCAGTGCAATTAAAACCTGTAAAACCAGACGATTGTTTTTATATTAGTTGTTAGGACTAGCAAAAATAATTCGATTTGTAAACAAAGTTATCAAATCCAACATTTGAACACCTCACGTCCTCCCGGCCATAAACATCCGAACAACCTGTTCCACGGTATGGGCAAGCAGGTAAGGACCGTCCTTCATTGCTGACTCCAGAGATTGCGGCCCCTTGCAAAGTGTGAAAACAGCATGCAAGCCTAAATCATATAGCTCATCTATTCTCTCGCCAATACTGCCGCATACTGCAATGCATGGTACCCCCTCCTCTTTCGCCACGCGGGCAACACCGGCAGGAGCTTTATCATACTTTGTCTGAAAATCAATCTGGCCCTCACCCGTTATTACCAGGTCTGCACCCTGGATTTTTTTATTTAAATGAACTATATCAATGACCATATCAATCCCTTTCCTCAGCTTTGCTCCGAGAAAGGCATGCAATCCTCCACCCAATCCACCGGCTGCTCCGGCCCCCGGCATGTTACGAATATCAACTCCCATTTCTCGCTCAATGACAGTAGCCAGGTTCTCAAGCCCCTTATCAAGAGATCTGACTTGCTGCTGCGACGCGCCCTTCTGGGACGAATAAACGTATGAGGCTCCGTTTGGTCCTGTGAGAGGATTGATTACATCACAAACAGCCTCAATCACTATTTCTGCCAAACGGGCATCGACGTCACGTTTGTCTATTGAATGAATTTGGAGTAATGAATTACCTATTGGCGTAACCTCTACACCAGATTTATCGAGAAATCTGAAGCCAAGTGCCGAGGCCATGCCAATTCCGCCGTCACAGGTTGCACTTCCGCCCAGCCCGACAACAAGACGTTTTGCGCCTTTATCCAGGGCGGCTTTGATCAATTCTCCTGTTCCATAACTGGTTGTTTGGGTTGGATCATGTAGATCCTTGGGGAGAAGGACCAAACCACTTGCCTTCGCCATTTCAATGACTGCCAATTTTTCTTCTCTTACAAAGCAGAACAGTGATGGCTGTATATCCATACGAGGTCCCTTCACATTGCAGTGAATGATAGTCCCTGAAAGTGCCTGGGCCATAACTTCTGTGAGACCGTCACCACCATCGGCAACCGGAACACACACGACATCGCAGCTAGGATTTGCCGCAAGAATGCCCTTTTGGATGGCTTCTGCCGCTTCCATAGCGCTTAAACTCCCTTTAAAGGCATTCGGTGCAGCAATAATTTTCATAATATCTCTCTGCTCTGTTTATTTACTCACCAAGCACCATCCTAATTCTAGCTAATGCCCAGTCAATCTCTTCTTTTTTAATAATAAGAGGAGGCGCAAATCGTATGGTGTAGGTGTGGGTCTCTTTACACAAGATGCCAAGTTTTTGTAACTGTTCTGCTATTGCCCTTGCGCCGCCTTCAGTGCCTTCGTGTTGCTCAATTGCGATCATCAGGCCGCGGCCTCTAATATCCTTGATGTCTTTATTCTTAATCTTTTTAAGCTCTGAAAGAAAATAGTCGCCCATCTCTTGAGAGTTTTTAATCATACCTTCATCGACAAGGGCATTTAGCGCAGCTCTTGCAATACTGCAGGCAAGTGGGTTCCCGCCAAAGGTGGAGCCATGCTGGCCAGGTTTTAAAATTTCCAGAACCTCTTTATTGGATAGAACGGCGGATACCGGATAAAAACCGCCTGAAAGTGCTTTGCCGATTAGGGTCAAATCTGCTTCAATGCCTTCATGTTCTTCCGCCAGAAGTGCTCCCGTTCTGCCAAGACCTGTCTGGATCTCATCCAGAATAAGGACCACATTGTTCTTATCACAAATCTCTCTGACTTTTTTGAAATAACCTGCTGGCGGAATAATAACCCCGGCTTCTCCCTGGATAGGTTCCACCATAAAAGCGGCTGTGTTTTTGGTAATAGCCTTTTCAAGCGCCTCCGCATCGCCAAATGGAATGATTTTAAAACCAGGAGGGAAAGGGCCAAAATTATCCCTTGCATTATCATCTGTTGAAAAGCCGACAATAGATAAGGTGCGGCCGTGGAAATTATCATTGCATACTATGATTTCAGCTTTGTCTTTTTCGATCCCCTTTACTTCATATCCCCATTTGCGAACGCATTTAATTGCGGTTTCAACAGCCTCGGCACCACTGTTCATGGGCAGGATTTTATGGGAATTTGTCAGTTTGCATAACTCTTCATAAAGCAATGGCAGCTGGTCATTTCGAAACGCTCTTGAGGTGAGGGTCAGCTTCTTTGCCTGGTATGTCATGGCTTCAAGAATTTTAGGGTGACAATGGCCCTGATTAACAGCGGAATAGGCAGCAAGACAGTCCATATATTTATTGCCATCCACATCCCAGACCCAAATGCCTTCACCTTTAGTCAGCACTACATCAAGTGGCTTATAGTTGCTGGCACCATATTCGTTTTCCAAATTGATATATTCTGTTGTTTCCATTATTCAGTTATCCTTATGTTTTATTGGAGGATCTGAGTGCCGGCCTTCCCCTGCACGCTATCACAAATTGTTTCGATCGATGTAATCACTGCCCGTTTGCCACCGCTCTGGACAAATTTCAGGGCAGCTTCAACTTTAGGTCCCATGGAACCTTTGCCACTTTTGTTGCTGGAAAGAAAATCCTCCGCCCAATTTACGCTCATCTGCGAAATGAGGTATTCATCGGGAGTGTTGAAATCAGCCAGAACTCCATCTACATCCGTAGCAATAACCAGCAAGTCGGCACCTATCTCAGTTGCCAGGAGTGCACTGACCAGATCTTTATCAATAACCGCATCCAC
>DEIL01000094.1:0-4740 GCA_002352445.1 Desulfobulbaceae bacterium UBA2775
TGAAGACTTTTTACGACGCCATCACTGTATGATATTTTATAAAATTAATGATGACTAAAGGAGATTTACCATGAATATAACTGCCAAGATGGTAAAAGACCTCAGAGATAAGACAGCTGCAGGTATGATGGACTGCAAAAAAGCCCTTACTGATACAGGCGGGGATATGGAAAAAGCTGTAGATCTTTTGAGGCAAAAGGGGCTTGCTGTAGCAGCAAAGCGTGCGGGAAGAGCAACGACTCAAGGAGTAGTTGAGACCTATATCCATGCTGGGGGTAATCTAGGTGTTATGATTGAACTCGGATGTGAGACTGATTTTGTCGCTAAAAACGATGATTTCAGAGCATTCGCGCGTGATATAGCCATGCACCTGGCTGCTCTTAATCCTGTCGCTGTGAGCAGAGAAGAAGTACCGCCTGAGGTAGTTTCCCGGGAAAAAGAAATTTACGTTCAGCAGGCGCTGGATTCTGGTAAGCCTGAGGCTATTGTAGAGAAAATAGTGAGTGGAAAGATTGAAAAATTTCTCTCTGAAATATGTCTCCTCGAGCAGCAGTATGTTAAAAACCCTGACCTTACCGTACAGGATTTGTTGAATGAGCTTGTAGGTAAAATGGGTGAAAATATCTCCATTAAGCGTTTCGCACGATTTCAGGTTGGTACAGAATAGCAGCTGGTTGTTTATTGCTTCATTTGACCACCTGTCGTTATCGCCTTTACTTGAGAGGAAAAGCATATGACTGCAAAGTATAAACGGATACTGCTCAAGCTGAGTGGTGAGGCGTTGATGGGAGAAGATTCATATGGTATCAACCCAGGTGTCCTGGAATTCGTAGCTGGAGAAGTCAAGGCAGTGGTCGAGAAAGGTGTCGAGATTGGGATAGTTATAGGTGCAGGTAATATTTTCAGAGGGGTTGCCGGTGCAAGTAAGGGAATGGACCGGACTACAGCGGACAGCATGGGTATGCTTGCTACTGTAATGAACAGTCTGGCTCTGCAGGATGCTCTGGAGCGTAATGGCATTATAACTCGCGTTATGTCGGCAATTCCCATGCAGTCCGTGTCGGAACCATATATCAGAAGACGTGCAACCAGGCATCTTGAAAAAGGGCGGGTTGTGATTTTTGCTGCTGGAACTGGAAATCCGTATTTTACGACTGATTCTGCTGCTGTGCTTAGAGCTTTGGAGATCGATGCAGAAGTTGTTATCAAAGCAACCAAGGTTGATGGCGTTTATGATAAAGATCCTGTTGTATATGAGGATGCCAAAAAATATGATTGTCTTTCCTATGACGAGGTGTTGCAGAAGGGATTGAAGATTATGGATGCCGCTGGTATTGCTCTGGCCCGTGAAGATGGTTTGCCTATCATGGTTCTTAATATGGCAAAATCAGGAAATATCAGACAGGCAGCATCGGGGAAAGAAGTCGGCACGCTTATTACTGAATAAGGAACTAATCTGACAGAGGGTGACATCATGAGTGAAGTAATTTTGATAATGTCCGAAAAAATGGAAAAGAGTGTCGAGTCTTTTAAAAAGGAACTCTCTAAGATTCGAACCGGGAGAGCTTCTATTTCGATACTCGATGATATCTCCGTAGACGCTTACGGTAGTGGAATGCCTCTTAATCAGGTGTGTACACTTACCATTCCGGAAAGCAGACTTATCGCCATCCAACCCTGGGATCCACAGATGCTGCCTGCCATTGAGAAGGCTATTCTTAAATCCGATGTTGGTCTGACTCCCGTCAATGACGGAAAAATTATACGTCTCAATATTCCACAGCTCACGGAAGAACGAAGAAAAGAGCTTGTAAAGTCGGTAAAAAAATCAGCCGAAGAGTTTCGAGTGGCCATTCGGAATATCCGAAGAGAGGCTATAGACACTCTCAAGAAACAGAAAAAGGACAAGGAGATATCTGAAGACGATTTGTTCAAGCTCCAGGATGATGCTCAGGCCGAAACTGATTCTTATATAAAAAATATTGACGATATCACCGGTTCTAAGGAAAAAGAGGTGCTGGAAGTTTGATGGTACATTTTTTACGAGTTCATCAGGATTAAACCTCCTCTTTGATTATGGTTTCTACAACTGTTGTTGATTTAGAATGTCTTCCACGCCATGTCGCGATCATTATGGATGGAAATGGAAGATGGGCGGAGAGGAGGAAAAAACCCAGGTTGTTCGGACATAAGGTCGGAGCTGACTCTGTTAGCGATATTGTCGAAATATCCAGAGAGATAGATATAAAAGTTCTGACTCTTTATGCGTTTTCTTCTGAGAACTGGAACAGGCCCAGGCATGAGGTTACCGGGTTGATGTCAATTTTGAAAAGGTACCTGGAGGCTGAACTTCCACGAATGCAGAAAAATGGAATACGGCTGATGTCCATTGGGGATCGGGATCGATTACCTGATCAGGTAAGGGAAACCCTTGAACATGTTATCGAAGAAACTTCTGACAATTCTGAATTAACTCTTAATCTTGCGCTCAGCTACGGGGCTCGTGATGAGATTGTCAGGGCGGTGAAGGCGTTGTCACGGGAGTGTGTTTCAGGTGAACGGACGGTTGAATCAATAACCAGTGAGGTTCTAAGTACCCATCTGGACACTTTTGGTTTGCCGGATCCTGATCTTCTCATTCGAACAGGAGGGGAGTCCAGGCTTTCCAATTTCATGCTTTGGCAGGTGTCTTATGCTGAGGTCTATTTTACAGATATCATGTGGCCTGAATTTCGAAAAGATGAATTTTTGCAGGCATTGGCCGAATATCAGTTGCGGGAGAGACGTTTTGGCCGCACTGGAGAACAACTGCACGCCGGGTAGATTATGAAACGTATTGTACCCGGTCTCTTTCTTGCCGGTTTCTGGCTCCTGCTTCTCTCAAAAGGGTCAATACTGCTGTTTAATATTGTTGTGATATTCGTTGTTTTGATTGGCTGTGACGAATATGTAAGAATGGCAGCGGCAGAGGTAACCAATCGTAGAGAACGATGGCTTATCGATTCGATTCTGGCAATGCCGGTAGTTGCTGTCTGCGTCTTCCCCCAAATTTCCCTCCTGCCACTTTTTACTCTTATTTCGTTTTTTCTCCTGTCTGGATATTTTATCACTAAATATCAGTATATTGAGGATAGTTACCTTCGTTTTTGTCGTCTGGTTTTTGGCCTTGCATATATAGGACTGCTTGGCGCACACGTAATACTTTTACGTCACCTGCCGGAGGGTAATAGCTGGCTGATTATTGTTACAGCCATTACAGCCGGTTCTGACAGCGGCGCATATTTCATCGGGCGTGCCATTGGTAAACACAAGCTCTCGCCTCATATCAGTCCAAATAAAACGATAGAGGGAGCTCTCGGCGGTATCTGTGCCGGTCTGCTGGGAGCAGTATTTTTTGCACTTCTGCTCCTGCCTGCCATTCACTGGTACTTCCTGATATTCTCTACCATACTGGTTACTTGTGTGGGAATTACTGGTGATCTGACCGAGTCGATTATTAAACGGGGTACAGGAACAAAAGACTCCGGCACAATTCTGGCCGGGCATGGCGGTATTCTTGACCGGGTCGATTCCCTGCTTTTTGCTGCTCCCGTTCTCTATTATCTTCTTGTTTTTAATGGGGTGTAATGAAGTTTATTTCTCTTTTGGGAACCACCGGTTCAATCGGTGTGAACGTTCTTGAGGTGGTCAGGAAGTTTCCGAAGCATTATAAGGTTGTGGCAATGGCGGCCGGGCGGAATGTCAAGCGACTGGCTGAACAGGTTGTGGAGTTCCGGCCCGAACTTGTCTCCATCTATGATGACTCCCAGGCTGAAACGTTACGGGGATTACTGCCTGCAGAATATCACAGCCGAATTGTGACGGGACTGGAAGGAAATAAGTTGGTTGCAGCATATTCAAAGACTGATATGACTATCTCGGCGATAGTGGGTGCTGCCGGCCTGTTACCCACTCTTGCAGCCATCGGTGCAGGAAAGGATATAGGTTTGGCAAATAAGGAAACCCTTGTAATGGCCGGTAAATTTGTAATGGATGCTGTGAAGAGAGAGGGCGTTAATCTGTTTCCGATAGATTCTGAACATTCTGCAATTTTTCAGGCTCTTGAAGCAGGCCAAAAAGATGATTTGAAGAAAATTATTCTCACCGCATCCGGGGGTCCTTTCAGAGGGAAAAATCTGGAAGAACTGAGATCTGTTACCAGGGAGCAGGCCCTCAATCATCCAAACTGGGATATGGGCAGGAAAATTTCCATCGATTCTGCTACCTTGATGAATAAAGGGTTGGAGGTGATCGAGGCTAAATGGCTGTTTGATGTCGGGCCTGAGGAGATAGAGGTCGTTGTTCACCCTCAGTCTATTGTTCACTCTCTGGTTGAATATATGGATGGCTCGGTTATTGCTCAACTCGGTATTCCTGATATGAGAATTCCTATTTCCTATGCCCTCTCATACCCAAAGAGACTCGAACTGGACTTGAATCCTCTACAACTTTCCCAGTGTGGAGATCTTGAATTCCTTGAACCCGATTATACCAGCTTTCCTGCTTTGAAGATCGCTTTTGAGGCAATCAGAACAGGTGGAGTAGCTCCTGCGGTTCTTAATGCGGCAAATGAAATAGCTGTAGATGCTTTTCTCGATTCCAGGATTAAATTCCCGGATATTGCCGAGACAGTTGCCAGAACAATGGATATTGTACAGGAGGGAAGTGAGGACAGCCTTGAGGATATTCTTCAGGCAGATA
>DEIL01000094.1:4842-7243 GCA_002352445.1 Desulfobulbaceae bacterium UBA2775
TTTGCAAAACTGTTTCGGGTCCGTGTGCTGAAATTTTCTTTAGGCTTTGGCCCTAAAATCGCAGGTAAGATAATCGGTGAAACGGAATACGTTATTTCCGCTTTACCCCTGGGTGGTTTTGTTAAAATGTTTGGGGAGAACCCCGATGAACAGGAGATGGACGATGGAGACAAAAAAGCTTCTTTTGCCCATAAGCCTGTCTGGCAGCGGTTTCTGATTGTCCTGGCCGGGCCTCTGTTTAATCTGCTCTTTTCTGTACTTCTGTTTTTTATGGTGTTTATTTTTGTTGGAGTGCCGACTCCAGTCGATACAACCCGTATCGGCAAGGTAACAGCCGAATCGGCTGCCGAGAATGCAGGATTGCAAACAGATGATGTAATTCTCGAGATCAATAGCCAGCCGACCCTCAGCTGGCTTGATGTTCTTAATGGAGTGAAGGGGAGTGAAGGCCGAGAACTGTCTGTTGTTGTGCAAAGAGGGACAGAACGGCTGCTGTTTAAAGTGACTCCGAAGATAGACAGTGTTAAGAACGTATTTGGAGAAGAAGTCGAAAAACGGTTTATGATCGGTATTGTTAAGGCTGATGAATTGACCTATACCAGGAAAACACTCATAGAGTCTATGCAGACCGCCCTGGCCCAGACCTGGATGTATATATCTTTAACCGTTATGGGATTTGTAAAACTTTTTCAGCGGGTGATTCCAGCCTCGGAAATAGGCGGCCCGATTCTTATTGCCCAGATTGCCGGTGAGCAGATGAAAGCGGGCTGGGTGAATCTTTTCTATTTTATGGGCTTGCTCAGTATAAA
The DNA here is from genome assembly GCA_002352445.1 of Desulfobulbaceae bacterium UBA2775. Classification (GTDB taxonomy): domain Bacteria; phylum Desulfobacterota; class Desulfobulbia; order Desulfobulbales; family Desulfocapsaceae; genus Desulfomarina. The sequence continues at coordinate 5,652 of DEIL01000094.1, forward strand.
CCTGGGTTTTCTTAACCTTCTCCCGGTACCTGTACTTGACGGTGGTCATCTCGTCTTTTTAACCATTGAAGGAATCATGAGAAAACCGATGAATGAAAGAGCTCAGATCTTTGCTCAACAGATCGGTATCGGCCTTCTCACGACCCTTATGGTTTTTGTCTTCTATAATGATATTGTCAGGTTGTTAAGTTGATCGATCATCCCCAACCACTGATATTATCTATCGATACCGCAACCTCCTGCAGTTCTGTTGCTCTCACCCGGGGATCGAGAATGAACGGTGAGGTGCTGGCAACCCTCAGCCTGAGCAGTGGGAAGACCCATTCCAGAAGACTGCTCGTATCAATTGACTACATAATGAAGGAGACAGGAGTTGACTGGTCCCATATAGAGGCTATTGCTGTGAGTCTTGGACCTGGCAGCTTTACAGGCCTGAGAATCGGTATGGCCACAGCAAAAGGTCTGGCGTTTGCAGCTGATAAACCGATGATCGGGATTTCTACTCTTGACGGGTTGGCGAGTAAATGTGCTCCTGCTCCGTGGATATGCTCAGTTCTTGACGCCCGAAAAAAAGAAGTTTATGCAGCTTTTTATCGAACGGACAGTGTGGGATTGACAGCTCCGGCCGGGGTTCCTGTGGTCATTTCGCCGGAGAAACTCGCAGAAAGTCTTTCGGATTCTGTGGTCATGGTAGGTGATGGGGTGACCACTTATGGCCATCTGTGGAGATCTCTTCTACATGACAAGGTTCTGTTTGCTGCTGCGCACCTGCACGAACCAACTGCATCTTCTCTCGGCCTGATCGGTAAAGAGAAATTTGAAACAGGTGATATCCTGGATGCGGCTGAGGCTGTACCACTCTATATAAGAGCATCTGATGCTGAACTCAATCTTATTAGAAAGAAGCAGGACAACAGTCAGCAATGATTCTACGAAGACAAACCAGAAAAATTTTCCTGGGCAATGTGGAAGTCGGCGGGGATAGTCCCATATCTGTACAATCCATGGCCAATACGGATACCAGGGATGTTGATGCGACTGTAGCTCAGATTCACAGGCTTGAGGATGCCGGCTGTGAGATAGTGCGTGTCGCTGTCCTTGATCAAAAGGCTGCGGCAGCTGTCAGGGCAATTCGTGATGGTATATCCATTCCTCTCATAGCGGATATACATTTTGATGCACGGTTGGCGGTTGCAGCTATGGAGCAGGGGGTAGATGGTATTCGAATAAATCCCGGTAATCTTGGGGGTGAGAGAAAGGTAGCAAGGGTGGTTGATGCAGCCCTTCATCATAAAATACCTATTCGTGTCGGTGTAAATAGTGGCTCGATTGAAAAAGATCTTCTGAAAACCTTTGGTTACCCTACTGCTCATAATACAGATGCACTTATTGAAAGTGCCATGCGCAATGTGAGGCTTCTGGAGAAGTACGGCTTTTATGATATCAAAATATCTATAAAATCCTCCGATGTTCTTACCACGGTAAATGGATACAGCAAACTTTCAAAAATAACAGATTATCCTCTGCATCTTGGTGTTACCGAAGCCGGTGGACTGATTGCCGGAACTGTCAAATCCAGTGTTGCTCTAGGG
>DEIL01000070.1 GCA_002352445.1 Desulfobulbaceae bacterium UBA2775
CCTGGACTGGTGTGAACTATTGTTTATTGATGATTCTGTGGTAATGTGAACAAATTCCAGCAATTTTTTAAACTTTCAAATTTACCAAAACCATTAGCAATATGAAAGAAAACTTACAACGCTACCTGGAATCAACCTTCTACCTTGATTATTACGCCCAAGAGGTATCCAAATTTTCCAGATCAGCCTGCACCGGGCTGGATTCTCCCGTGGAAAAAGCAATTGCTCTGTACTATGCCGTCCGAGACCAGATCAGATATGACCCCTATGATCTGCAATTTTCCCGAACTGCTATCAGAGCCAGTAATGTAGTGAGAAAAAAATCGGGGTACTGTGTTTCAAAAGCTGTATTGCTAGCCGCTGTAGCCCGTCATCAGAGAATACCCAGTCGTCTTGGTTTCGCTGATGTAACCAACCACCTGTCCACAGACAGCCTGAAAAAACAGATGGGAACTGACCTCTTCATCTACCATGGTTACATGGAAATGTTGTTAAATAACAAATGGGTCAAGGCTACTCCCGCATTCAACTTATCTCTCTGCACCCGTTTCAACGTGCAACCACTGGAATTTGATGGAAAGGAAGATTCCTTCTTCCATGAGTTTGATACTCTTGGCCAGAAACATATGGAATACGTAAGGGATCATGGCCACTTTGCCGACCTCCCCTTCGATAGAATTTTTTCCGCCCTGGATCAGACTTACCCAAATATCTTTGAAAATTTCTCCAAAAAAAACAAGTCTGATTTTGCAGCTGAGGCAAGTCTTGAAAATAGAAGACAATGAACGCCTGGTAACTTAAAAAACCTTGCCTCTGCCAGACTGGTCTTGCTGATCATTACGCAGCCTTGAGGTATCTCACCATGAATCCGTTTTACAGGCTTTGCAATTTTCTAACCAGACACTGCTGGATTTGAATGAGAATTGCCTGTGCTTTATAACGTTCTCTCCGCATTTTTTGCACTTTCACGCAAGGCACGGATTCTATTTTCAAGTGAGGGATGGGTCATGGTAAGCTTTTTCAGTCCCACTGCACCGAACAAACCGCCATTGATGCCAAAAGCCTGCATCTGTACAGGCAGTTGTGCCGGCTCGCTTAAGGATTTCAATCGCTCTAAAGCGCTGATCATTTTTTCATGTCCAGCCAAAGCTGCAGATCCGGCATCCGCCCGATATTCCCGCCAGCGGCTGAACCAGCGGACGATCAGAGTGGCCAGAAAACCAAAACCGAGCTGCGCGATCATATAGGTTGCAGAGTATCCCACGCCCCGCCCAAATCCATAACCTCGAGAGTTATAACCACCTCCCTGTCGGCGGTCAACTAATGCTGAAACCATCTGTGATAATACAATCACAAAGGTATTAACCACACCCTGAATCAATGACAATGTTACCATATCACCATTAGAGATATGGCTGACCTCATGCGCCAATACAGCTTCTACCTCATCTTTATTCATACTGTTGAGCAGACCTGTACTCACAGCAACAAGTGAACTGTTTTTGCTGGCGCCGGTGGCAAAGGCATTAGGCGCGGGTGAGTCAAAAATAGCAACTTCAGGCATACCGATACCTGCCTGTTCAGTCAAAGAACCCACAGTATTCATCAGCCACTGCTCGGTATCATCGGCTGGTGTAGAAATGACCCTTGCCTTTGCTGACCGTTTTGCCACACTCTTTGACATCATTAATGAGATAAATGAACCTGCAAATCCCATAATGCCTGCCATGAACAAAAGTGGCGTTAAATCCATACCCGGCTGATTCAATCCGAAAAAGTTGAGCAATATACCTAAAACAAATAATACCGCCAGGTTAGTGATTAAAAACAACGTTGATCTCATCAGCATAACGTTCTCCCTCTTTTTGAGTATCCCTAAACTGCTACTTTTTGATGGCGTCGTAAAAATCTAAATATTTAGCCATTCCGTCATTCCCGCGCAGGCGGGAATCCAGTGATCCTGCTTGTAACTGGATCCCCGCCTGCGCGGGGATGACAAACCTGTGGGATCTTATTTTTCTTTTATTATCAACGTATCAAAGCTACTTCCACAGAATTGGCTCAGTTTCATACGTAATCAGACATTTTTTTGGAAAACCTCGATATTGAACAGATAGCGTAGACTTCGAAATGCTTTTTCTCGCACAACCTCCTAAGAGCTTGTCCGAGACGGTGACAACATAATAGTAATTATTATTATAAATCTATTGGATAAAGTCAACTGTATTCCGTATATCTCCGAACATATTTATTTTACACACTTTCTTTTAATCCTGCCGCTGTTCTACAACAACCTGACATATACATGGTCAATCAATTTTGCTTAATAGAGAGTGCAATAACATAAATACAGAGATCTGTTCGAGTTTACTACGCTGCCTGTCTGTCCAGGTAATAGTTCTCATCAGAAATATCTGCTTCCTTCATTGCCAGGTACTCATCAAAATTCATCATCGCATCGGTGATACCATCTGGAGTAATCTCGATAATCCTGTTAGCAACGGTTGACACAAACTGATGGTCATGGGAGGCAAAGAGTACTATCTCAGAAAAAGATATCAGCCCATTATTAAGAGAAGTTATTGATTCAAGATCCAGATGGTTAGTAGGCTCATCCAGGATGAGGGCATTAGAGTGGGAGAGCATCATCTTGGAGAGCATACAGCGTACGCGCTCTCCACCAGAAAGGACAGAGGTCTTTTTCATCGCCTCCTCTCCGGAAAAAAGCATTTTTCCCAGGAATCCACGAATAAAACCTTCATCAGTCTTTGGCGGTGCAAATTGTCTCAGCCAGGTAACCAGTTCAAGCTCGTCGTCATTAAAATAGTCGCTGTTTTCTTTTGGGAAGTAGCTGTTTTTAATAGTCACCCCCCAGCGAAAAGTGCCTTTGTCGGGCTCAAGTTCACCTGCAAGAATCTGAAACAGGGTGGTTTTAGCAAGGCTGTTTGTGCCGACAAAGGCAATCTTATCACCTCTGTTCACAGTGAGAGTAAGATCATCAAACAAACAGACTCCATCAATGGTTTTGGAAAGCCCGTCGATCTCAAGGATAATATCACCACAGGGTCGTTCCGGCTTAAAAACAATGTAAGGATACTTTCGCGAAGAATTCGGCATACTCTCAATGGTAAGTTTCTCAAGCAGTTTCTTCCTTGATGTGGCCTGTTTGGCCTTGGAGGCATTGGAACTGAAACGCTGGATGAATTCTTTGAGCTGCTCTGCTTTGGCTTTGGCCTTTTTACTCTCAGTCTCTTTCTGACGAAAGTGGAGCTGACTGGATTCATACCAGAAATCATAGTTTCCCACATAGACCTGAATCTTTCCATAATCGATATCCGCCATATGGGTGCAGACCTGGTTCAGAAAATGACGATCATGGGAGACAATGATAACGGTGTTATGAAAGCGGGCGAGAAAATCTTCCAGCCATTTGATGGATTTCAGATCCAGCTGGTTGGTGGGCTCATCGAGAAGCAGGATATCAGGATTGCCAAACAGGGTCTGGGCCAGCAGTACACGCACCTTGTCACTACCATCAAGCTCCTTCATCCTTTTCTGACTCATCTCTTCCGGGATCCCAAGACCACTGAGCAATACTCCGGCTTCAGCCTCAGCTTCATAACCGTTCATTGCACCAAATTTGGCCTCAAGTTCCCCTGAACGGATACCGTCTTCATCAGTAAAATCAGCCTTGGCATAGAGTGCCTCACGTTCCGCCATAACCTTATAGAGTTTTTTATGCCCCATGATGACGGTATTGGAAACAGTGTATTCATCGAAGGCAAACTGATCCTGGCTGAGCACCGCGATACGCATTCTCCGGCCGGTGGAAACATGACCACTGTCAGGGTCAAGCTGATTTGACAGGATTTTCAGAAAAGTAGATTTCCCGGCACCGTTAGCCCCAATAAGACCGTAGCAGTTACCTGGAGTGAATTTGATATTTACGTCTTTAAAAATGACTCTCTTACCGTAGGAAAGAGCAATGTCAGTTGCAGTAATCATGGTTATGTCCTCACTAGTACTGGCGCCTACCTACGCCAAAATCAAAAGCAGCAGCTTTACTGCGTCGGTTTTTACCACGCCCTGCCGTAACCGGCTTCTTCCTTCCCGGTATATCCTTTGAATAACTTTCACTTTTTTCTTCGTGTACATACCCTCTTCCTGTTTCATTAACTAAAATAGGAGGACACTCTCGATCCATTTTTTTACCAAGATTACGCTCAATAAGGGAAATCATTTTGTTGTCATCATGGCTGGCAAATGTCAAAGCATGACCATTTAGTGTTGCTCGGCCTGTACGACCGGTACGATGAGTATAGGTCTCCGCCGTATCCGGTACATCAAAATTGATCACATGCGTGATACCGGAAACATCAATACCACGGGCAGCAATATCTGTTGCCACAAGTATTTTAAAAGTACCGTCACGAAACCCCTCCATAGCCTGTTGCCGTTTGGATTGGGAAAGATTACCCTGAATTGCAACAGCACTGAGACCTGCCTTCTGTAGTTGCAGAGCCAGGCTTTTCGCTTTGTATTTTGTTCGTGTAAAAACGAGTGTACTCACCATTTCCCGTTCTCTTATGATGTTTTTAAGCAAAGCTGTTTTCTTTGTCTTTGAAACCTGAAAAAGAGCATGAGATATGGTTGGAGCCGGTAAGGTATGATTGATCTGTACTGTTACCGGATTTCGCAGAATATCTTCTGCCAGGCGACGAATCTCCCTGGGCATGGTAGCTGAGAAAACCAGTGTTTGCCTGTCTCTCGGCAATTGCTTGATAATCCTCCGAATATCCGGCAGAAATCCTTTGTCAAACATGTGATCAGCTTCATCAAGAATCAGTACTTCAATCCCACGGAGGTTAAAAGCTTTGTCATTAAGAAGGTCAAGCAGCCTGCCTGGGCAGGCAACAACAATTTCTGCTCCATCTCGAATGGATTTGATCTGGGGCTGTTTGCCGACACCGCCATAAACAGCGACACTGCGAAGGCCAGTATGTCTGGCCATCTGGCCGATGTTGTCATGAATCTGTTCAGCCAGCTCTCTAGTCGGCGCCACTATCAGTGCGCGCACTTTTTTTCCGGGCCCTCTAAGCAGGTGCTGTAGTAAAGGCAAAACAAAGGCCGCTGTCTTTCCTGTTCCAGTCTGTGCCAGACCAAGGATGTCACGACCGGCAAGTACCGGAGGAATAGCCTCTTTCTGGATTGGAGTTGGAATTGTATAACCACAGGCAGCAATGCCAGCGTTAATTTCTTGGTGTAACTGAAAATCTTTAAAACTCATTAGTACTTTACTCCTGAATTATTTGTTTCTTAAAAGGAATATAATTTTAAAATATCAAACCATTAGAAACCACCACCAGGTGATTTATCCCAACGGGTTTTCCATTTTCCCGAAGTTGGTATTCCTTTTCTTTTTATCTGATCGACCGGAGGTCTTCCCGGGTTTTCAATCTAATCTTCGAATGCTCTATGATCCGCTAATCAATTCTTGTCAGTTCTATAAAGGGTGTCCCCACATCTGTTTGAGCCTGACCAGCTACAAAAATTGAAGCAATCCTATGGCTCTGTACTGAGATCACGCCCGATCTTAATTCCTGATCCAGGTTGCAAAAGGCTGAGAATGGGCGTTAAGGCCAGTTCCTGCTCTGAAATGACAGAAGCCGCAAGATACAGTTCTTACTGTTCACCTATTTTAATAATCAGTAGAAAATTCGACGACAACGGACGATGCTAACGGAAACAACGAGGTCAACGAGGACAACCTGAGGGGAGTTCGCTCTACTTATAAAATTCTCAGCTGAGACTATAATCTGTTCTTTAAATTAAGCAATGAAATAAAAGAGTTTGTTACTAATTATATGAAACCTGACCTTTGCAGGGGCGGTAATGTTTGTCGTCTGATACGCTATCCAACAGTACATTTACTGGTATATTTCCCTGATATTCCTGCATAATATGAGCGTATTTCGGCAATGTCCTTTTCGATATCACCGGTGGGGTAGAAAGTTGAAAAAAATCCAGCCGCTTTACGTTTATAGTCGAGAAAAGCGAGGGCAATTGGTACATTGGCACCGAGGGCTATATAGTAGAATCCTGTCTTCCATTTATCAACTTTTGAACGTGTACCTTCTGGAGGAATAGTCACAACAAGATGATCACTTGCATCAAATGCTTCAATCATTTGGGAGACAACATTATTAGAAGAGGATCTATTGATCGGCACCCCCCCCAGCCACTTCATAATGGGACCGCGCCACCCTTTAAACAAAGAATCTTTCCCCATCCAGTACATATCAATCCGGTAAACAAAAGCCACTGACAACCCCAGTGGAAAATCCCAGTTACTGGTATGGGGGGCTCCTATCAGTACATATTTGAATACTGGCGGCGGTTTACCCTCAAGCTTCCATCCCCATATTTTGAGAAAAACCCTGCACAGAACTAAAATAATCGGCCTTAATATCGGGGTATTGTACATTGTTCTTTGCACGACTACTCCCATGTTAAAGTTGATACTGCTAAAAAGAAATATCCCCCGGCCCCATTCCGCTCAGCCTTTTCCTCAAAGTTCCGATCTCGGCAAATATTTTCTTCAACATATCTATTTCCATGCGGGTAAGTTCAGACAAAGAAACAAAATTATCAGGTGGTTCACCCATATTGATTTTTTTCACCTGGTGCCTCAACCGGATCTGCATCAGAAAATTATATGATTGTACAACTTCCTGATATGACCTCCTATTAAGAACGCCTTCTTCATGGATAAGTTCAAGGCGCTGCAGCGTATTAGTACTCTGCAGAGAATATTGTATGGCATAAATCCGTGCAAACCCAACAATCATTGCAAGAACATGCTTAATATTGAAAGTGTTTGCATGGACCCCGTCCGACTCCACAGATATATTGCCGAAAAAATCCAATGGTATTTTAAACAGCAGGGTGTTTTCCGCCATAAGGTGAAAAAAAACGGGCCGGTGTTCCACTACTTTTTGTATATGGTTCCTTATCTCCTCCACAAATCCGGCATCACCATAACTGCAGTTAAAATCAAAAAATATCCCAGCCTCCATAAGACCCTGCGGATTCGCCTCAGTGATCCAACGACTAAAATAGTTCTTCCAGATGCTCAGAGGTTGACACCATTTGGGATTCATGGCCATGAAATTTCCCTTGCAAAAATCATATCCCGCCTGGTCCAGATCGGTGCAGATCCTGGTACTTAAACGACCAAAATAATCTGTGACATCTTTAAGTTGATCTTCAGGCACATCTTCAAAGATTATTGCATTATCCTGATCCGTGGCCAGGGTCTGTTCTCCACGGCCCTCACTCCCCATACCAACAAAGGCAAAATTTACAGGAGGATCACCACATTCTGTAAGAGCAAAACCCATCAATTTATCAAAAACTGCATCGGAAATGGAAGTAATGATATGCGTAATATTCCGGGCATGTACCCCGCTGTCGGTAAGAGCTTTGACTATCCCCGGCAATCTTGCGTGGCTGTCCGCAATCTCTTTCACCTCTGTTGCTTCATTAATTTCGTTAATGAGAAAAGTGGTGGAAAAACGTTGAACCTCCAATAATTCCTCATTACTGATGACACTTACAATCCTGCCTTTAGCATTCTTCACACCAAGATGTTTGATACCTTTCTCGCTCATCAGCAGAACAGCTTCAAAGATCATGGCACTCTCTTCAACAGAGATGACGGGAGAGCTCATCACCTCATAAACCGGTGTCTCAAGGGAGATGTTTTCAGCAACTACCCGTTCCCTTAGAACCATATCGGTTATAATACCGATATGTGTTCCCGATTCACTTCTGATCAACATTGAATTGCGCCCGGCTCTTACCATTATTTTTGCAACTTCCCGGACCGGAGTATAAAGATCACAATCCACACTATCACTGAGGATATTCTTCAAGGGTTGATTTAAAAACATCGTAGAAGTCTGCAGTTCAACGATCAATTTGTCCCTTTCCAAATCTCGTTTTTTCTCCCGGGTGATATCCTCTACGATGCCTTCACAATATAATGGGTTCCCTCTTTCGTCTCTGATCAACACCAGGGAAAGAGAGACTATGACAACTTCATCTGTTCCTTTTTTAAGCTTAAAAATCTTATCTTTAACTACACCCTCGTTTGCAAGAGTTTCCATCATGTCTGTAGACTCATCAGTGCCCTTCAGATAGTCGATGAGTTTGACCCCCATCAGATCGTCCCCGGTCAAATCGAATAATCTGAGTGTCTCACCATTCCCTTCCAATAAACGGAAATCTTTATCCGGTGTTGTACGGAAGATACCGATCTGTAATCTGCTGGTGAGCAATTTATACTGCTCTTGACTTTCATCTAATTGCTTCTTTATCCTTTGCCGACGGCTCAGATCCCTTGCAGTCATCAGCAGGACACTTTCATCGCCAAACAATTTTGTGAAAAAAGTTAAACGGGTATGGACCTGAGAACCATCTTTTCTCAGCATCTGCAACTCGATTTGACCTGAGTCGTTTTTGCCCTCAAAAAATGCTTTGACATCTTCTTTTTTATTTAAATCGTCAGGTTGATCGGTGGCGAAGAGCTCCGCCAGAGTTTGTAATTCGAGTTCCTCAGCAGAATAACCGAGAAATTGCCACATGCTGGAGTTCGAATAGATGCATTTTCCATCCAGGACCATCATGACTGGTTCTGTAGCGGTCTCAACCACGGTTTTGTACTTTTCTCTCGATCTTTTCAATTCTTCTTCGGCTTCTCTCTTTTTTCTCTCTATCATCAGACTTTGCCGGCTCATAAAAAAGAGAAGAAATACAAAAACCAGGGCTGCAGCTAGAGCAAAAAGGGAAAGTCTGTTGGAAACTTCCCTGGTCTTTCTCTGTACATCATCCAGGAACACACCAGTGCCGACAATCCATCCCCATGGCTCAAATTTTTTCACATAAGAAAGTTTTGCTACCACTTTTTCATCACTGTATTTTGTATGCCATGTGTGGTTTAGAAAACCATCATTTTTGTCGGATGCTACTCGTATAAATTCAAGAAAAATCTGTTTTCCATCGGAATCTTTATATTGACTGAGGTCGGTGCCGATCATCTCTTTGGAATAGGGATGCATCACCATTTTCGGATGCAGATCACAGATCCAGAAATAGTTCTGGTTAGTATCGCCATATCTCAGCGTCTCTATCTCCGACAGAGCCATCTGCTGTGCTTCTTTTTGACTGAGACTACCCTCCTGCTCCTTTTTCTCATAAAAATCCATGACACTCCAGGCAACACTGGTCAGCTCTTTAATCATCGACCGCTCACTATCGACAAAACTTTTTTTAAAGGCGGGAATAATCACCAGGTAAAAAAGGCAGATAAGTAAAATTACGGCAAGAGAGGTGGGCAGGGCAATTCCCAGCAGAAATCGATTTGAAAACCTGTTATCAGATTGATATGACAGTGACATGGTCTCAGTGGTGGTCAGATGAAAACATCGGCATGTAATGGAATTGAATTAGTAAGTTTTTTCTTCTGTATATCGATAAACCTCAATGCTGTGGGATTCAGTTTAAGTATCTCCGGGTTCTTTGGCAATGCTGAAAAAAGAGCCTTAATCACCTCTGGATCAAATTGACTCCCGGCTTCACTCTGCAAATTGAGTATAGCATCTTCCTGTTTCATTTTGGCGAAGTATTTCCGACCGGCCAACATTGTTTCAAAAACATCACAGACTGTCAGGATGCGAACACCAAGGGGAATAGCCTTTCCCTTGAGGCCATGTGGATATCCGGTACCGTTAAACCTTTCATGGTGATGTAGGATCAACGGCTCGATATCATTTAGAAAAACAAGAGGTCGGACGATCCCTGCCCCCACCTCCGGATGTTGCTTCACAATATCCATTTCTTTTCGGGACAGGATACCAAGACGATCAAGAATATCATCTTCCATGCCGATCTTACCTATATCATGCAGTAATCCGCCATGATAGATAGTCTCGATTTCCTCCTCAGACAGGCCCATTTCTTCAGCCACCATTTTTGCGAACATGGCAACTTTAACTGAATGACCATGGGTTTTTTCATCTTTTGCTTCCAGGGCCAGAGTGAGTCCTTCAACCATCTGACGAAAAGTCTCCATCATCTTTTTGTCATAACTGATGGCTCTGTGCAGGGCGATTGCTCCCTGCTCCCCCAGGGCAGTCACCAGCTCAAATTCACTTGAACTGAGTTCTCTCCTGTCGTTAAAATAGAGTGCCAGGATACCACCGAAAGAGTCAACGATATCAAAAAAAAGCCCTGTTACCGAACCAACCCTGCGTTTACCCAACCGCTCCATATCAGGTATACGGGGATCATGACGGGCATCCTCAATAAAGACTGGTTGACCGATTTCTCTGTCAAAGACAGTAATAAGGGTATTATAGCCAACCTCCGTAAGGCTGCGATAGGAGAATCCGTGTGAATATTTAGATACTATTTTTTCCCTGGAATGATCGACAATCCAGAAAATACAGCCTTTGGCCCGCAGGATTTCTTTTATGTGGGTTACAATGGATTCAAGAATATCTGAACTCTTTTCACCGGAATGAATTGCTTTGCTTACCTCGGTAAACACTTTAAAAAATGCAGAATAATCGCCTGTCATATTTTACCTTTCTATCCTCTTATACCACCCCGTCAGCAAAAAAACGATCAATCTGCACCTTTGAGTACCCTGCTTCCCTGAGAATAACCCGGGTAGATTGTCCAAATTCATCGGGTACTGTCCTTATACTGCCGGGAGTCTCTGAAAGCTTTACGGGTATGCCAAAAGAGCGTATTGGCGTACCGTTACTGTCAGGGTACTCAAGGACCATTCCCCGTTCCCTGAAAAGTGGGTCTTCTAATACCCCCTCCAAGGTCTGAACCCCGGCATAACACACATCAAGATCAGACAGTTCCTTTTCCCAGTCGACGAGATTTTTTGTCAGGAATTTTTCCCTCAGGAAACCGATGATTTCCTCTCTTTTACCTTCATCATACTGAAGAGAAATATAATTCGTCCTGTTAAAATATCCACAAAGTCGTTTCCAGAACCTGTTTTCAACTGCACCAATTGAGAGATATCTCCCATCTTTGGTCTCGTAGGTGTTATAACAGCCGTAGCGATGGGACAGTAATGTATCGGCAACTCTTGGTTGATTACCTGTAAGCTTTGAGAAATAATGGGGTAGAGAAAGAAAGCCGATCATACCGTCGGTCATGGAAATATCGATATATTGCCCCTTACCGGTTCTTTCTCTGGCATAAAGAGCAAGCAGAATCCCCACTGCGCTGTTCATACTTCCTCCGGCTATATCCGCCACCTGCACGCCGGGAATGGAAGGCGGCCCGGCTTTTTCACCAATGAGTCCGAGTACACCGGACATACTGAGAAAGTTGACATCATGACCGGCCCTGTCGCTGACAGGCCCAGTCTGGCCATAACCGGTTATCGAACAGTAGATTATTCTGGGATTATATTTTTTAACAGTCTGATAATCGACTCCAAGCCGCTTAACTACGCCCGGTCGAAATCCTTCCAGAATAATATCAGCATCTTCTGCCAGTTTATAAAATATCTCCTTTCCTTCAGGGGTTTTAAGATTGAGTGACATATGGTGCTTATTTCGGTTCAGATCATTAAAGAAAAGACCATCTTCTTTAAATCGTCCATCCTCAATGGCAATCACTTCAGCTCCATGATCCGCCAGAATCATCGAACAGTATGGACCCGGAAGCATACGTGACAGATCAAGAACTTTTATACCTTCTAACGCTCCTTGAATTTCCATATTACCTCCAATCAAAATTCAATACCTTTCTGCGCCTTAATATCCTTATCGTAAGCATGCTTAATCGATTCAATAGATGCGACAGTATCTGCAACTTCAATAAGTTTCGGATCAGCATCCCTGCCGGTCAGAATAATGGATAGTCGCTTTGGTTTGTTGCGGATGAGTTTAACAATTTGCTCCACATCCAGAAAATCATAATGGGGCAGATAGGTAATTTCATCAAGAATGATCAGATCATACTGATCACTCTCAACCTTTTCTTTTGCCAGTTGAAAACCCTCTCGAGCCACCCTGCGATCATCATCAATATTTTCTTTCCTGAAGACAAATCCACGACCACAAATAAACCAATCAAGATTATCAAATTTTTCAGCCATGAGTCTCTCCCCGTATTTCCCCTGACCTTTGAGAAACTGGACAATACACACCCTATGACCATGGCCAAGTGCCCTGAACGCCGTACCAAGTGCTGCTGTAGTTTTCCCTTTGCCTTTCCCCGTATTGACAATAACTCTTCCAGTATCAGACATATCAATCTCCTCAGCCGAACAGATCGGAATATTTAAAAGACCTGGACCCAGTCCAAGTAACCCTCCAGGGGAGCTAATAGCTCGAATTTTCCTTTCCTGTTTGAATAATATTTATAAGTAAGGCTAAGATGATACCTTATTTTTCAATGTTTAACAGCCTTTCATACTACTCGAGAATTTTGCTTATAAAATCAGTTGACAATTACATACAATAAATTTATAAAGGTGAGAGACTGAGCGCTCGTTCGATACATTTATGGTACCCGATGTCTGACATAGTGTTCACGTACACTTTTTTCCATATCTGTTGTGCTTGAGAAACTGATGTTATACATCCCTAGGAGGCTGTCCGAGAATAAGCATTTTTTCTCAAATCGAGGTTTTTCGAAAAAAATAAGCACAGTCATATAATTGATATTACGAGCATTATTTTTTTGAAAATAACGAAGAGTTGAGGGGAAATGCATTCTCGGACAGCCTCCTAGTGCAGTACGAAATTTTAGTGGGTTTTGTTTTATAAAAAATATGACTGAGCGCTCAATCCTTGATTTTGATGTATTGCATGCGCCGGTTAACCCCCGCGTTAAAGATCACTGACTCTATCGTAACGAGGAAACAGATTTTTCCCGCAATTTCCCACTGAATTTATATAGAAATTGACCTGATACCACATAGGCGCTTTCGTGAAAATGCTTACCCTGATTTATTTCCAGTCTATCGGGGTTAGGTTAAATAACTTTTACAAGGAGGAGAGAATGAACAGTACGTACAAAAAGGAGATCTGGTACACTTTAGTATTTAGCCTGTTATTACTGATATGTGGTCATTCGGGACTATTGTTCGTTGCAGTTCCCGGGCTCAGAGATATCATGATTATGGGTTTTCCTTCCCAGTACTGCATCCCTGTAGCTCTGGGCTGGCTCGGGCTGATGGTCGTAGTCGTGATTCAGGCGAAACTCACTAATGATCTCGATGACGAAATAGAAGCATTGACTTCTACAAATACTACCTCAAAAACAAAGGGCTAATAAATTATGGAACAGCAGAAATGGGTGCTTGAGAACCCCACTCTAGGAATTATTTTTGTCGCAGCTTCCTTTGTTGCCTTTTATTTTATCGGCTGGTATTCAGCACGGGCAGCAAAATCCTCCACTGACTATTGGACCGCTGGTCGTAATATCGGTGCTCTGGCGAACGGGCTTGGAATGGCCTCAAGTTTTATGAGTCTTGCCACCTTTATGGGTGTTACAGCTCTGATTCTGAAGCTTAAAGTACCATTTGTCTATATGTGGATCCAGTTTGCACTCAGCATCCCGCTGATCACACTCTGGTACGGTACTCCACTGAGAAGAATGGGTGCCTACACCCCGGCTCATTTTGTCCGTGAACGATATGGACTGAGTACATCATACGTTACCGTTATCTTTATGATTCTCGTTATGCTTATGTACGCTCTCGGCCAGATGATCGGTGTCGCCAAGGTCTTTGAAATGCTGTTTGGTATCAACTACACCGTAGCACTGGTCTGTGGTGGTGCACTCATCGTTGGTTATGTTGCCATAGGCGGCATGTACGGCACCTCCTATAATGCCGCATTTCAGATGGTTCTTATGGGCATCGCTTTTATTGTTCCCCTTGGTGCTATAATGAAAGCCATGGGTGGAACCGGCTGGTATTTCCCTCCCCTGCTATACGCTGATATGGTTCCGGCAATGCTCGAGGCTGTACCCGATTTTTTTGACATGAAATTTGGTTTTAAGTGGTATTTTTCTCTTATCCCATGTTTTACAATCGGTGCCATGGGGCTTCCCCATCTCGGCATGAGGATATATACTTCCAAAAACTTGAAGAGTGCACGTGGTGCAATGGTCTGGTTTACCTTCTTCTGCGGTATCGTATTCAGTGCAACTTATACCATGGGTTTCTCAGGAGTTTTCTTTCAAGCAACCTCCGGAACAACCATTATTCCTTCCGATTACGATAAAATTACCCTTATACTCAACTCGGTATTCAATCCACCCTGGGTACTGGCATTCGTTATTGCCGGAGCTATCGCTGCTGGACTTTCTACAATCAGCGCCAACCTGATGGCTATCGGCGCCCTTATTTCTCAGGATATCATCGCCACAATCAAACCCAATCTCTCTGATAAAACCATGCAGATTATTGGCTACAGCGCAATTACCGGTGGTGGTATTGTTGCAATCCTGATCGCTCTCAATCCACCAACGTTTCTGGTAGTCAGTATCCTCTGGGCTTTTGGTCTTGCAGGTGTTACAATGGCACCTCTGGTGATTATGGGCGTTTGGTGGAAACAGGCCAATCGTTACGGAGCCAGCGCTGCTGCTCTGATTTCAGGACTGACTTACATTGCTGTATCTCCCTATCTGTTCCCTGATTTAACAATCGCAGGTGGACTCCAGGCCAAACTTGGCATGTCAGGTGCGCTCTTATGTGTACCCCTCACATTCCTTATTTTAACCGTTGTTTCAATGATTACTAATAATATCCCTGCGCTCATGGCAAGAATTCCCCATGAAGAGGATAAGCGCCTGGTTGACAGTATTCACGGTTGGGCGGAGTATGATGAAGATCGCTATAACAGCACAAAAGCAGGAATCATCGTTGCTGCAATTAGCTTGTTTTTTGTTATCTGGGCTGTTATGCCAGGTGGCTGGACTGCCTAAATGAGCCCATTGATTTAAGGCATTTTCACCCGATTTCTTCGTTAAACGAAAAATTTTATCCTCGGAATATAAACCATATACCTGTGGTAAAATTTTTCCTTTGCCTCGATATCGAATGAAGATGCACTTAAATCAACAGGTTCATAAATAACCCATACGCTCCATCTCACTACTTTATTGAACTGGAGTAAGATGGAGTTGAAGTTTTTTGCGAATTCACCTGACAAGTAAGGTGTTATAAGAAACCAAAGAGACGACCAATGTCCTACTTATCAGTACTTTCTGATTTAATAGCTCGTAAAGAAGAAGTCTTTCTGCTGGCAGTTAACGGAAAATGTAGAAAATTTGTCATCTTTAATCTTCTTATTCTTGGCGTTCTGTTTGGATTTTCAAATTTTATCGGTGCCGTCTCCACCACACCTGACCTCCCTCTTGATGGGAAATTTGCATTCATCACCCCTCTAATTTTCTGTGTTAGTGGCTTTTTCACCATGTCCACTGCTCTTATCGGTTTTGTTCTGGTATACTGGTCTGCAGCCAAAGCCTTTGACGGTCGGGGTGGGTTTGCGCTTATTTTTGATTTATTAGGTCTTTCACTGATTCCCTTCTGGGTGATAGCCCCCCTCTTGAACTATGTCATTATTTTTTCCAACTCCAAGGTAATGACCATTGTACTGTTTGCTGTCATTGGCGTAGCTGCTGTCTGGTCATTCCAACTGACCAGAGGTAGTCTTGTTGTAGGGCAGGGATTGAGTCGGAAAAAAGCGGCCATTGCCGTCTGCTGCATCTGGATCTTCAGCATCAGTTCTATTTATGTATTCTTACCGTAACCGATACAACCTCACCAATCTTCTCTAAACCTTTCTATCCGTTTACCTGATTGAAAGAAATCAATAATCTGAGTTGTTATCTTCTGCAAATCGAAGTATTGATACCTGCCAGGTAATTATCCAGGTTGATAGGCTTTAGGTTGTCAGGGGAGAGTAAAATGTCTTTTAGAATCGCAATCAATGGCTATGGCCGCATCGGTCAGAGTGTCCTCAGAGCTCTCTATTCAAGCCCTTATAGATCCGAGTTCAGCATTATTGCAATTAATGAACTTGCCGATATCCAGACACTTACCTACCTCACCCGCTATGATACGACCCATGGCCGCTTTCCTTACCCCCTGACTCATGATAAGGATCATCTCTTTATCGGTGACGATAAAATCCGGATCCTCAATGAGTCAAAAGCCGACCTTCTTCCCTGGAAAGAACTGAACATTGATATTCTCTTAGAATGTTCCGGCTCTTTCAGCGACCGGAAAACTGCTGAACGCCATCTGCACAGCGGAGCAAAACGACTGCTCTTTTCCCAGCCTGCAAGTTCTGAGGTAGACGCGACCATAGTCTATGGATTCAATGAGCATCTGCTCAAATCTAGCCATACCGTTGTTTCAAATGCATCCTGCACCACCAACTGCATTGTACCGGTCCTTCATATCCTTGACAGGGAACTTGGTATAAAAAACGGGGTTACTACAACGATTCATTCGGCCATGAATGATCAGCCGGTAATCGACAGCTACCACCACACCAACCTTCGCCTTACCCGTAGCGCACTGCAGTCAATCATTCCTGTAGATACAGATCTGGCAAAAGGTATTGACCGACTGATACCCAGGCTCGCAGGCCGATTCAATTGTCTCCACCTGCGTGTGCCAACCATCAATGTCTCAGTCATTGATCTCTCAATTAATGTAGAAAAGAATACCACTATTGGGCAGGTCAACAAGCTCATTAAAAATGCGGCCTATGGTCCTCTTAAAGGGTTGCTCGGTTATACGGAAGAACCACATGCATCTGTAGATTTCAATACAGATGCCCGTTCATCAATTGTCGATGGATCCCAGACAAAAGTATGCAGTCACAAATTAGTTAAAATGTTATGCTGGTTCGATAATGAATGGGCCTATGCCAATCGCATGCTTGACGTTGCCCATAACTGGCTTTCATTGATACAAATCTGACCCGACAAGTCGGAAAATTTTTTAGAGTCGCTGGATAAGTGCCTCGAAGGTCTCTCTACGTTCGCGATCTGTTGCCGGTATCAACCATTTGAATTTAATAGTAATCTAGATTTCGAAGTCTGCGCTTATCTCTTATTTTTTATTACAGCTTTTATGGAGTAAGGCACTAAACACAACAGGAAACAGATGTTATGAATATTCTTTATACAGGAATGAAAAATTATGAACTGGAACCTTAAAAAGATCAAATTCCTCTATCCACCGGACAATTTTCCCGGTTCGTTTACAAATGAGATATTACAGATGAAACATGAAGCCAAGAAGGAGGCGAAGATCAACGCTATCATCAAAGATCTTGAAGCCTCCGACCAGGCCTTGAGTGCTATAAAAGTGCTCAATCCTTTAGATCATATTCAGTTTATCTTTAACAATATCAAAGAATTGAGAGCACAAAAGTGTCTGGAGGAGGCGGTTCTAAAACTTTACACTAAACAGAACAGTTCATTTGAATCGGGGGGAGTATTTAAGGTATGGCAGGATCTTTTCCGCAACTGCGACAGGGAGAGGTTTTACAGTATGGGAACCTCTTTTCCCGATGGAGAGATCATTGCCTTTCGAGGATCAGTTCCCGGGGTAGCAAAAGGGTTCAGTTGGACAGTCAACAGGAAAAAAATTGACTGGTTTACCGAACGCTGGCGGGATAAGTCACTTGGTGGAGGCACAATTTTCTCAACCCTTATCACCCGCAAAGATATCCTTGTCTTTCTCAAAGATGAAGAACAGGCGGAAATTATCGTTTCTCCTCAATTCCTTGAAACTGCAAAAATTGAGAAAATAGAATAATCTCTTCCGCTATCGATCCGTCAGTTAAACTATTCCACCGTCACACTTTTTGCCAGATTGCGGGGCTGATCAACATCGCAACCTCGCCTCGAGGCAATCTCATAGGCAAGTAACTGCGCCGGAACAGTATACAGAATAGGATTCATATCATCCGGAACTTTGGGGAGATAGATCACATCCTCCGTCAGCCTCTGCAAATGACTGTCCCCTTCAGTACCGATCAAAATAAGGCGCCCCTGACGGGCCTTAATCTCTTCAACATTGGAAAGACTTTTCTGATATACATCGTCCTGGGGCACCAGTGCAAGTATCGGCATCTCTTTATCGATAAGGGCTATTGGACCATGTTTAAGTTCACCTGAGGCATAACCTTCCGCGTGAATATAAGAGATTTCTTTTAGCTTCAGAGCCCCTTCAAGGGCAATGGGAAAGCTCAAACCGCGGCCGACAAAAAGAAAATCCCGGCAATTATAGAAATTGTCTATGAGTTCCTTAATATCCGCCTGGATGCGTGGCAATTCCCGCTCAATAACTCCAGCAATATCGATCAGAGCTTTGCCCATATCTCTACTTTTCTCCAGTGAAAGCGTTCCTCTTTTCTGGCTGAGAAAGAGTGTAAAAAGAAAAAGTGCGGCAAGCTGGGAAATAAATGCTTTGGTCGATGCGACACCAATTTCCGGCCCGGCATGGGTATATACAGTACCATCCGCCTCACGGGTCATTGTCGAACCGACAACATTACAGATCGTTATAATTTTTGAGCCCAGCTTTTTTGCAAGCCGGATACCGGCAAGTGTATCCGCCGTTTCTCCTGACTGTGAAATTGAAATAGTCAGCACACGGTCATTGATAATGAGGTGCCTGTATCTAAATTCTGATGCAATATCAACCTCAACCGGAATTTCTGCATACTTTTCAATCCAGTATTTTGCTATCAGTGCCGCATGCCATGAAGTCCCGCAGGCAACAAGAAAAATACGGTCAATATTTTCTATCTCACGACTGTCAATATTCACCTCCGGAAGCTCAACCAGTCCCGATTCCGGGTTAATACGACCACTCACTGTGTTGGTAATCGCCTGGGGCTGTTCAAAAATCTCTTTCAGCATAAAATGCTTAAAGCCTGCCTTCTCGGCCATTCCGGCATTCCAGTTGATCGTCTGGGTCTCCTTTTCAACAAGAGTACCGAAAAGTGAATATACTTCATAGTTGTCGGCCTTGAGTATGGCTAGCTCCATATCATCGAGAAAGACAACCTCGTTTGTATACGGCAGAAGTGCCGGTATGTCGGATGCAAGGAAGGTTCCCTGATCTTTGCTGATGCCAAGGACAAGAGGACTCTGGTTCCTGACAGCAATAATAGTATCCGGCATGCCGGCCCAGAGAACACCAATAGCATAGGAACCTTCAATTCTACTGACAGCTTCTTTTACAGCAGAAACAAGATCCTCGGACAGATACTCTTCTATAAGG
>DEIL01000298.1 GCA_002352445.1 Desulfobulbaceae bacterium UBA2775
ATCCGATTGTAAGAACGGACACTGTCAAAATAACAGCCAACATTTCAGAAAAGCCAGTAATAGAATTTGAATCAATTGATGAAGAACAGGCAAATATTCTTGCACAATTGGTAGCGAATGACTTGAGTAAACAATCTTTTGGAATGTCAAGCCAGGCCGGAATAGATATTCTGAAGTCTCTTGTATAAAATGATTTTTTGAAACATAATTTTGTCTTTCTTAAGTGCCAGGAATCAACTTTAACATTGACAAATAAACCACGTGCGGGATAAAACCCTACAAAGGTTAAATTTAAAAAAGAAAGTTGTAATGGCACTTAATACAACGGCTTCTCGGGTGTGCGTGCATCTTTTCTTTGCGGCTTTGAAGGATAAAAATGGTAGGTTGCAATAAGGTTAATAACGGCGCTTCTGGAAGCTATCTAATGACCGTCCTGTTGGATTGTTAACGTTCAGACAAAATCCTTTCATTTTTCATCCTCCTTGGAAAAGGCAGGGTCTCTTTTTGGGATTCTGCCTTTTTCTTTTTTGATAGTGTTGACCTTCAGGTACCGATTCAATTATGTTTCAGGAGTGTTTACATCTGCCCAGATGTTCTCACGAATCACACTGATGGTTTTATCGCGTAGATTTTGATATAGTCTGAGTGTAGAGATGTACCAATAAATCAACCTGTCCATGGGGATGAAAATGTTAATATAATATAACCAATTTTCTGAGAAAGTACAATCATGTCCAAAAAGAAGAAGCGAAAGAAAAATAAGAGAAGGTCCGCTAAACAGGAACCAAAACCAACACAAGCAAGCGGCATAAAGATTTCTGAAGCCATTTTAAGGATAAATGAACCGTTACGAAACCGATATCAAGAACCCCATAGAATTGAAACGATCGTTAAAAAAACCCATAAATAACAAAAGAAATGGATTGATTTCCTACATTCAGACTGTTAAAATTTAAATATGTTTTTGATGTTTTCATTAAAAAACAGGTGAAATGGGAGATTGACCGTGGCAAAACCGAAACTGAAAAAAGGAACGCCCCCGGGTAAAGACAAAAAAAAGAAGATACCTAAAACCGTTGGTTACCTTCGTGTTTCAACCGTTAACCAGGACCTTGAAAAGAACAAGGCTGATATCCTGAAGCTGGCGAATGATCGGAATTTCGGAAAAGTTAAATTCATTGAAGAAAAGGCATCCGGATATAAAACAGGCTGGAAAGACAGAAAGGTTAAAAAGATCATCGATGATCTTCAAAAGGGGGACCGGTTGATAGTTCCAGAGATGTCACGGTTAGGTCGGTCCATGTTGGATATCTTACAGCTCTTGAGTGTTTGCAAGGAAAAAGGGATCGATGTTCATGCTGTCAAAGGCAACTGGTCTTTAAATGGGACCATAGAAAGCAAGATCATAATGACGATCTATGCAATGGCGGCTGAGATTGAAAGAGATTTGATCAGTCAGAGGACCAAGGAAGGTTTGAGAGCAGCCAGGGCTAAAGGAAAGATGCTGGGACGGCCCAAAGGCCCGGGTAAATCAAAACTTGATAAATTCAGACCGGAGATCGAGGCTTTATTGAAGGATGGATCACCGAAGACGTTTATTGCCAAGAGATATGGGACTACTCCAGCCAATCTTTATAATTGGTTGAAGAAGAATGGGATTAACGTGAAGGCAGATGAAAAGGGTGCATCCGGAGTTTCTGATTATGCCTTTTGTTCGGAGACAAATTTTGCATAATTTTGCTCACGATCACTCTGCTTGTAGAGTTCCATAATCTTATCGTAGGTTTTGTTGTACTTTGCACACCTGAGCTTGAGAATATTGTTGGCGTTTGTCTCATACCACCATGCCCCGGAACGTTTTAGTCGAACATGACTGATGAATTTGTTTGCACTTTCAATGGCCCCGCTACCTATATGATAGCCCGCTCGCCTGGCGGCGCCGTAATTCATTTTTTCTCTGTGATTGGATAAATACCGTACAACCGCTGCAATCTTCTCCTCCGCTTCGTTCGATCTGGCTTTCATCCTTTTGACGCCGGCAATTACATCCGCTACCCTGTTGTGGAAAAGACGTACAAAAGTGGCCTCGACCCATTCCTGAGCATTCCTCGTTCCCTTACCATATTGTTCGTTGGCCAAGTCGTGGATGTACTCGGAACAATGAAAAAAATCCAGTATTTCCTTTATACTGGGGAATATCTCTCGAACCCGGTTCCATATCCAGGAGGCGCCATCACCGATGGCGCAGAGTCGTATTTTTTCTTCAGGAATCAGACCTGCCTCTTTTATGGTGAGTAAAGCTTCGGCAAGCTGCTTGTCGTTTTGGATTTGATGCCAGCTGATCAAGTGGATAATTCGATCTCTATCAACAAGATATAGCCTGAAACCTTTGACTTCTTGATATTTACCCTTACCTCTTTTGCCTTTCCAGGGAGAGGGTTCCGGCCTTGTAGGGGCATGGGCGCCATCTATCGCCAGCATCATGACAGGACGACGAAATTTGCCTGCAGCAAGATCTGTTGTCTTCTCTTCTATTTCTTCTTTGGAAGGGCAAATATCCAGAATATCAAGACGGTTGGCAATCCTGTTGGCTGTCTGAAAAGCATGATCCGCGCTCAGCCTATCTCCCGTACAACGCGAAAATGCTTCCGCTGTCGTTTCAAAAGGCAATTCACTTGACAACCATGCTTCAAGAGCTTGAATATCATACTGTTTTTTCGATTCACTTAATCCCAAAGCCTCATCCAATGGATAAAAACCGGCGTTGCAACTCCTGCAGTAAAAATAGGGCCGGTACAAATCAAAGCTTCCACCAAGAGATTCTACTTTGCGTTTTACTTTTTTATTCCAAGCTTTTATTCGTTTCTCGCAGGTGGGGCAGTCATAATATTCCTGTTCCAGTAAATCACCGTACCGGTTCTTTATCAGACCAAGGGTCATGCGCCCGAGGATCTCCGACTTATTTTGAAATATCGCACCGGTAATGTCCTCGATTTTATCCATGCTGCTTTCAGTTTCCAATTGATCAAGCTTCTCGTTTAGGAATTCAAAAATTTCTGTACGCCAACTACTCTCTGAGGATTCATGGGGTAAGCGTTGAACTGCACAAACTGGCATAAGGTTCTCCCTTTTATATCGCGCTTTTTCCCATGAGATCTTATTTGGGTCAACCGGATCTAATGTG
>DEIL01000084.1:0-2145 GCA_002352445.1 Desulfobulbaceae bacterium UBA2775
CGCCGGCATACTATTGATGCTGATCAGTTCAGGCGGCAAGCTTAATCAGCTCACCCTCCCCCGCCGCACCGATCAGTTCATCGCAGATCACCACCACACCCTGGACACCACTGATCTGCTGTCCGGTTTCAAGCGCCTTTTTTATCCCCGAATCGCCCCCTCTTGAGTTTCCCACCTCATTGCCAAGCCGTGTAGCAACGGCATCTGCAAGGGCAGCTGATTGAGCGATCACCGTAACAGAATCAGCCTTGCCGAAACTTAGCGAATGGCCGACAGTTCCGGAAGATGTGCAGACGGCAACAGGCATATTGGCGGCTTTAAGCCGCACCCCAACCCTGTTGCTTAGAGGGGATTCGCCGGCAAAGATGGCCACTCTGCAGTCAGTGGTTCGGTGGAAAAATATATCACCGCCATTTTCCACTATCACCTCCATACATCCTTTGTTTACAAGCGCCCTGCCAACATACTCGGCTATTGTCCCTGCCACTGCAGCCATCGGCCCCACTCCTGCCTTTAACCCGGCGTCAAACATCTCCTTTATCAGAGGCAGAAAATGACCATCACGGGCAAGGGGGGTGAGAGAGTGTGCAAAATCGGGGTTTTTCCTAATATAGCTTTCAACCTGCAACCTGTATTGCAGTGCCAGGTTCTTGCCCCAAAGAGTCACATCCCGGTCTGCAAGGATATGAAGATCGGTATCTTTTACTCTGACAAAGCTGGAGACAAGGTCTCCAATATCATGCAGACTGCGATATTTACGATCTTTATATGAGTTTGGTTTGTTACGCTTTTTACCCATATATCACTTTGCGGTCGGAGGTGGAGCCGGAGGGGTTCCAGAAGATGGCACAGATGCTTTTTCAGAGGGTGGAGCAGTTTTTTCGCCGGAAGGTGTAAGGTATTCTTTTACAGCATCGAGAGAAATTGCCGGCTGCTGCTGGATAAGTGCTTTTCGAACATCTTCATCTCGTATCAGCTCCCGCGAAACATCTGCAGCACTATTTAAAACATCACAGGTCAGGCAACTCCGCAGCAATTGATTTTCAGGTGCAAGGACCGTTCCAAGCAGAATGTGCACCAGCACAACCAGAATAGCTGCTTTAGCAAAACCGACCACAGCACCAAGCATGCGATCAAACCAACCGGCAATGGTAAGCTGAATAATATGGCGTAAAACCTTGCCCATGAGCATCACAACCACATATGTCGCCACAAACAGAATCAGATAACTTGCCAGAAACACCACCTTGGGATTTTCTGATATACCTCGCAAAACAGGGAAGATTCTGTCATGATACTGACTGGCGGCAAAATAGCCAAGATAGAGAGCAAGAAGGCCGGTTATCTGCTTTAAAAATCCGAGCCATATTCCACGCCCGATCAGTAAAGCAAACAGGCCGACTACGACCATATCATAAGCTGTCATGCCGGTTATGAGATCCATAAGGTTCCTCTCTGCAGTTTAAAGATTATTATCGCCAGATAAGTAGCAGGAACTGTTGAAACTGCAAGCTTTTTCAGAAACAACTGCAGAGTACCTTTAAATACTCCACCATCGCTAATGTTAACAAACTTTTTCCCTGTTGAACTGAGCAGAACCATCCGGGACACCTTCAATTCTGTGCCCTGCCCCCCTGTGATGCTCAGAATTTTACCTGCACCAGGTGATATTGATCCCGGTTTTCTTTGCAAAAGTGAACTTGTCCAACTGGGCAAATATAAACTTCCCAAAAGGCGCTCTGAATATCTGACCGGCAGACTCTGTGCCAAACTGGCAGCATCCAGTTACCTGCAATCTTCTCTGAATACCCCGGTTGCAATGGAGCAGATAGAAATCTTTAATGCCGCACACGGGCGTCCATATATTGCCTTTCACCCAGGCCCATCCCCTACTGTACCGGATATCTCAATCTCTCACAACAAAGGATACGCTGTGGCAATGGCTGCTGAACATCGTTGTGGAATCGATATCCAGAAACATGAAAAAAGTCTGATAAAAGTTAAGGAAAAATACTGTGCTGTTCGAGAGTACACTCTTCTCTCAGATAGTATTCAAAATGGGGACGAGCTCTCGCGGCTTGCCCTCCTGTGGTCGGCAAAAGAGGCGATCCAAAAAACCTTCAGCACAGAAAACAGCCTGCCGAC
>DEIL01000084.1:2300-3713 GCA_002352445.1 Desulfobulbaceae bacterium UBA2775
CGATGCCTGAACTTCCTGAAGTTGAGGTTATATGCCGGGGTATTCGACCTTACCTGACAAACCGTACAATCATAAAGATCTATCATAACGGAAAGGAACTTCGTCAAAAAGTACCCGTAACGGCGATGAACAGAGAACTCATCGACAGCCGAATTGTGGCTGTTGAACGAAGAGCCAAGTACCTGCTTATCCACTTTGATACTTCCGCTCTGCTGATCATTCATTTCGGCATGACGGGAAACCTGGGAATATTCGCCCCCGGCACACCCATTGCAAAACATGACCATGTCCGCCTGTTGCTTGACAATGAGACAGAGCTGCGGTTCAACGATACAAGAAGGTTCGGGTCGATAAATATTATTTACCCGGGGGAGCAGATCACACTCGAACAGGATTTCTTTAAGAATACAGGGCCGGAACCATTCGCAGATGATTTTAATGGAAAATACCTGCAGCTCCTTGCCAGGGGGAAGAACCAGCCGGTCAAAACATTTATCATGACAAACCGGACAGTGGCAGGAATTGGTAATATCTATGCCAATGAAAGTCTCTTTGCAGCACATATCCGCCCCCCCCGCAGGATAAAAAACATCTCCTTAAAGAGCTGGAATCGGCTTGTCTCAGAAATCCGCAAGGTGCTGAAGCATGCCATTTCCTGTGGCGGTTCAACCGTCAGCGATTTTGTCAACGCCAGTCAGGAAAGAGGCTATTTCCAGATGAATTTTAAAGTCTACGGTCGTGCTGGGGAGAATTGCCTTACATGTTCCACCGCCATTAAGAAACAGGTGATCGGAGGCCGAGCCAGCTATTACTGCCCTAAATGCCAAAAATAAGTGCTCACATCAAGGTATTGGCATACTGCAGGGAGTCAAGATACATATCCGGCACCTGCGCCTGATCGACATTAATCTGCTCTAATGCTCTAGTAAAAGTGGGTATCTGGCCTCTTTCATAGGCAACAACGGCCTTTAAAAAATATATATAGTCCCCCGTTTGCGAGGACAGAGCCTGCTTTATCTCCTTGGCAATAGGGAGCTTCTCCATGATGACCTCCATTTTTGTCTCAAGCATTGAATCAATAAGGGAAAATAAGCCCAGGAGAAACATCTCCATGGAGACATTCTTAAAACGGCTCTGAAGTGCCAGCAGCTCACAAAACTTGGCACGCACCAGTGATAACCGTACAAGTTCGCTGGGCTTATCTATGGCAAGCTCCGATACAATTACAAGAATCAGGAACCGTCTTAACTGATGCTCACCCAGATAGGCTATGCCATGTTTTACCGTCTTCACCTCCTGCAACCGGTAGAAATACGCTGAATTAATAAAGCGCAGGAGTTTGTAGCTGATTGCTACATCCAGTGAGATTATCTTATGGAGTCTTTCAATGGAGGTCTTTTTTCGGGTCACCTC
>DEIL01000084.1:3776-5921 GCA_002352445.1 Desulfobulbaceae bacterium UBA2775
CAGCCTGATCGAATTCATAATGTGATTCAACTTTTTCCGCCAGCAGTTTAACATTGTGCTTTGATAACCTGCGTAAAGTTTTACGAATCATATCAATAGGCGTTAACCTGAAATCAATCTTAATGATATCAGCAATTTCTATTAATGGTTCCAACTTTTCATCATAAACAAAATCATCAAGAGCAATCTTATAACCGGCTTTTGAAAATTTTCGACAGACTGCAATAATCTCTTTTGTGGGCCTTACATCCTCTAAAACTTCTATGACAAGTCGTCCTTTGGGGAAAGAGGCAGGAATTTGTTTCAGGAGTAGATCTTCTGTGAAGTTAACAAAGCATGGTTTTGAGTTTGAAACTATCTCAACCCCTTTAGTCAGGAACGTACTGGTTAGCAAACCAGTGGTAGCCCGCTCACCTGAAACATTCGTCAGGGGGAAACCCTCAGGCCCCCTGTAGAGAAGTTCATAGGCAAACAAGCGTTTTTTTGTGTTGAAAATTGGTTGTCTAGCGATGTAAAAATCCATTGACGTGTTTTTCTCTTAAAAACAGTAGACGCAATTTAATGGGATCGTTTATCAGTTAATATAATTGGAAATATTCCTGTAAAAACTGTAGCATCTGTGAGAAATAATGGCAAATTTTTTCTCCTCTCACCTTGCAGTATCACCTCTCAACTGTTAGAGAAATATTTACTATTCTCTTGTTATATGTCTTAATGCCTACCAGAGACCAACATCATGCAATCACAATCAGCTATCCTACGTCCCGATACCATCCTTTATATCTACTATATCGAGGGTATTCTCCCTGCTCATACCCCTGTTGCCACAGAAGATTTTATCGGCAACTGGGTTGAAGATGATTTTTCCTTTCTTTTTTTCCGAAAACCAGCCAGGAAGACTGTTGAAACAATACTCTCCAATTATCCTACCCTGAAACTGCTGGACGAGTATGAGATGAGCTATGAGCAGTGGCAGGGAGGAATTGTTGAGCCTGTTCGCGTTGGCCGCTTTCTTCTCAATCCACCATGGATAAAAGCCTCACCTGAGGAAAATGAACTTGCGATAACGCTTGATTCAGGAGTCGTCTTTGGAAACGGTGCTCACCAGACAACCCAGGATTGCCTGGAGGCTATAGATATTGCCTGTGCAGGAAAAAAAGTTGCTACCGTGCTGGATCTCGGATCCGGTACAGGTGTCCTTGCCCTGGCAGCTGCAAAACTGGGATGCGAAAAGATACTGGCCGTCGATTATAATTTTCTTGCCTGCCGGACCGCAAAAACCAACATCCACCTAAATGGTTTAGACGATTCTGTTCTGGTTATTAATGGAAAAGCTGAAGAACATACCGGAGTCGCCACCGACCTTCTGGTCGCCAATATCCACTATGATGTGATGAAAGAGCTGGTGCGAACGGAAGGATTTCTCAGGCAGAAGTGGTTTATTCTCTCAGGTCTGTTGCGCAGTGAGGCTGAAAAAATTTCTGAATTCCTTTCGACTCAGCCGGTTCTCATCCTTAAACGATGGAACCGGGACAATATCTGGCATACTATCCTTGGCATAACCCAGGAATGATGGCGTAGACTTCGAGAAACCCAAAAAATAAACTACCCCACCACAGAGAACACAGAGAAAAGCGTTATCTTTTTATGACAAAGTTTCAGAGGTTATGCACTAAAAGCCTACAGCCTGAGTAGTTACTTTTTCAGGTTTTGAAGCGCTGCTATACGCTCCTCCAGAGGAGGATGGCTTCTGAAAAACTTTGCCATTCCACCTTCTTTCGGCCTGATACCAAATGCGGCAACCTGATCAGGCAGATGTGAGGGTTCATGGTGGGCCTGCAGACGGCGTAAGGCTCCTACCATTTTTTCACTACTGGTCAGGTAGGCAGCGCCCTTATCCGCTGTGAATTCGCGTTTTCTTGAAAACCACATAACGATAATGGAGGCAAAGAGTCCAAGAACAAGTTCCAAAACGATGGTAACCGCCATATAACCCATGAATCCAAGCCCTCCTCCATCATCATCTCCACTCAACACATTGTCCAGAATGGATGCAACAATGCGGGACAGGAAAATCACAAAAGTATTCAGAACCCCTTGAATAAGAGATAAAGTTACCATATCTCCACAGGCAACATGGGTGAT
>DEIL01000084.1:6088-6294 GCA_002352445.1 Desulfobulbaceae bacterium UBA2775
GCACCGGTCGACTTTTTTGCGATCCACTTGGACATGGCCAGAGAAATAAATGAACCGCCCATACCAAACATGGCAGCCATCACCAGCAGCCCCGAAGTACTTCTCGTATCAACCCCCAAAACACTCATCACAATACCCAGCAAAATGAGTATCGCCAGGTTTGTTGCTAAAAATAGACCAATTCGTAACACGTTAACCCTCCATTA
>DEIL01000005.1 GCA_002352445.1 Desulfobulbaceae bacterium UBA2775
AAAAAAACGGCAGGAGAAGGTGATGTCAACAGAACTGGCTCTTTCGGCAATAACTCTGATCGGTATTGCCGCCCTTGTTCCCATCTTGATGGCTATGACAGCGTTTTTAGGCCCACGGTCCAGGGGAAAAGTAAAAAACGAAGCATATGAAAGCGGGATCGGCTCCATCATCGGTGCGGTTGACCAGAAGTTCAGCGTCAAGTTTTACCTGCTTGCTATTCTGTTCCTGATATTCGATATTGAAACGGTTTTTATGTTCCCGTGGGCAGTCTCTTTACGTGAACTTGGTTGGTTCGGATTTATTGAAATGGTCGTGTTCATGCTGCTGCTTCTCACCGGACTTATCTATATTTTAAAGAAAGGGGTGCTCAATTGGCGTTAGGACTGGAAGCAAAGCTAGGCGACAATGTAATGACCAGCACACTTGACTATATTGTCAACTGGGGCAGGGAAAATTCACTGTGGCCATTCGTCTATGGAACAGCCTGCTGCGCAATCGAATTCATGAGCACAGCAGCGAGTCTCCACGATATCTCCCGATATGGAGCAGAAGTAGTCAGGTTTTCGCCACGCCAGGCTGATCTTTTACTTGTTTGCGGCACTGTCAGTTATAAACAAGCTCCTATTCTTAAGCGAATTTACGAACAGATGCCTGAACCTAAATGGGTTATTGCAATAGGTGCCTGCGCAAGTTCCGGTGGCATTTACGATAATTACTGCACCGTACAGGGAATTGACACCATCATCCCTGTCGATGTTTACATCTCCGGCTGCCCACCACGACCCGAAGCAATTCTGGATGGCCTGATGAAGATCCAGAACCAGATAAAAGGCGAAACTGTACTTGAAGATCGCCATAAAGACTTTAAAGGAATTCTCGACTGATATGAATGCGACGGCGCTAGAAAAATTTCAAGCCGCATTTCCGGACGCGACCTGCAAAGTTGTTCTGGATTCTGTGGTCATCGATGTGCAGCCTGACAAACTGGAAAGCACTCTTGCCGGTTTAAAGAATGATCCCGCATTTAACTGCGGCTTGCTTCTTGATGTGACCGGTATTGATTATAAAGACTATCCGAAGACAACAGAGACCAGGTTTTATGTGGTCTATACTGTTCGAAACTGGCAGGACAATCTTCTTGTTCAGGTGCGCACACCGGTGGTTGATCCTGAAAAGGGGATACCGACGGCAACTCATCTCTTTGACTCTGCCCTCTGGGGAGAAAGAGAAGTCTGGGATCAGTATGGCATAAACTTCCAGAATCACCCTGACCTGCGAAGGATCCTCAACCACTACCAGTTTGAAGGACACCCTCTTCGTAAAGATTATGATATCCGTAAAGGACAGGTTTGCATAGGAAACGACAGCCTTGAAAAAGAGATAAGAGCACGCCTTGCCAACAATGGTGTTGCAGAAAGTACCATGAAGGATATCAACACCGAAATAATGTTTCTCAACCTCGGGCCTTCCCATCCTGCAACGCATGGTGCAATCCGTATTCTGACAGCACTTGATGGTGAAACTATCATGGCCAATATCAATGAGATTGGCTATCTGCACAGAGGGTTTGAAAAGACCTCTGAGAACTTGACTTATAACCAGATTATCCCTCTGACCGACAGGTTAAACTACTGTTCATCCATGATGAACAATATCGCTTATGTCAAGGCGGTGGAATCCTGGTTGGGAATAGAGATTACAGAGCGTGCCCAGTTCATGCGGGTTGTACTGAGCGAATTTTACCGTGTCCTGGATCATCTGGTCTGTATTGCTGCGAATATGGTTGATATGGGCGGTTTGACCAACTACTGGTACCTGTACAATGAGAAAGAGACCGCTTACGACTTTATCAGCCGCCTGACAGGCGCACGCCTTACCAGTTCATTCACACGCATCGGCGGCATGTACCGCGATTTCTACGAAGGCTGGGAGTCGGATCTTGAACTTCAACTGAGAGACATAGAAAAAGGTATTGGTGATTCCATAAAGCTGGTCCTCAAAAACCGCATAGTTCACGACCGCACCAAAGATGTCTGTGTACTGTCAGCTGAAGATGCACTTTCTTACGGGTTTACCGGCCCGACCCTGAGAGCCAGCGGAGTCCCCTTTGATCTTCGAAAAGATGCTCCATATTACAACTACGAATCGTTTGACTTTGAGATCCCGGTGGGGAGCAAAGGCGATATTTACGATAGGATCATGATCCGATTCGAAGAGATGTTTCAATCCATCCGCATAATCCGTCAGGCAATGAAATTCATTCCTGAGGGTTCTGTTTTTATTGAAGATTCACAGGTTGTACTACCGCCGAAAGCCGATGTTTATAACAACATCGAGGGATTGGCCAACCACTTCAAACTGATATTTGAGGGTGTCAAAACGCCTGCCGGAGAGTGGTACGATTCTTTTGAAGCGGCGAATGGTGAGTTGGGCTTTCATTTTGTTTCAGACGGCTCAGGACGACCATACAAACTCAAAGTACGGCCACCCTGTTTTTACATAATGGGTGGTTTCCATAAGATGGTTGAAGGAAACATGATTGCAGATGCAGTTATCAACCTGGGAAGCATCAATATAATCGGCGGGGAGTTGGACAGATGAGCGACCGTTCACAACTGATATCCACTGGAGAACCATTCAAATTCGACCAGGAAAGAGACACTGAATTTGAGCGTCTTATAAAACGCTATCCGGAACGGGAGTCGATGATTCTTCCTGCCCTGTGGCTTACCCAGGAACAGGAAGGCTGGATAAGCGCAGAGGCGATCGCTTACATTGCTGACCGCATAGGAACCTTCGCCAGCAAAGTTTTTGAATGTGCAACGTTTTATACCATGTACCATCTTCATCCGATGGGTAAATACCACATCTGTGTCTGCCGCACTCTCTCCTGTTGGTTGCGGGATAAGCAGGCAATTGTTGATTACCTGAGAGATGAAATCGGTATTGAACCTGGTCAAAAGAGTGAAGACGGCAAGTTTAGCCTCGAAGAAGTTGAATGTTTGGGACACTGCGGTACAGCTCCAGTTGTCCAGATTAACGGCGAATTTCACGAAGAGATGGACGTGGAAAAGCTGACAGCACTGCTGGCCGAGCTGAATTAAGGAGAGCGTACAGACATGGAAGTAAAAATTCTCAGCGCGAAGTTTGATATAGAGGATGGTCACAAACTCGAAATTGCAAAACAGCACGGCGCCTATGCAACTATCGACAAGCTCTTTTCAATGAAACCCGAAGAGGTTATCGAGGAAGTTAGAAACAGTGGTTTGCGAGGCCGTGGCGGTGCAGGATTTCCTGCCGGTGTGAAGTGGGGATTTCTACCCAAAGGTACCGGCAAACCGGTCTACCTTGCAGTCAACTCCGATGAATCGGAACCGGCGACATTTAAAGATCGCTACATCCTCGTAAAAGATCCACATATGATGATCGAAGGCATCATTATATGCAGCTACGCTATCGGATCCCACGACACCTATATTTATATTCGTGGAGAATATACCAGCCAGGTGAAGGCCCTGCAGGCTGCCATTGATGAAGCTTATGAAGCTGGATACCTTGGCGACAAAGTTGCAGGCCACGACTTCAAACTTGAGGTCACCGTTCATCGGGGAGCCGGTGCTTATGTATGCGGGGAGGAAACGGGGCTGCTTGAATCGATCGAAGGGAAAAAAGGGCAACCCAGAGCCAAGCCACCTTTCCCCGCGGTTGCAGGTCTTTACGGTTGCCCGACTATCATAAACAATGTCCAGTCTATTGCTTCTTTACCGTTCATCCTGGAAAAAGGAGCTGAAGCATATAAGGTTTACGGCACAGAAAAAAGTTCGGGAACGCACCTTTTCGGTATTTCAGGCCATGTTGAAAAACCCGGTATGTATGAATTACCTCTGGGATTACCGTTACTGGAGGTCGTCGAAAAAGTTGCCGGAGGTGTCTGGAAGGGCAGAAAATTAAAGGGTGTCATTCCCGGCGGGAGTTCCACACCTGTATTGACCCCTGAAGAAGCCAAAACTGTGACCCTCGACTATGAATCCATGGCCGAGCATAAAACTATGTTCGGCTCGGGCGGCATTGTGGTTCTCGATGAAACTGTCGATATGGTCAAGCTTGTGGAAAACCTGATCTACTTTTATCATCACGAATCCTGCGGGCAATGCACTCCCTGCCGTGAGGGGTTGGGATGGATGTTAAAAATCATTAAAAAAGTCGTCCGCGGTGAGGGCGAGATATCAGATATCGATCTTCTCTCGGAACTCTGTGACAATATTGAAATGAAAACAGTCTGTGTTCTGTCAGCCGCTTGTACCATGCCGGTACGCAGTTATCTCACTAAATTCAGGCACGAATTTGATGCGTATGTTTCAGAAGGTGCATCTACAGCAGAAGCGAACCAGGAATAAGGTCACCCCATGGCTGAAATGATTAAACTTTTTGTAAATGGAAACGAAGTTGAAGTTGAGGCAGGCAAGAACCTGATTGATGCTATTGGTGCAGTCGGTATCGAAATCCCTCATCTCTGCTACCATCCTGCACTGGGTGCAGATGGTAACTGCAGAATGTGTCTTGTTGGCCTTGAAGAAGGTGGTCCTCCTCTCGTCCCGGCATGTAAAACCCCTGCTGCTGAAGGAATGAAGGTACTTCTTGATGCTGATCATATTAAAAAAATCCAGCATGATGTGCTTGAATTTCAACTTATAAACCACCCTGTAGATTGCCCTGTCTGTGATCAGGCCGGAGAGTGCTCCCTGCAGGATTACTATATGACTTATGACGGCCAAAAAAGCCGCATGACTGTACCGCAGGTAACCAAATCCAAGAAAATGGACTTTGGCTGCGGTGTCGTTCATGACCAGGAACGATGTGTCCTGTGCGGCAGGTGTGTACGCTTTTGCCGGCAGATCACCAGGACCGGAGAACTCGGTATAGTCAACAGAACTGACACGGCCAGGGTGGCAATCTTCCCCGGCAGGCCACTTGATAACAGATATGCCGTAAACGTCGTTGATCTTTGCCCGGTCGGTGCCATGACCAGTGCCGATTTCCGCTTTAAACAGCGTGTCTGGTTCATGAAAAAAGAAAGGGGAGTCTGTCATGGCTGTTCCAGAGGCTGCAATATCACCATTGATCACAATCGTGAAAAAGACCAGGATGATTTAATCTATCGCTTTCGACCCCTGTTCAATGAGCAGGTGAATGGGTATTTCATCTGTGATGAGGGACGACTGAGCTACAGAGATGAAAATGAAAACAGGCTGACAGAGGCCAGACTGAGCAAGACAACGATATCTCTGGACAGGGCTGTTACCGCCAGTCTGAAAGAGTTCAAGAGAGCTGAAGGGATTGTTATCCTGATTTCACCCGACTGTTCTCTTGAGCAGATGGTTTCGATCAAATCACTGGCCGAAGAATTGGGAGCGCCCCTGTCCGGTTTCAGCGATGGTTATATCAAAAAAGGTGATGGAGATGATTACCTGATACAGGACGATAAAGCTGCTAATCGGGCAGGTCTTACAGCTCTCAATATTGACAGCTCACAGTCTGCCTTCGAGGAAGCTCTGGCCAAAGCCGGCCTGCTGATCAACTTTAATAATGATCTCTCACTCTTTTACGACGAATCAAGCCTCAAAAAACTGTTTAAGGAAAAACGTGTTATTGGAGTTACAAGCAGGGATACCAAATTATTCCAAATGGCAAACCTTGTAATCCCGGTGGCCTCTTTTACCGAGTACAGTGGCAGCATCATTAACTGTGACAATATCCTGCAGACTTTTAACAGGGCTATTACCAAAAACGATGCGCCTCTCGATATGAGTGAGGTTGCAGCTTTGCTTGGCGGACCTCTTAAAACTAACGGGGATCGATATGATAAGCTGAAAAAGATCGTCGTTTCGCTGAATGATTTTAACCCAGACACTATCCCGGCCACGGGATTGAAACTAACCTAACCGATAGCGAGGCTGACAATGTCCCTGCTTGATATTTTACTTGTTGCTATACGAGTTGCTTTTGCGGCTTTTGTACCGCTCTGTTTTATTGCAGTTTGCGTCTGGATGGAGCGCAGGGGAGCTGGCTTCTTTCAAGACAGAGCCGGTCCAAACAGAGCAAATATTTTTGGCTTCAGAGCTGCCGGACTAGTGCAGAATCTTGCCGATGGAGCAAAGCTCTTCTTTAAAGAAGATGTTATTTCCGACCATATCCAGCATAAGTTTTACTTTGTGATTGCGCCCCTTATCGTCTTCTTTACCGCTGTTGTCTCTTTTGCGGTGGTTCCATTTGCCGATACCCTGGTTTTAAACGGTAAAAGCTACATTATGCAGGGCATCCCCATTGATATCGGTATCCTCTGGTTTCTCGCTTTAGCTGGATTCGGTGTCTATGGCATTATTTTAGCCGGCTGGTCTTCAACAAACAAGTACGGCTTACTGGGAAGCCTCAGGTCAACAGCACAGGTTATCAGTTACGAGATCCCGATGGGTCTGGCAATTGTCAGCCTTCTGGTAGTGTACGGCACAGTTAACCTGAATGGCATGGCTCAGTTCCAGGGGCAGCTTCTCTTCGGATTCATCCCAATGTGGGGAATCATCCTGCAGCCGGTAGGCTTCCTTATATTTGTTATTGCAGCCTTTGCTGAAACCAATCGTACTCCCTTTGATCTTGCAGAAGGTGAAAGTGAAATCGTCGCCGGTTTTCATGTTGAATACAGCGCAATGAAGTTCGCTATTTTCTTTATGGGTGAATATATTGCGATGTTCGCTTCAAGTGCAATAATAGTAACTCTCTATTTCGGCGGATACCAGATCCCCTTCCTGTCTACTGATACTTTAATTACCTACGCCAAGCCGGTTGCCTTTCTTCTTATGCTAGGCCTTCCTGCCGGGATGTATTTCTTCGCCGGCTGGATCAGAAAGAACAACGTCAGCCACTACCCAAGGAAAAACGATCCACGGGTCTATGAAGGTAATATCTACATTAAGGGTTTCTGGGGCCTGGTAATTCTCCTTGAACTCATCTTATTTGCTATTTTGTTATGTAAATCCGGAGGAGCTGCTGCACACATATTTGTAGTCCTGCTGCAGATATGTACTTTTCTTATGAAAGTCACGATGATGATTTTTGTATATATCTGGGTTCGCTGGACTTTACCCCGTTTTCGTTATGATCAGCTACAGAAAATAGGATGGCAGGTGCTTTTACCAGCGGCACTTCTGAACATCTTCATCACAAGCGCGTTTGTCGTGGCTTTGAGCTAAAGGAGGATGATATGAGTGCAAAAGTCAAAACATTGGAGAGAAAGGGCTCGAGTTTAGCCGAGAAGATATACTTCGTTGAGATTTTTAAAGGTATGGCCACAACCTTTGGCCACTTCTGGAGAAACCTTCTCGACAATTCCAACCTGTACGTTCGGCACTACCCGGAGGTTGAACCGGAAATCCCTGTTCGCTGGAGGGGGCGCCATCGATTAACCAGCCACGAAGACGGTACTGTTAAATGTGTGGCCTGTTTTATGTGTCAGACTAATTG
The DNA here is from genome assembly GCA_002352445.1 of Desulfobulbaceae bacterium UBA2775. GTDB lineage: Bacteria > Desulfobacterota > Desulfobulbia > Desulfobulbales > Desulfocapsaceae > Desulfomarina. Next base: position 7,520 of record DEIL01000005.1, read on the forward strand.
CCCGGCCGAATGTATCTCCATTGAGGCAGGTGAACGGCTGGATGACAAGGCTGAAAAAATGCCGGTGAAATTCAATATCGATCTATTGGAGTGCATTTACTGCGGCTACTGCGTGGAGGCCTGCCCTCTCGATGCTATCCGCATGGATACAGGGATCTACTCTGTTACTGATAACAACAGAGAATCTTTCGTTCTCGGGCTCGAGGAATTATTACAGACCCCTGGTGCATTTTCCGAAGAAGAATATAAAAAAGGGGGCGCTTGATATTATGTTTGCCGAGTGGTTATTTACCGGATTTTCCATTTTATCTGTGCTTGGCGCCATTGGGCTTGTCGTTTTTCGACACCCGATGAATGGCGCAATGAGCCTGGTGGTTACCCTGATCTCCCTGGCCGGGTTATACGCACTGCTCTCAGCCAAGCTGATTTTTGCTATACAGCTTATTGTCTATGCAGGTGCAATTATGTCCCTCATGGTGTTCATCATCATGTTTCTTAACGTTCAGACAGAAGACCTGCCGGAAGAGAAAAGTCGCTTCCTCTATGTCATTGGTGGCGTGGTGGTTCTTGCCCCTGTCTTTTTCTTTCTTAAAAAAGTTGTGCAGAGTCTTCCCGGAAGTGAGGCAACTATCGTTGGCAACGGGTTTGGTGGCGTCAAAGAGGTCGGATTAGTGCTCTTTAAGGACTGGCTCCTTCCCTTTGAAATCGTATCAATTCTCCTGCTGGTGGCTCTTATAGGAGCCGTTCTGCTGGCGGGAAAGAGGAGGATGAGTAAGTGATTCAGGATTATCTTATCTTAAGTATCATTCTCTTTTGCATTGGAATAATCGGCGTCGTTTCCAGACGAAACGTGCTGATTGTATTCATGTCAATAGAACTTATGCTCAATGCAGCCAACCTCGCATTTATCGCCTTCTCCAGGTTTCATGTGAATATGGACGGTCACGTATTGGCAATGATGGTAATGGCGGTTGCCGCAGCTGAAGCAGCACTGGCTCTCGCAGTTGTAATTCTGCTCCACAGGCATAAAGGCAAACTGGACACCAACGTGTTCAGTTTGTTAAAAGGGTGATTTCATGGAACATACAGTAAGTTATCTCGGGTTAATACCATTGTTTCCGCTCTTGGGCGCTCTGGTTCTGGGAGTGATGCACATTTACAGTTGCACCAAGGGCAAACTCCCGGAGAAACTCTATGGGGGAATCGCCTGTGTCGGTCCGGTTATCTCCTTCATCTATGCCCTGATCGTATTCTTCCAGTTAAAAGGTATGCCGCCGGAATCCAGATTCCTCGTTCACGATGCCTTTACCTGGTTCAGTGTAGGTGATCTTCATATCTCAATGGGTTTTCTTGCCGACCCGCTCAGCTCCCTGATGCTGCTTTTTGTTACCTTTATAGGCTCCCTCATCCATATTTACTCTATCGGGTATATGGCCAAAGATGAAAACTTCGGCAAGTTTTTCTCTTATATGAACCTGTTTCTCGGCTCTATGTTGATACTCGTGCTCGGCAGTGGTCCTGTTGTCATGTTTGTCGGCTGGGAAGGCGTTGGCCTCTGCTCTTACCTCTTAATCAGCTACTACAGTGAAGACACTGATAATGTTCTTGCCGGTAATAAAGCTTTCATCGTAAACCGAATTGGCGATCTCGGATTCCTGCTCGGCATGGCCTTTCTTTTCTGGGCCATTGGTGCCGGAGGATTTGACTATCTCTCCCTGAGAGAAAATGCGCATCTCCTTACTCCCTCTATCGGGCTTGTGGTCTGCCTGTTACTCTTTGTTGGTGCCTGTGGGAAATCAGCGCAGATTCCACTTTTCGTCTGGCTGCCGGACGCCATGGCCGGCCCGACACCAGTTTCCGCTCTGATCCATGCAGCCACCATGGTAACTGCCGGTGTCTATATGGTTGCCCGCTTCAGTTTTATTTATGCCCACGTACCGGTTGCCGGTACGGTAGTCGCATGGACAGGTATACTCACTGCTCTCCTGGCTGCCATCTTTGGTATGTTCCAGCGGGATATTAAGAAAATACTGGCTTATTCCACCGTCAGCCAGCTAGGCTATATGTTTGCTGGTGTTGGTGTTGCCGCTTATTCAGCCGGTATCTTTCATGTTTTCACCCACGCATTTTTCAAAGCATTGCTCTTTCTTGGTGCCGGTGCTGTTATCTATGCCCTCCACCATGAGCAGGACATCTGGAAAATGGGTGGCTTAAAAGACAAAATGCCCAAAACTTACTGGACTATGCTCATTGGTGCTCTTGCTCTTGCAGGCTGTCCGCCCTTTGCCGGATTCTTTTCCAAAGATGAAATACTCTTTTCAGCCCTTGCAACCGGTCACACCGGAATCTGGATTATAGGTGTAACTGTTGCAGGAATTACCGCATACTACACCTTCCGTATGATATTCCTGGTCTTTCACGGTACACCAAGAGATAAAGAGGCCTTCGATCATGCCGAAGAGGCACCGGGTGTGATGACAATCCCACTCATCGTGCTGGCGGTTGGTGCTCTTTTTGCCGGCTTTCTCAATCTTCCCTCCATTTTTGGAGGCAATCTCAACGTCTCACACTGGCTCGCGCCCAGCCTGGTTGATCATCATCCCCATGTCGGTATTTCGGTTGAGTTACTAGCCATCGCTACAAGCGTAATCGCCTTTGCTATTGGTATTACTATAGCTTATCGGAAATTTGGCATGGGTGCAGAAGAGCCTGAATACACAGGCTTTGCCAAATTTAGCTATCACAAATTCTATATTGATGAGCTTTACAACACTGTTTTAATTAAACCCTATAAGACTATCGGCTCCGCTATCTGGAAATCCCTTGAGCCTAATGTAACGGATCTTCCCGTTAAACTCTCTGCATGGCTATATCAGAAGGCTGGTGCCGCTTTTAAAGTCTTTCAAGTTGGCTACGTTCGAGTCTATGCAATATATATGGTCATAGGTTTGAGTATCATGAGCCTGCTTCTTTCTCAATCGCTTAATTAGGTAAGGTGCAAGAATGTTTGAAAATGTCCTTTCAGTAATGATTTTTCTACCAATTCTTGCCGGGCTGGTTATGTTCATCTCCCCTGTCAGTAAAGGGGTAGCCAGACTCGCAGGATTCATTGTCACCACTATCATCCTGCTCCTTGGCGTTGAGCTGTTTATCGGATTTTCAGGTACAGCGGCAATGGAGTATGTTGAAAATCGAACCTGGATCGAATCACTGGGAATCAATTACAGCCTCGGCATTGATGGTATAAGCCTTCTTGTGCTTTTTACCTGTGCTGTACTCTTTCCGATAATATTTGTCGTTTTTTCTACCCGCACTAAAGGATTTTATGCCAACCTGCTGATAACCCAGGGAGCCATGATCGGTGCCATCTGTGCAACAGATATGGTTCTTTTTTACATCTTCTGGGAAATAATGCTGCTGCCTATCTTCTTCATGATTGGCCTTTATGGCGGGTCCAACAGACTACCTGCAACCCTTAAAATTACCATTTACACCATAGCTGGTTCTCTGCTTATGCTGGCTGCACTCATTTATGTTGGTGTTTCCTACCATGCCCAGTTTGGTGAATGGAGCTTTAATATCGTTCAATTAAGCCGGCTTGACCTGTCCGGCGGATATGCGGTGCTGGCCTTTGTCATGTTTATGCTGGCTTTCGCTATCAAGATACCGCTCTTTCCGTTCCATACCTGGCTACCTGATGCATATACCGAGGCTCCGACCTCAACAACTTTTGTTCTCTCCGCCATTATGGCGAAAATTGGGGTTTATGCTGTTGTTCGCTTCGTTGTTCCGGTATTTGAAATTGAATTTGCCCGGTTTGCCCTGCTCCTCGCCCTGTCCGGTGTAGTCGGAATGATGTACTGTGGGTTGGCGGCAATTGCGCAAAAAGATATTAAGCGATTGCTCGCTTTTTCTTCGGCTTCACATATGGGTATCATTGCCCTTGGGGTCTTCTGCATGAATGTCCAGGCATTGACAGGAAGCCTGTTCCAGATTGTTGCCCATGCAACAAGCACCGGTGTTCTCTTCCTCTTTGTCGGGCTTTTAGAGGAACGAATGGAGACTCGTAATATTGGAGATCTTGGCGGGATCGCTTATCGTGCTCCTATCTTTGCAACGTTTTTTGGCATTGCCATGCTGGCCTCTGTCGGTCTCCCCGGTACAAGTGGGTTTATTGGAGAATTTCTTATAATTCTAGGAGCTGTCAAGTTTAATGTATTTATCGGTTTTCTCGCTGGAACTACCATCATCATTGGTGTCTGCTATATGCTTTGGATGTTCCAGAGAGTCTTTTTTGAAAAAACAAATGAACGTACGGAGAAATTTAAGGATCTCAGCCTTGTTGAAACCCTTACCTTTCTTCCCGTCATTCTGCTCATAATCTTCATGGGTATCTACCCGCAGCCATTTATTGAAAGGATAGAACCCGCAGCTCAACAACATGTAGCCAAATTCTCATCCATGCCCGAGACTCATGTTGTTGATACAATCGTCCCTACAGCTGGACTCAAACACCAAAAGAATTAAGGCAGGGTTACCATTATGAATGATTTTTTGTCATTATTCCCTCTACTCATAATCTGCTCAGGTGGAATCCTGTTGATGCTTTTATCCGCCTTTGAAAGAGTAAAACTTGAAAATGCGCCACTGCTGAGCATGGGGATTTTTGGAGCCGCTTTTGTTATGCAGCTGATAGCAGCCGGTATTCCTGAGTCCATCCTCTATGGCAAAGCGTTTAACGGCATGCTTGTCAGCAACAGTTTTACTCATGCAGCGAGCCTTGTAATTATCGGTTGCGGCTTTTTCACCTCCATGAGCTGCCATACTTATTTCAGGCAAAACAACCCCTGCACCATGGAATTTTATTCCATTTTATTTTTTGCCGTCTTCGGTATGCTGCTGCTCACCCTCTCCCGGGAATTGATCACCACTTTTATCTCTCTTGAGATAATGTCTCTTGCAATCTATATTCTGGTCGGCTATGACCGTAAGAGAGTCACCAGCACAGAGGCCCTTCTCAAATATCTGCTGCTGGGTGCTTTTGCCGGAGCATTTTTTACCATGGGAAGTGCACTGATTTATGGCGGCACCGGATCTACTAAATTTTACGATATTGGTATCTTTATATCCACGCACTCTGCCGCCACGCCTCTTCTTATCGGCGGCACTTTTTTTATCTTTATTGCCTTTCTTTTTAAAGTGGCAGCCTTCCCCTTCCATGCCTGGGTAGTTGACGTTTATGACGGTGCCGCTACTCCTGTTACAGGATTTATGGCCACCGCCTTAAAAGCAGCCATTTTCACTGTTTTTGCCAATTTCCTCGCTCTTAATGGCGCACTGCAAAAAGAATGGGTTGATTTTCTTTTCTATATTGCTCTATTTACCATGTTTGGCGGCAACCTGATTGCCATCGGCCAGGCAAATATTAAACGAATGCTTGCCGCTTCCGGAATCGTTCATTCCGGATATCTCCTTATTGGGCTGGTTGCCATCTCCACTGAAAGTTTCACCGGATCTGTTATTGCCTACTACCTTGCTGCCTACGCCGTAGGAACTCTCGGCATTTTTGCAGCACTTTCTTACCTGGGCGGTAAAGAAGAAAAGAGAATGTCCTTCGATGATTTCAAAGGACTTGCCAAGGTTCGTCCCTACTCTGCTGCAGCCATTGCGGTATTTCTCCTTTCAATGGCCGGAATTCCTCCAACAGCAGGGTTTATGGGAAAATTTTATATCATCACCAGTGCAATCTCTGCTGGTCAGATGGCGCTTGCCGTCTTTGCTGTAGTCAGCAGTATCCTCTCCATGTGGTACTATTTACGCCTTATCATTATCATGTATTTTTATGAGGCCGAGGATAGCTTTGAGATAGGAAGCTCAGTTTTTGCACCCACCTGTACATTTTTTCTAGTGTTCTGTGTGTTCGCAATTGGTCTGTACCCAATAGTCGTATAAGAATCGAGTAGTATTTTTTCAGATATGAATTATTGTTTTCTATCAAAACAAATCTATTCAGCTGAATATTTGCTGTTTTTAAAAAATTGGGAGCCTTCACCATGAAAGTAAAAGATATTTTAGCAAAAAAAGGGAGTCAGGTTATCACAGTGCGTGAAGAGACTACTGTACTCGATGCAATGTCTGTCTTTTCTGCAAACCGGGTCGGTTCTCTACTTGTTGTAGATAAAAATGATGCCATTCTTGGTATTATTGCAGCTCGTGACGTCCTTATGGCTGTCATGAATAACCTGCAGGGTATTACCGAATTACCCGTAAGTAAAATAATGACCAAGGAGCTGATTGTTGCCACTGAAAATGACAATATTGACTATATCCAGGCAATTATGACTGAAAATAGAATCCGCCATATACCTGTTCTTGATGGTAGAGAACTGAAGGGTTTGGTTTCTATCGGAGATGTTGTAAAGCTGCTGTTAAAAGCTAAAGACGTGGAAAACAGATATTTGAAGGATTATATCGCAGATAAGTATCCTGGTTGATTTTTTCCTGCCCCACACAACCCCTGCTGACTTTTCCGGAACCATTACACACACAAGCGGTTGGAGTTGTAAAACTCAAAGAGAGTACTATTCATTAGCGTGGTCATAATATCGTAATATTCAGGGGGAAACAGGAGTCTGTCCAGGTGTCTCCATATTGAGCTTTTTAAGAACCTGCCGCAGTCGGTCGGGATAATCGGTTATAATGCCGTCAACGCCCATATTGATAAGGGTCTCCATACTATCCATATTATTGACGGTCCACACCTTCACCTGAAGGCCAAGGCGATGGGCCTGTTTGATACTCTGACTGGAAACATCCCGGTGATGTGACGACCAGATATCTCCACCGGCAGCTTTCACCATTTCAGGGATACTTCCTGAAAATGTATCAAAATCAAAACCTGCAGTCCAAGGGGAAGGCCCGGGCTTGCCCCGCTGAATGTTATCGAAAAAACTTCGCTCCACCGTCAGGTATCCCGTCGGCACATCAGGGGCCTGTCGTTGTATTTCCTGTAGTGTGCGCCAGTCAAAAGACTGGATAGTGACTCGCTCCATGAACCCTTCTTTCGTGATGATTTTCAGGATTGCAGTAATGAGCTCCTCCGGATTCAGGTAGAGTTCCGGTTTTTCCGGGTGCAGCTTGGTTTCGATATTGAGCCGCACAAACTCATTTCCTGATCTCTGAATGAGACGCAGCAGCTCTTCCAGTGTGGGTATCCGGGTTCCATCAATGGATACCTGTTCGGGAAGACTTTCTTGATAACGAGTTCCGGGTTTCAACCGTCCGACATCGAATGTTCTCAATTCCTTCAGGGTAAGGGAGCGAATGGCAGGGCCTGTTTTGCTGAGCCATTCTCCATTCGCGTTACGGGTAGTTTCCGGTTCAAGCCTGGGATTATGAGTGATAACAATAATGCCATCACTTGTGGTATTGACATCGAGTTCGAGGGTAGTGACGCCGATCGACATGGCCCTGGCGAAGGAGGCGAGACTGTTTTCAGGTAATAAACCGCGTGCCCCACGATGACCTTGAGAGTCAAAACTGTATACATTATTGATCATAATAAGACCAGGAGGCTGTCCTAGAGTAAGTATTTTTTCTCAAATTGAGGTTTTTCGGAAAAATAAGCACAACCATATAAGTGATATGGCGAGCATTATTTTTATGAAAACAACGAAGAGTTGAGGAGAAATGCATTCTCGGACAAGCTCCTGGACCATATCGTTATTGTAAAGGATATTAACCAAGATGAACTCGTAAAAAAATCCCATATATCGTCATGCCTGCGCGGGCTGGAGATAAGTGCAGACTTCCATCCAGAACGTGTTGAAATGACTGGGTTCAGGCACCATTCATCTCTTTTTAGAAGGAAGAATGTCGGTAATTGAACCATCGACAATCTCGGCCGCAAACCCAAACGTCTCGGCTAGGGTGGGATGGGCATGGACGGTCTTACTTATATCCTCGGCATTGGCACCCATTTCAAGGGCAAGAACAGCCTCATGAATAAGCTCACCAGCATTTAAGCCGCATATTCCGGCGCCGATAATCCGTCCTGTCTCTTTATCAAAGAGAACTTTCGTCACCCCTGATGAAACACCGGCACTCAGGGCCCGACCGCTTGCACCCCAGGGGAATTTTCCTTTTAAGAAATCAATTTTCTTTTCTTTAGCTTCTTTTTCAGTCAGCCCCATCCATGCGACCTCCGGCTTTGTATAGGCCACGGACGGAATAGTCATCGGATTAAAAGCAACATTGTGGCCGGCAATATTTTCTGCTGCAACTTTTGCCTCATGGGTCGCCTTATGAGCAAGCATCGGCTCGCCAACCACATCACCAATGCCATAAAAGTGGGCAACCGATGCCTCCTGCCGCTCATTTACTTCAAGAAAACCCTGCTCATTTATCTGCAAAGCAATATTTTCAAATCCCATATCAGCACTATTGGGACGTCTACCAACTGCTACCAGAACGGCATCAAATTCTTCCTGTTCAGAAACACCTCTGGCTCCCTCAAAGCCGGCTTTTATGCCACTCTTTGTCGCCTGAATATCAGTCACTTTTGTCTTTGTCAGAATCCGGTATTTCTTTTTCAATTTCAAAAACAGAGGCTGAACAAGATCCTTATCAGCTGGAGGGATTATATGATTCAGCATCTCCACGATGGTAATTTTCGAGCCAAGGGCACTGTATATTTGGGCCATCTCCAGTCCAATAATGCCACCGCCGATGATCAGAAATCTCTCGGGCACAGTTTGCAGTTCAAGTGCATCACTCGAATCCCAGATACGCGGGTCATCCGGCATTCCAGGCAACATAAAAGGAGAAGAGCCGGTGGCAATAATGGCATCAGTAAAGTTTACCTCTGTTTCGCTGCCATCTCCCCTGACCAGAAGAGTCGAGTTATCCTGAAACACGCCTTTACCAGTTAACCGGGTAATTTTTCTCGCCTTGCACAACCCGGCCAGACCACTGGTAAGCTGCTCAATAACGCTCTCTTTTCTGGCAAGTAGTTTTTCTAGATCAATTTCAGGAGGTCCAAAACTGATACCATAGTCACTCACCTCAGCTGCCTCTTCAATCACTGCGGCACCATGCAGTAATGTTTTTGACGGGATACAGCCGACATTTAAACAGACACCGCCGAGCCGTTCCTGTTTTTCCACAAGGCAGACGGAAAGTCCCAGGTCAGCAGCTCTGAAAGCCGCAGTATACCCACCTGGACCACCACCAAGGACAACAACATCATATCTATTTACCTGACTCATTTACTGTTCCTTTATACAATTTCCCAGCATATTTGAAGAATTTTGACAACACCATCAAGGGATTCAGTTTCCTGGTAACATTAGAAAAGTAACCACCCTGAAGGACAAGGTAAACCTGAAAAAACTACTTTTGAGCAACCGCTAACTGCGTTGAGGATTTTACGATTGAACAACATTCAAAGATAACCCGAAGATACGATGCAAGATTGGTCATGTTATTTTTTTACATCCCCTAACTTATCAACCCGGTAAAAGTGAAGAAAATAAACACTATGAAAATAATGAAGTGGATAGCACCTTCAAGCACATTGGACTGGCCGTCGGCAAAGTGTACAATAGACGCCAGAAAGGTAATAAGCAGTAAAACCAGCTGCACCGGACTCAAAACAAAATTGATCTCATGATGGGTGAGGAGAGCCAGAACGATCATTGCCGGAATAGTTAACAGCACTGTTGACAGAGAGGCCCCCAGAGCGATGTTTATTACTGTCTGCATTCGATTTGCCGCTGCACTTTTAACTGCTGTCAGCAGTTCCGGGCTGGCGGAGATAACAGCAACAGCAAGAGCACCTAATGTCAGGGGTAATCCGCTGCTGCGCAAACTTTCAGCCATAAAAACGGACATTAATTCAGAGAGAAAACCTATCACTACAATAGTGACAATCAAGAAACTGATATGGTAAAGGCCATTAATCTGGCCATGTTTTTTTAACTCTTCCTTAACTCCAAATTTATAATCATATTGGAAGAAGTAACCATGCTCCTCAATCTGTATGCGGGTAAAAATAACAAACATGAAAACAAACATAACTGCCAGAAATATCAGATACGTCTCATGCATTTCTTCCGGTACAAACATCGGCAATACCATGGCAATCCCGATTGCAACAATTATCATTGCAGTATAGGAATTGGTGGAATCAAGATTATAGTCCTGCTCGCCATGCTTGATTCCACCAATGATGGCAGCGATCCCGAGCAGTCCGTTAATATCCAGCAGAACAGCTGAAACAATCGTACCCCGGGCCAGGTTGATATTCTCGGAATGTGTCATCATTATACCAATCATCAGCACTTCAACAATCACCGCCGACATTGCAGGATCATTGTCCCATAGGGCTCACCATATTTTTCTGCCAGCATTTCAGCATGATGGGCCACATTAACGGCTGAATACATAATGACACCAAAAATAAAAAACAGGGCCAGGGTATTGAGCAGGGAGAAATGCAGAATTTGGTGTTCAAAGGGGATAAGAATCAGGAGAGCAATAAATGAAATAAAAATTGCCTTTTCATTTTTCAATACATTCAGCATCAGTCTTGACCCCTTTATATGAAAGTCAGGTGCTATCCCGAAGAGAAGGGATTAGGAAAGGCGTGCCACAAAGATCAACTGCTTTGCATTGCGTCCAGACCAGACCATGCCGCGCCATGCAGTGCTGACCTTGGTTCCATAATCACATGTATGGGCATGGTGGAACTGAGTTCTGAAAAGCGTCCCTTATCAGAGATAGCGCTGAGAAAATCCGGCTGCTGGAGGCGGGTGAGAATACGGGGTGGAATGCCACCACCAAGATAAATTCCACCCTTTGGCAGCAGTGTGACGGCCATGTTACCGATCACTGTTCCCAGAGTATGAACAAAGATATCCAGGGTCGCTTCACAGATGTCCGCTTTCAGTTCAAGGGCTGCCTGTACGATAACAGGAGTACGGTCAGGTGCCTGTTTAAGCGCTGTAGCTAACCAGACGGGTTCCGGATAACTGCCCTGTTCCTTGCAGAAGTCGTAGATGTTCGGCAATTGGCCGCCGGAACAGATACGTTCGAAGCTGACGTGATCATAGCGACGCTGCAGGTATTTCAGCAGCTCCACTTCCTGCGGATTGCGGGGGGAAAATGCTGTGTGGCCGCCCTCGCTGGCACATGCCTTGTAGCCGGTACCGGCCCAGACAAGAAATGCGATTCCCAGCCCTGTGCCAGGGGCAATGACTGCAATGTTAGCCCTGGCCGCAACATTACCCTGATTGATGGTATAGAGTTGGTCTGCTCCGAGATAAGGGATTGCTGTGGCTATAGATTCCAGATCATTGAGCAGGAATACGTCTTCTATGTCGAACGAACTGCTGATACTTTCCGCACTGATAATCCAGGGCAGATTGGTTATTTGCGCCTTTCCATCCTTCACTGGTCCGGCAACACCGAAACTGGCAGCCATGGGCCTGGCCTTTGTTTCGTGCAGAAACTCAACAATAACAGCCTCCAGAGAACTGAATTTGTTGCTCTCAAAGCGGGTTTCATGAATAGCCCCGCCGGCTACGCCATCTTCTTTGGAAAACAACGCAAGAACAGTCTTGGTAGCGCCGATATCTCCCACAAGAATCATTTTTCCATTCCTCATCGAATAGTTTCAAACAGAGGTTCCGAGCAAGAATATAAAAAAATAGAGGATGGCAAAGAATCAGATGGTGCGCAGATACTAAGATCAACCACCCAGATAGGCTTTTTTTACTTCCGGATTATTGAGCAGCTCCTCTGAAGTTCCTTCTGCAGCAACTTCTCCGGTATCAAGGACATAACCTCTGTTGGCAAGATTCAGTGCAAGACTGGCATTCTGTTCGATAAGGAGAATAGTCATCCCCTCTTCATTCAGCCGTTTCAGGGTACGGAAGAGCTCATACTTGAGTACCGGTGCAAGCCCCATGGAAGGTTCATCCAGGAGTAGAAATGTACAGCCGGTCATAAGTGCCCGGCCAACGGCAAGCATCTGCTGCTCGCCCCCGGAAAGAGATTCACTCCGTTGATTCTTTCTCTCTTCAAGGCGTGGGAAGAGATCAAAAATACGTTTATACTCATTGGAAAAATCAATGTCTTTATCCCTTGAGTAGGTAGCCAGTATCAAATTCTCCATGACGGACAGATTGCCGAAAATATGACGGCCTTCAGGAACCAGAGCAACCTGCAGATCTTTAACCAGCGATGAGGGCTGGGTCTTCAGAATAGAATCACCTTTGAATTTGATGTCACCTGAAACAACCCTGGGTGCTTCCGGCGGAGGCAGCCTGGTGATGGAATGAAGGCTTGTGGTTTTGCCGGCACCGTTTGCTCCAATGAGGGTTACAATCTCGCCTTCATTGACGTGAAAACTGACACCATGCAATGCCTGAATATTACCATATTTAACTATGAGGTTTTCAACAGAGAGAAGCATTATATATTATCGTCTCCAAGGTAAGCGGAGATAACCGCGGGATGGTTACGGACATGCTCAGCGTTACCTTCCGCTATCGTCTGTCCAAAGTCAATTACCTTGATATCGTCACATAACTCCATCATGACATCCATATGATGTTCAATCAGCCAGATTGTCACATCAAAAGTTTCATGTATCCACCGTATAAGCCGGATCAGTTCCTGTATATCAGCTGAATTCAAACCTGCTGCCGGCTCATCCAGCAACAGCAGTTTCGGTTTTTCAGAAAGAGCCCGCACAATCTCAAGTTTGCGCTGGAGCCCGTACGGCAGATTGGTGGGAAACTCGTCCACATACTTATCGAGTTCAAAGATCTCCAGGAGTTCCCGGGCCTCCTTTTCAATTCGCTCCTCACATTGGAAATATTCTCCGGTACGGAGGACCGCTTGAAAAAATCCATATTCGAGCTTGCCATGCTGGGCTACCCTGATATTGTCCAAAACCGTCATCTGGTTCCACAACCTGATATTCTGGAAGGTGCGCGCCACACCAAGGGCTGTCACCTTGTGCGGTTTCAATCCCGCCGTCGGCTTGCCGCAGATTAGAATTTCACCTTCAGTGGGCTGGTAAAAACCGCTTACCAGGTTAAATGCCGTGGTTTTCCCTGCACCATTGGGACCAATAAGACCGGCCATGGAATTTGAACCAAGGCTGACACTAAAATCCGCTATCGCGGTCAATCCGCCAAACCGCTGGGTCATATCGCTTATTTCCAGAACCGGTACGGATTCTTCTATTGTATTGTTAGTCTGCATATTATTTAAACCGATAGAAACGTTTCATCCATGGAAATACATCGGAAAGCTCACGATTCCCCATGATCCCCTCCGGCCGGAATTGCATAACAATTATCAGGATAAGCGGAATAATGACCCATTTCCAAATTTGCAACGGTCGTAACACTTCTAGAAGTATAGTGAAAAACATCGCCGACATCACAGCACCCGACAGAGAAGCCATTCCCCCAAGATACACCATTACCAGCACTTCTGTGGATTTCAGAATATTAAAACTGCCCGGATTCACATAGCCGATGATATAGGCAAACAGGCCACCGGCAACTCCGGCCAGGCCAGAGGAGAGCATAAAGGTAATCGCCTTCATCTTATTGGTGTTCACACTCATAATTTCCGCTGCAACCTCATCCTGGCAGATGGCGGATACACCTTTGCCGAAGGTGGAGGTATTGTACCTGCGCAAAAGCCATATGGTGAAAACAGTAAAGATAAAGACCCAGATGACCATCCAGGGAAGATCGACAGTATCTCTCATGGCATTGATCACTTTCTTCATTCCCATAAAACCACGTGAACCGCCTATAACACCAAGATTCTCGACCAAGCTGATAATGATATAGTTCGCGGCAATAGTGATAATTGCCAGGTAGTCACCACGAGTCTTAAATGATGGTATGGCAACCAGCAACCCTGCAAGTGCTGCAGCAATCCCCCCTGCTATGATAACAAGCGGGAAAAGGTAAACCGCCAGCCCGGGATCTAGAAGAGGTGCACCAAAGATCTTGTCTTTAGAGAAGAGTAAAACTCCTAGAATAGAGGAGACATAGGCACCAACACACATAAATCCGGCATGGCCACAGGAGAATTCTCCCATATTTCCGTTTACCAGATTGAGGCTGGTAGAGAGAATTATATTAACTCCCATAAACATCATGACTGAAAGGAAATAGAGTCCTATTGCCTCCTGGTAAGCCAGGTAGGTAATGATTCCCCCGAGGGTCACCAGGAATAACTGCACTGAATATCGCTGTAATAATGATTTCATTGGTATCCCCTTATATCTTGGTGGTTTTAGCGATACCAAAAAGACCCGTTGGTTTCAGTGACAAAATGATGAGAAGCACTGAAAAAGCTATCAGGTCCCGATAGGTGGATGGAAATACAGCTACCACCAGAATCTCAACCGCTCCCAGCAGAAATCCTCCAAGAAATGCTCCCCTGATATCTCCGATCCCGCCAACTACTGCGGCAATAAATGCCTTCCAGCCTATCAAGGCCCCCATATACGGCTCAAGAATAGGATAACTCATGGCAAAAAGCAGCCCGGCAAGACCGGCAAACGCAGAACCAAGTATAAAAGTGATGACAATAATATTGTCTATGGGAATCCCCATAAGGGGTACAGCAAATTTGTCATAGGAAATGGCTCGCATTGCCATCCCCACCTTCGTCTTTGTAACAATCCACTGCAGAATAAAAAATGAAAGAATTGCAGTACCGATTACAGCAATTTTCAGATTGGTAAAGCTCACTCCGCCAATGGTATAGACTTGCACGGAAATAAGTTCCGGGAAGGCTTTGCGGCTGGCACCAAAAATGGCCAGGTTGGCATTTTCGAGAATCAGTCCGCACATCAGGGCAGTAATAACAACATACAGCCTGTGGGCCCCTTTCCGCCGCAATGGACGATAGGCAATTCGCTCCAGCGAAACCCCCACGCCGGCGGTCAAGATCATGGTGATCGGTATGGTAAGAGCCAGGGCTACCCATCCGGGCAGTCCTAAAGCACCAAGGATAAAGGTTGCAACAAAAAAAGCGATATATGCCCCAACCATAAAAACATCACCATGGGCGAAGTTTATCAGAGTCAGTACTCCGTAGACCATGGTGTATCCAAGGGCAATAAGGGCATAAAAACTTCCCCACTGCAGTGCATTAATTAAATTCTGAATAATACTTTCTAGCATGAAACGCCTCTTGCTTTTACCTTATAAATTCTTTTCTTGTTTTTTTGAAAGAATTTCGTGAAGGTACTTATCCCGTTTATCTGGGTTTGTAGTCCTGCCTCTTTCCTTGACATTTATGTTTTTTCAAGGAAAGAGGCAGGACAAAAAAGCCTGACATATTCGTGAAAGTAATCCGGCAGGCGCAATTGATATCTGCGCCTGCCGGAAAGTATGCCTTTCTAAAAATTACTTCTAGCTACCTTAGTACCTTAGAAATTATCCAAGCATTTTAAAAAGTTCCGATCTGTTCGGGTTAAGGACATACAGACTCTGCAAACTCAAACTCACCAGAGTCACTGATTTGAACCACAACAGCACATTTAACAGGATCACCCTGCTCGTCAAACTTCATGCTGCCGGTGATACCGTCAAATGAAGGAATAGCTGCCATCGCCTTGAGTACAGCTTTACGATCTTTTCTCAGCTTACCGCTGAGACCACCGGTATCCTGAACGGCCTGAAGGACAATACGGGTTGCATCCCAGGTAAGGGCCGCAACATCATCCGGTACATAACCATACTTCTTGGTATAACGATCGATAAATTCTTTGGTTGCTCCGGTCGCACCGGCTGCTGCATAGTGAGTGGAGAAATACAGACCTTTACAGTCATCGCCGCAAAGAGTCATAAGTTCAGACGAACCCCATGCATCAGATCCCATAAACTGGCCTTTATAGCCTTGCTGATGGGCCTGCTTTACTATAAGTGCCACCTGATTGTAGTTATCCGGCAGAAAGATAAAGTCAGGTTTTGCACTGATGATTTTGGTCAACTGCGCAGAAAAATCCTGATCTTTGGTGCCATGGCTTTCAAATGCAACAACAGTATCCTTGCCCATTTTTTTCTCAAACACTTCACGGAAAATCTCCGCCAGCCCTTTCGAATAATCGTTGGAAAGATCGTAAAGAACCGCTGCAGTTTTTGCATTAAAAGTTTTTACAGCAAAGTTCACTGCTACGGGGCCCTGGAACGGGTCAAGAAACGCTGCACGGAAGACCCATGGGCGATCCAGAGTAGAGTCAGGGTTCGTTGACCATGGAGTAACCATAACCGTCTCATTATCATCGGCAACCTGTCCGGCCGGAACTGCCTGCTTACTTGAATTAGGACCAATCATGGCCAGAACCTGATCTTTATCTATCAGCTTCAGGGCTGTTGTTACCGCTGACTCGGCCTTAGCTTCGTTATCCTCATAGATAAACTCAAGCATATATTTTTTGCCGCCAACTTCCAGACCACCCGCGCCGTTGATATCTGCCTTCAGCATTTCCGCAGAAAACTTGGAGGATTCACCAACTTTAGGAATATCCCCGGTCATTGGAATGTTAAAACCAATTTTAATTGTGTCTGCTGACATGACCGTACCTGCAACAAGCAGGGCGGAACAGGAAAAAATCGCAGCAACTAGCTTCTTTTTCATAGACTCCTCCTTCATTAATTTTATAGCCAGCAATCTAATGCCTCGATTTAAAGACAAATATTTCGTCCCGGAACGGGCATAAACTAGCCAATTTTTCCGCAATCTGCATGAATGAGCAAAGGAAGGCGGAAATATAACAAAATACACACTTGCATTTTTCAACATTGCCAGACTATCAATACATAGAATTGTCTCGTTTTCAAAACACTTTCTGAAATAAAACAATATTTCTCGCATTCCCAACAACTTCTTTGAGCGTTTCTGCCGGTTTTCACAAGAATCATTCTTTTTGCCTGAAACCCGGAGATTAGCCCGGGCAGAAAATCAAGCCTGTGGAGCGACCACAAGAGCTGAAATTACGGTTGCGAAAAGCGATTCAGCAGGTATGGTAGTAGATATCGTGATCATCTCAAATCATGATTCTTTACTCGATTGCCAGGGGGTACAAAATAAAAATTGAAGACTAAAAAGACGATATCATACCATTTATCCCAGGCAGGTGCATTTTCAGTTATTGCCACCTGTTTCTTCATACCTTTTTCTACCGCCTTTATTGCACTCTTTTCGATTCTGGCTGTTCTTTTCTGGGTGCTGTCCGGTAAGTTTATGGAACTACCGGAAATACTGCGGAACAGTCCGGTATCACTGGTTGCATGCCTTCTTTTCCTTCTGTTTGTGATAGGCCTTGTCTATTCCCCGGCAGACCTGGCCGATGGCTTGAGTAATCTGAAAAAATATCGTGAGCTTATCTTTTTCCCTATCGTTATTTCTCTTCTTCGGGGTAAACCCTGGGCACGAACCAGTGCCGAATATAGTTTTATTGCCGGATGTATTGTTCTTATGATCGTCTCCTTCGGCATGTCACTCTCTTTAATTACCTCCCACAGATTTGGAGACTCTCTGGTTTACCACATAACCCACTCCTTTTTCATGTCTGTTTTAATCTTCTGGTCGGCCCACCGTGCTGCCGAGTCAAAGCAGGACAGATATTTCTGGTTATTTATCGGGATCGTAGCTCTAGCCAATCTCACCTTTCTTGCCCCCGGAAGAATCGGCATGCTGGTTCTTGTCTGTCTTGCCGTTCTCTACACCATTCAACGCTTCTCATTAAAAATACAGTTGATCGGATTTATGTTGCTGGTTGCCCTCTCCACCACACTCTATCTTTCATCTGAAAACGTATCGTCTCGTATCGACGAGGCGATAGAAGAAATCCAGACATATGAGCAGGGAAGCTCGAGGACATCGGTGGGCATGAGGTTCGACTGGTATACTAACTGTCTTGCGTTATTCAAGGAAAAACCTCTTTTCGGCCACGGCACAGGTGGCTTCGAAGTAGCACACGACAACCTGATTAAAGGTACGGAAATTAAAAGGACAGGTAATCCGCATAATGAATATCTGTTTATCGCTGTGCAGCTGGGGGTAGTTGGCCTTTCCCTTTTCCTGCTGCTGCTTGTGACAATGCTGTTCACCTCTCTCAAGTTATCAAAACCGGATAGATGGTTGTTGCAAGGGATAGTCATCAGCATGACAATAGGTTGTACTCTGAATTCTTTTCTCTATGACTCACAGCAGGGACACTACTTCGTTTTCCTCTCCTGTGTTTTCCTGGCAACCATTCAAAAAAGCCCACCAGAGCTTCAAGTGTGAATACAATATCCCTGACTGTATATAAAAAGTTTTGCAAAGTTGTCATCCCCGCCTACACGGGAATGACGACAAAAGCAGCTGAGTTTCACGGGTAATCAGAAAAATTTATAGCGTAAAAGCATTGACAGATGCGACGATCGCATTACAATATATCGCTAATTGACGATATATGAATATAGGGATTAATAAAATGAAACCATTTATTCGAACCATGAAGGCACTGTCCGACCCCAACAGAGTTCGGGTTCTAAAAATCCTGCAGGAAGGAGAGCTCTGTGTCTGCGAAGTTCAGAAGGTACTGGGACTGGCCCAGTCTACCGTCTCCAAGCATATGAAAATTCTGGAAGACGCTGAGTTGGTTGATAGGGAACGGAGAGGAACCTGGATGATTTACTCCCTGGCGGACAACAGTGAGTCCGCATACGCGGCAACCATGCTGGGTGAACTGCGCCATTGGCTGGATAATGATAAAAAACTAGGCCAAATGCGTAAGACTCTGCCCGAAGCAGCGGTGTTACGTGACTGTCTTGCAGGAAACTGAGGAAAGAAAATGGAACCTATTCACTCCACTGGCTGCGGCTGTAATAAAACAGACTCCAGCCTGAGGGTGGGAACAAAAAATATACATATGGCAAAGGGTACTTTTGCAGGGCTGCTCGGCTTTGCACTCTGGTATCTGATTTACAAACAGCTGGAGCCCTTTTCGTATTTTTTTTCCTACTCCCTGCTCGGCCTCGAAAGAGGAAGTCACCTTGGTGAAGCAATCCAGTTTTTTGTCTATGACACCCCTAAGGTTATGATGCTGCTTACCTTGATTGTCTTTGTCATCGGCATGATTCGATCATTCTTCACCCAGGAACGCACCCGCAAATATCTGGCAGGAAAACGGGAGACAGCGGGTAATGTGATGGCTGCACTGCTGGGTATTGTCACTCCCTTCTGCTCCTGTTCAGCAGTGCCCCTTTTTCTCGGCTTTGTTCAGGCCGGAGTCCCTCTGGGTGTTACCTTCTCCTTTCTCATCGCTGCCCCCATGGTCAATGAAATTGCCCTGGTTCTCCTTTATGGTTTACTCGGTTGGAAAATTGCGGCTATCTACCTGGGAACAGGGCTGCTTATTGCCGTTATTGCCGGCTGGGTCATTGGCCGATTTAAGCTGGAACACTGGATTGAAGACTGGGTTCAGGAAATGCGGGCAGGAGAGGCTATTGTTGTGGAACAAAAGCTGACCTGGGCCGGTCGGGTTGAGCGTGGCCGTGAGGCTGTGCGCGATATTGTCGGCAAGGTCTGGATTTATGTGGTTGCAGGTATCGGAGTGGGTGCCCTCATTCATGGGTATGTGCCGGAAGATTTCATGGCCTCAATCATGGGTAAAGATGCCTGGTGGTCAGTTCCGGCAGCAGTTGTGGTTGGTATCCCCATGTACTCCAATGCCGCCGGAATCGTACCGGTTGTTGAGGCACTTTTAGGAAAAGGAGCAGCTTTAGGTACGGTACTGGCCTTCATGATGAGCGTTATCGCCCTGTCCCTGCCTGAAATGGTGATTCTCCGCAAGGTACTTAAGCCAAAACTCATCGTGGTATTTATCACTGTTGTGAGTACCGGTATCCTTTTTACCGGTTACTTGTTTAATCTGGTTATCTGATTAGAATACTCAAATAGCTGTAAGTCACCCACCATTGGAGAGAATCATGGAAATCAAAGTATGCGGACCCGGATGCGCGGCCTGCGAACAGGCACAAGAAGTAGTCGAAGCTGCAGTTGCCGCCAAAGGAATTGGTGCGTCGATCACCAAAGTATCGGACTTCCAGGAAATGGCCCAGCTGGGTATTTTCTCGACCCCGGCAGTTGTCATTAACGGAGAGGTCAAATGTGTTGGTCGGGCGCCCAAACAGGTTGAAGTAGAAGAGTGGATCAGGTAATCATAATGTTGAACTTTCTATATAATGTCCTTCTTGCCTCATGGGATATGCTCCAGCAGGCTTCTGTTTATATCCTGTTCGGCCTGATGATCGGCGGGCTTCTCAAGATGTTTTTATCCCCGGCCTACGTAGCTGGCCACCTGGGCAACGGTCGTTTCAGTTCGGTATTCAAAGCGGCGCTCCTTGGTATTCCTATCCCGCTCTGTTCCTGCGGTGTATTACCTGCCGCGGCGTCACTGAAAAAACAGGGGGCCAATAATGGTGCCACCACAGCATTTTTGATCTCAACACCGGAGTCAGGCGTAGATTCTATATCCATAACCTGGGCCCTGCTTGATCCAATTATGACAATTGCCAGACCGATCTCAGCCTTTATCTCAGCGTTCACAGCCGGCAGCGCAGAAAATTTTTTTAATCCACCAGACAAAGGAAAACAGACAAAAGCGGATCTGAGCTGCCCCATAGACAACTGCTGTGACGGCATTGACTGTCCACCGGAAAAACATAAAAAACATCACAGTTTAGTTGAAAAGCTGGGAACAGGACTGAAATACGCGGGAACCAGTCTCTGGGCAGATCTGGCAGGTTGGTTTTTTGTCGGTATCCTGCTGGCAGGACTGATCAACGTGCTGATACCTGACGCCATAATATCCAGATACCTGGGCGGAGGTCTGTCCTCTATGCTGCTTATGCTGACCTTCGGTATTCCTCTTTATATTTGCGCAACTGCATCGACTCCCATTGCAGCAGCATTTATCATGAAAGGAGTCAGCCCCGGAACAGCCCTGGTCTTCCTGCTGGTCGGCCCGGCAACCAATATTACTTCGTTGTCCGTACTGATCGGCCTGCTGGGAAAACGGGCCACAGCCCTATATCTGCTCTCCATCGCTGTCATCAGTGTACTGTGCGGCCTGGCGGTTGATGCCATATATTTCTCCCTTGGCATCTCTGCTGTTGCCGCTGTCGGCCATGCAGCTGAAATCCTGCCCACCTGGTTGATGACAACGGCAACCCTGCTGCTTCTCGCTCTCTCCATCCATCCTTTGTACAACGTCATCAGGGGTTGGTTTGGAGCAGACGATGGCTGCGGCTGTTCCTCTGGATCCTGTGGAACCGACGATCACGCCCATAGTCACAGTCAGATACACAGCAAAACCGATGCTACCGGTTGTGGTTGTAGTGGTTCCTGCGAACCCTCCAACCCAATTCAGTCACAACCTTTGGTTGACCCTGGAGAAGATAAAAAGTAAGGCACTAAATGGCCCACTCCAGGCCAAGGTCGCGGAGTTTCCCATTCCTGGGATTACCATTGCTATCATCCCATCCCAGCAGATCATAATATTGGGCGCGCATCTTGGTAAAGGCCTCTTTGTCAACACATCTACCCTTGGCGGGACCATCAGGAAGCTTTTCAAAAAGGCGCTGAGGAAGGGTGTCATCCTTTGAGGTAAATCCCTGCCTGACATTGATTTGACGCAACATATTGATTCGTCTCTCTCCCACTTTCATCAACTCAAACATTGTTGACTCCCATCCGGTGGTATAACGCAGAAGATCTTCAAGATCGCGGTAATTAAACAAACTGCCACATCCCCAGCAGAACATACAGAGACAAAGCGTATCCAGCAGACTGTAATAGTATTGGGAGTAGACTGTCATACGAACTTTGTTTAAATCAGAACTCTCGAGCTGGCCACCACCAAGTATTCCCAGACTTTTGGAAAATTCTGCTTCACTGGTCAGCAGCCAGTCATGTTCATTGGACATATGGTCAGGGCCAATAGGGCAGACTGCATACATCAGAGCCAGGCTGGGTTTAACCTGGGCCATATGGACAGCGGGAACTTTGTTTTTTATATGGATGGCATAGGGTTCTGTTTCTCGGCCAAATTTTGCAACAGCACCCACAAGTCCGTCGGCAAGCGTATCACCGACCCCCCGACGGTTCACGACCTGGTCTATAAGCCAGAACAGTCCCTCCGGATCATTAAAACCAAGTTCTTTGCCGTCACAGTCAGCAGGGGTTACTACACCTTTTTCCAGGCATTCAAAAAGATAGGCTGCAGCCCCACCCATGGAGATGGTATCCAGGCCGTAGTTATTGCAAAGCTCATTAGCCTTTGAAACCGCTACGGCATCGGTGATATCAAGGTTAGAGCCTAAAAGTCCCAGGGTTTCAAATTCAGGGCCACCCAACCGATCAGTTACCGTCCATGGTGATTCTGCCTTCACTTTTTTTCTGCACCCCAGGATACAGCCGAAACAGGTGGTGTTACCAGCCCCTATCTCACTCTCATAGGTGCCGCCATGGAGGTTCATATAATCTTTGTGCCAGCTTCTGGAAAAGTTATGGGTGGCAAGGTTGCCACCTTCTGCCTGAGGGGCTGTAACACCAGGCGTGCCAAGCTTCTGAAGTATTTCGGGAAAGCCGGAGCCCGGCAGCCGGTCCATGGCAAGCCTGGCCAGTTTTTTCAGGGTATCAGAATCTTCAAAATCGACACCTCCCCTGCCCTTTACCACAACCGCCCTCAAATTTTTGCTTCCGAAAACCGCTCCCATTCCTCCCCGGCCGGCAGCGTGGTTGAAATCACCCATAAGGCATGCAAACCGGACCAGGTTCTCGCCGGCCGGTCCACATTGAAGGATACTGATCTTTTTATCGCCATATTCACCTGTCAGCGCGTCGTGGGCTTCTAAAACAGTTTTTCCAGAGATTTCTGCCGCATCCTTGATTTGGACATTCTCCCCATCCACGAGAAGGTAACAGGGGCCGGCGGCTTTTCCGGAGATTACAATACCATCATAACCCGCCCGTTTTATCATGGGACCGATATCTCCGCCCAACTGGCTGTCTCCAACTCCTCCCGTTTCCGGGGACAGGGCAGTTATACAACAACGGCTGACACCACTGACGGCGGCTCCTGTTGTAATACCGGGTGCCATAGTGACTATATTTTCGGGAGCAAGAGGATCAGTCTTTCCCTTCAGCCCTTTTAATAAAAAATAAGCCCCGAAACCACTTCCCCCCATATAAGTTCGGTAGAACCCATCAGACAATTCAATGTGTTCTATTTTCCCATCTGTAAGATCAACACTTAGAATTACTCCTGTAAACCCTTTAGCCATAACTTGAAACCCTCCCGGGCGAATGAATATACAAATGCGTAGGTTTTTATAAAACTTCTCTGTAAAGTTCCATCATGTTTTCTCTGGTGCATGATCTTGGATTGGATTGATGACAACCATCCAGAAATGCCTTTTCTGTGAGCTCTTCCAGATCTTCCTCTTTAACCCCCACGTCAGATAAATTCTCCGGAATTCCAATCCGTTTATTTAGATCCATCACCGCCTCTATCACTTTTTCAGCAGCTTCCGCCAGGGACATTTCAAAGGTATTGACACCAAAACATGCCGCCACCTTTGCATATTCTGCCAGGCAATTTTCCTTATTAAACTTCATAACCGGCACAAGACAGATAGCATTGGCGAGACCATGAGGAACATGACAAACCGCCGAAAGAGAATGGGAAAGAGAATGGGTGGCACCGAGATCCTTTTGAAAGGCTACGGCACCCATCATTGCTGCCAGCTGCATATATCCCCTGGCCTCAATATTGTCCGGCTCTCTCACAGCGGTTTCAAGGTACTGTGCCACAAACTCTATCCCCTTAAGGGCAATGGCATCACACATGGGGTGAAAATCCTTAACAGATAACGCCTCAAGACAATGGGTAAAGGCGTCCATACCAGTTCCTGCAGTGAGGGCCGCCGGCATTCCCATGGTAAGTTCCGGGTCAAGCAATGCTATGGAAGGGATCAGCAGGGGACTGCAGACAAGAAATTTTCGACCAAGCGCCACAGACGTTATAACAGAACAGCTCCCCACTTCACTCCCCGTGCCGGAGGTGGTAGGAATAGCCACCATTGGGGGAAGAGGCCCTTTTATATTCTCATTTCCTCCTGTAGAAATATCATAATCATTAACTTTGCCGCCATGACCTGCTATAACCTGTACCATTTTAGCGGCATCAAGAGCACTGCCGCCACCAAGACCAATGAGCCCATCGCACATCTCATTTCTATAAACATCCACTGCCTTCTGGATATCGCTGTCCAGAGGATTGGGATTAACCTCTGAAAAAAGACCAGGCTGAATTCCTGAATCCTCTAAAATCCCTTGAACTTTTGGAAATACATCGGTTTTAAGCATACCGGGGTCGGTAACAAGCAGGGGCTTTTTTATGCCAACATCTTTTAAATACTGAGGAAGTTCATAAACAGCACCGGCACCAAAGTAAATGGTTGTCGGAAATGAGAATTTTGCAATACCGCTATTCATTGTTGTTCTCCATTATTTTTACGCTATAGGGTAATACGAGCCTATCGATCCAATTTTTGAACTCACACTCTTTTATTTCACTGGAAAGGACATCATCATCAATGCCAAGCTGCCACCTGAGATCTTTTCTGTCAGGTTCTTTGTAAAGAATCTTCATTTTATCGACCATAGCCTTCAGCTCATCAGGCTGCTTAAAAAATCCTCTCTGTATCAGCGGTTCTTCTCTGGCGACAATCAGGCTGGCCATCTCATGAAGATTATATTCCGGATGGTACTGAACAGCCCAGAATGTCCCTTTCTTATGGGTGACTGCCATGGCCTGGATGGGAGTAAAATCATTGCCCGCCAGAATCACCCCACCTTCAGGGATTTCGGTTACCATATCATCATGGCTGATATACGCCTCATAAACCGGAGGTTTTCCCTTGAACATGGAGTGATTCTCCCCTTCCCGGGAAAGCCTGATTTTCCTGGCAAATCCCATCTCTTT